>JANXYB010000133.1 GCA_025350325.1 Acidobacteriaceae bacterium
TCGAAAGTCTCTCTGATAACGGACGTTGATGGGATACCGCTCACGTCCCTCGATGTTCTCCGCAATATTCTGTCCGCCGATGCCCGACTCCACGGCGGTTTGAATATCTGCGACTGTCAAGCCATAGCGAGCAGCCTCCGCGCGGTTGACATCCACGTTGACGTAGAAGCCCTGTGCAACCTTTTCAGCGAAGATCGACCTCATCTCCGGAAGTCCAGACAATACATTCTGAATTTGCGACGCTAGCTGCTGAATGCCTTCGACATTTGGTCCCTGCACCTTCATGCCCAGCGGCGTCTTGATGCCGGTCAGTTCCATGTCCAAACGGTTTTCGACGGGCATCGTCCATGTATTCGAGAGCCCCGGAAACTGGAGCTTTTCGTCCATCTGTTGAATGAGCTTTTCGTAGGTCATCCCGGCAGGCCATCGTTCGCGTGGTTTAAGCATGACTGTGGTGTCGTACATATCGAGAGGCGCGTTGTCGGTTGCGCTATCGGATCTGCCAACGGCACCGAAGACGCTTGCAACTTCCGGGAAGCCGCGAAGGATGCGGTCCTGCTGCTGCAGGGGCACCTTCGCCTGTTCAATGGAGATACCGGGAAGAGCCGTCGGCATATATAAGGTAGAGCCTTCAAAGAGAGGCGGCATGAACTGGCTGCCCAGGCGCGACGCGAGTGGAAACGTCACAATGAGAAAAATCAGATTCACGGCAATCGTGAGCCAGCGATATCGCATGCAGAACTTCAGAACCGGCAAGTAGATCGCCTGCGTGACGCGCGAGATCGGATTTGCCTGTTCCGGCCGCAGCCGTCCGCGGATCAGCATCACCATCAGGACCGGTACAAGTGTGATCGCGAGGATGGAGGACGAGCCGACTGCGAGGGTTTTGGTCCAGGCCAGCGGGCGGAACATACGTCCTTCCTGCGCTTCGAGCAGGAAGACTGGCAGGAACGATACGACGATGATCAACAGCGAAAAGAAGAGGGCCGGACCTACCTGCTTAGCTGCATTGATAAGAATCGTCCGCCGCTCAGGCTCTGATACCGGCTTGGAGTCTTGCTCCTGCCGGTCGGACAGATGGCGGTAGCCGTTTTCGACCATCACAATGGAGGCATCGACAAGCACGCCAATCGCTAGCGCGATACCGCCCAGCGACATGATGTTCGAGGTCACGCCCAGCCAGTACATCGGGATGAACGACACCAGAACCGCAATGGGCAGGGCTAGGATGGCGATAAGCGCGGATCGGAAGTGGAACAAAAAGACGATAATCACCAGGCTGACGATGACCGCCTCTTCCAGAAGATCGCGCTGCAAGGTCTTGATGGATGCATCGATCAGATCGGAGCGGTCGTATCCAGACATGATCTGGACGCCGGGCGGAAGCGATGATGCGATTTCGCGGAGCTTCTTCTTGACCCCGTTGATGACGTCTAGGGCATTCATCCCCTGACGCATGACGATAATTCCACCGACGGTTTCGCCCTCTCCATTCCACTCGGCGACTCCTTCGCGGATATCCGGACCGAAGCTCACCGTTCCCAGATCGCGCAATAGAATCGGCGTTCCGTTCTTGCTGCTGACAGCAACCATTGCGAGATCATCTAGAGAACGCAGATACCGCCTACTGCCCGCCTCAAGGAACACGAGCGAGAAGAAGTAGAGCAGCAGCCTTGAATCACTAAACAATAGGCACCTCTGCAGAACGTGCTGGCCGTTCCTAACCTGGTTTTTATTCTGTCCCTGGATTCGCTATGGGAAGTCGGATCCAGAACGTGGAGCCCTGTCCGAATTGGCTTTGGACCCCGATGCGGCCGTGGTGTCTGCACGCGGTTTGCGAGGCCAGTGCGAGGCCTAAGCCAGCGCCTCGGTCAAGAGAGGACCGGACCTGGTCAGCTCTCCAGAACCGGTCAAAGATCATGGGGAGATCTTCTGTCCGTATCCCGATGCCGGTGTCTGCTATGGAAACGATGTATTCCCCTTCCTGAAGCTTCAAGCTAACCCTGATGGAACCGCTGTCCGTGTACTTGATTGCGTTGTCGAGGAGAGTCATGAGCAAGCGTCGAAGTTCAGTGGCATCACCCCTCGTGTAGTGCGAGCCCGATAACACTTCTTCTTGCAACTCGAGACCTTTGTTTAACGCCGTCGACTCAAGATCCTGAACCAGTTCCCTCGTTAGTTCCGTCAAGTCCACGTAGTCGAAATGCTTCTCACCTTGTTGCGCGTCGCTTCTGGCGAGCGTCAGCAACTGTTCAAGCAGATTTGCCATATGCCGCCCCTCGCGCTGCACCTTCAATAACGTGTCCCGCAGTTCGGCCGCAGATCGTTCTCTACGAAGAGTCACCTCAGTCGCGGTGAGGATTAGAGCCAACGGCGTTCGCAGTTCGTGTGAAGCGTCTGCGGTGAACTGCTGCACGGCGCGAAATCCAGACTCTATGCGGGACAACATGGCATTCAGCGTTTGGGCCAGGCGCTTCAGTTCATCTTCTGCGATTGGTATAGCCAATCGGGCCGACAGGTTTGTCGGATCGATCCCCTCAGCCTCCAGGCGCAGCTGCTCCACCGGACGAAACGCCCGTCTGCTGAAGAGGTATCCGGTCGCAGTCGCGAGCAATAAAGCGGCTAAAAGCAAACCACACAACGTTCTAGTGTACTCACGCAAAGCACTCCAGGTATCTCGGAGAGGCTCGATGAGATGTATCGTCATGGGCACGCCGTTAACAACGAAGCGTTGGCTGGCGACACGCATCGGCCAGCCGCGCTGGTAGCCCCTGGTCTCCAGCAGGATCGAGCCGTCTTCCGGCGCAGCTCCCAGCGCCGGTATGTGGTGTGAATCGAAGATATGACTTGCGAAAAGAACCTGGGACTGCGAGTCGGTTATCTGAACGAAGACGCCCACTACGCCTGTGTCCGTGGCGTTGCTGAAGGCTCGCTGAAATTGCTCACGCGTGTGGAGTGAGTGCTGTTGGACGAACGGCGCAACTTGAGTGAGACGAAAGCGAAGGGAGCGATCGATGGAGTGGTACATGCTGTTTCGCATCGCGCACCAGCTCCCAGCCCCGAAAGCGGCGAGGATCAACGCCGAGGTCGCGAAGTACCATAGCATCAGACGGAACTGAATGGTACGTGACTTCATTCCCTGTCCTCCCGCATCGAATAGCCAACTCCGCGCTCGGTGTGCAGAAGGCGCGGCAGTCCAGGCGGGTCGATCTTGTTGCGCAAATAGCGGATAAAGACGTCCAAGTTGTTTTCTGTGACATCGCGTGCTCCCCAGACCAATTCGATGATTTGGCTGCGCTTGATCACACGTCCGGCGGCGCGCATCAGGCATTCTAGGATGGCGAGTTCTGTAAGGGTCAGTTCTATCAATCGGCCGTTCCGGATCGCCTGGCGCTTCTCTGGATCCAGCAGGAGGTCAGCATACCGCAGTTGCGAACCGCGGTCGCCTGCAGCCAGCCGTGTGCGCGCCCGGATTCTTGCCAAAAGAACCTCGAACTCGAAGGGCTTCGACAGGTAGTCGTCCGCACCCGCGTTCAGGCCTTCCACAATATCGTTCGGTGCATCCCGGGCGGTGAGCACCAACACAGGCGTGCGCACCTTCTGCTGCCGAAGACGTTTGGTCACCTCGAAACCGTTGAGGGTGGGCAGCATGACATCGAGGAGGATTATGTCGAACGCGTGCATTTGTGCCTGGCGAAGTCCCTGACCGCCATCATGCGCTATTGTGACCAAGCATCCCTCATCGTCCAGCCCTCCCGCCACAAAGTCGGCAAGCTCCTTGTTGTCTTCGACCAGAAGCACCTTGAGGCCGACCAGCGTTTGTTTTTGCATACGTGCTCCAACTCACAGCTTCACGGTGAGCCATATCTGCGATATATGACAACACATAGTCTCTCAGACGATTTTAAGGTGCAGGGTTTAGCGTGTTGATAATGAAAACGACCGCCCTGCTTCTCTCTTGTATGTTCGCGATGTCTGCAGCCGCAAAAGACGTCATGCTCATGAACCGCATCGGTCCATCCACCTCCGAGCTTTACATTGCGAACGCGGACGGCACTGGCGAACGCAAGATGTTTCCCGGTGCCGGTTTCGATTATCACGCGAGCTACTCAGGCGACGGCAAGTGGATTGTTTTCACGTCAGAGCGAGCGGGCTTTGGTCAAGCCGATATTTATCGAGCACGCGCCGATGGCGGCGGCCTCGAGCGTCTTACGGACGATCCCGCGCTCGATGACCAGGCGACCTTCTCGCCGGATGGGACACAGGTGGCCTTTGTTTCAACGCGGGGTACGACTCATCGAGCGAACATCTGGATTCTTGACCTGAGAACGAAGCGGGTGCGTGAGCTGACCGGTACACCTGAGATTCAGGGCGATCTGATGAAACCCGATGCATTTCTGCGGCCGGCGTGGTCTCCCGATGGCAAGTGGATTGCGTTCACCTCCGATCGTAATACGGAATGGAAGGGTCATGGAAACGGCAATGGATGGGAGCACGTGCAGGAGCTCAGCGTCTACCTTGTGCACCCTGACGGAACCGGTCTTAGGCGACTGACTGGCGCAGGCATCTGCTCAGGTTCGCCGAAGTGGTCCCCGGATGGAAAACAGATCGTGTTTTACGAGATCCCTGTCGAAAGCACCTGGGATGCGCGTGTGTTCCAACTTGCAGCCCGGGCCACCTCGCAGATCGTCTCTATTGACGTCGCCTCCGGAAAGCGAACGGATGTGACTTCCGGGCCCGGCTTGAAGGTGGAGCCTCAATTCCTGCCGGATGGACGTGTTGCGTATGCAACGAAGTCAGGAAGAGAACAGGGCATTGCGTACACATCCGGGACGGCGAAGCTGCCGGGTGACATGCGCTCGCCTTCATGGTCGCCGGACGGAAAGCAGGTGATCTACGAGAGAGTGAACTACACGCCCCGCCCTCAGAACCAACTGCTGTATAGCTGGGACCCGGCCTATGAATACCGCTACACGGATGTGTTTCCCAGCTTTTCGCGAGACGGCACTCTTTTGGTCACAGACAAGGATGTGGATTCCTCGGTCGTTACCATGAACGCGGACGGAAGCAGTCGCAAGGTGGTCTTCCAGGCGGTGCAAGGTGCGGCCTTCGCCCCAAGCTGGTCACCCGACGGACGCCACATCGCGTTCGGCTACGGCGGATTCCTGCAAGGACGACGGACAAAGGGCGCAAGGATCATGGTGGTTGATCGCGATGGGACCAATCCGCAGGAGCTCACGCCTGACATGCCGAACGCTGGCTTTCCAAGCTGGTCTGCAAATGGCAAGGAGATTGTCTATCGCTCTTTTGGCACCGGCGAGATGGGGTTGCGTATCTATAACCTCGAGACGAAGGCCTCTCGTGTGCTGACCACAGAAGCCGACAATCTTCCGTATTGGTCACCGGACGGAACGCAAATTCTTTTCACGCGAAAGCTCGAGGAAAACTTCGACATCTACACGGTGCGCCCGGATGGCACGGATCTGAAACGCCTGACCAGCTTTCCGGCAAACGACGCACATGCGGTCTGGAGCGGGGATGGAAAGTTCGTGATGTGGACCAGCGGAGAGTACGGCTTCCGCGACGAAGCCGCGCTGTACGACAACTCGTTCCAGCCTTACGGCTCGATCTGGATCATGAATGCGGACGGTTCCGGAAAGCGACAGTTGACAGAAAGTCATTGGGAAGACTCGATGCCCTGTTTTGCGAGTGGCGAACACATGCTGCTGCCGAAATGACGGTTGGTGCCGCCCTGACGCATAGCACTGTTCCAGATTGGCTGACGATTGTGAAAACAAATAGGGCACGGTGACGGAGAACCGGAAGTGAGCGCCCGATTAGTCTAGTCATTGGAAGCGTCTTGAAGAACAGGAAGCGTAGCGCCGCCGTCTGACCAGCAAAGGAAATCCTCCTTGTGAACCGAACCCTAAACCCAGCCACCACCAGCACCCCCACCGATGCAGCATCCGCCGCGCCAGCGGCTTAGTTCAAACGCCGTTGTGTTTACTTGCGAACCTGTTCCCTCTCCTCAACGAAGAGGGGGACGGGCTTTGCAGGCGCTTTCTTCAGGTTGAAATCCAACGTGGTTTGCTCATGGCCGGTAGGGTGCTGCTCGCGCCACAGCTCCAGCAGCAGACGCGGCCACGCAGTCAGAACCGCCTTGGTCCGATGCACCTTGGCGTGACAACCAGGGCAGAGCGCGATCATTAGCGCCAAGACCGACTTCCCCGGTACCCGGTGATGCACGATCATCTCTCGTTTGCGTCCACCAGGAGCGTCGCACACCCGGCAGCGATAGCCGTCCCGTTCAAGTACCATTTCACGCAGCCCGCCGAAGTATTCGGCATCCTGCCGTTTCAGGGTGTAGCAGCTCGCGCAAAGACCAGTGGCAAGGATCTTCTCCCGCCCGCACGGACAGTGCATCGAGCCTTGGACACGCATCACTTCCCTCCCCCGGTTTTCGCTTCCGTCGTGTTCGCCCTTACTGCCCGGTCGATTGTCTGGACCGAGACCCCAAAGTGAGCTGCTATCTCATGCCGCGTGTGTTCACGGCTGTCCCACATCGTCTTTGCGACACGAACCTGCTGAGGCGAAAGCAGTTTCTTCCGGCCACCTGTCCGGCCTCGTGCCCGCGCCGACGAAAGCCCTGCCATGGTGCGCTCCCGAATCAGCTCCCGTTCAAACTGCGTCAGGGCCGCAAAGAAGTGGAAGACGAGCCTGCCTGCGGCGGTGCTCGTGTCAAACTTCTCCTTCAAAGAGATGAAGTTGATACCGCTTTTATCAAGCCGGTCCACGAGCTGGAGGAGGTCGCGGATCGACCGGCCCAGGCGGTCCAGTCGCCACACCACGAGGGTGTCTCCCTGTTCCAGCCGGTCCAGGCACTTCTCCAGTTCGGGCCGATCCAGCGAACCGCCGCCCATCGGCTCTTGATAGATACGCTTACAGCCGGCTGATCAGAAATCTCAGAAGTAGATAAGCGACCGCAGGCCCTTGCACGAAGAAAACAGGGTCAGGATTTGTGACTCTCAAGCCATCGGGCTATATCTAGCATCGTTGACCAGCGCTTAGAGCGTTGAAGATATGAGGGATGGAAACTGCGTAGGCAGAGAGGCGTAAGGCTCTCAGAACGGACAACGGCCAGTTCCCTTGTTGCGGTCTGAGAATCGAACTGATGAAAGGTGAGATCTGAAAAGGCAACCTGCAGAGCACCATCATATGTTGGCCCTGAAAAGAAAACGATAACGTCCGGGGACAGGAGACGGATTTCCAGCTTGAGGACATCCTTCTGCGCCGCCATAATCACCTCCCTTTCAAGGCGGGAGCAGTTTCGTATAACCGAACCCTCTACGTCGAACTTAAAGATATTCGTCCAGAGAATCAGACAATCTGGGGCTGACCCCCTCGCGCCATCGACACTAGCGCACCACTCAAAATGGCTATTGCTAGTGCTCCGACTCTGGCTTTCGGCTTGCGCATAGCTCTCCGGGCACATCCACGCCTTTGGACGCCTTAGTTGCAATGTTAATGCTTGCGTGATTCAACCGGACTTAGAGACTGAGCTCAATGACGCCAAGCATCGCTACCTCGGTATCCACTGGGGATGGTTAGTGAAAAGACCTCCGAGGAAGCCCAGTTGATAGACGAGAAATGATCCGAAGCACAGACTGACCATTCCGGAGGCTACTCCGAAATAGTGGCCAAGCCTGGCGAAGCGATCACTAGCGAACGCCAGTGGGACTGCGATCGCAGCAGTCATTACCATCATGCCGACCAATGTTCCGGCACCGAAGATCAGTAGATAAACCGTCGCCCAAATTGGATTGTGGATGGTGGACAGAACCAGCAGGGCCACTGCTGCCGATCCCGCGAGTCCATGCACAAGGCCGATCACCATCGGGCGGATGCACTGGTAGACTCCCAGCCTTCTCACTATACTTTCCATCGGAGCACAAGTCGGACTTGTGAGTTCGCCCCTTCCTAAAATAGCGAACGAGTCAAATCCCTGAGCCAAGGAGGGAGTGAAAAAGGTCGTGACCTTCCGCATCACCCCAGTGAGATTCAAGAGCCCGAGCAGGATCAGCATGAGGGCCACACTGAACTCCATCGATAACCCGACTCGCGGTGGAATTTCGACACCAAACAGGATGATCAGCGAACCAACTGCAAAAACCGTGATCGTGTGACCCAATCCCCACACAGCGCCGATAAATGCAGCGTTGCGTATGCTTCGCTGTTTGCTTACGATCGTCGAGATCGCTACGACGTGGTCCGCATCCGTAGAATGCCGCATACCTAGGATCAGGCAAGGCCAGTCACCAGCAAAAGATGTCCGACTTTCTCTTTAGAGTGGGCGAATAAGTTGAGATGCGTGGCAGAAAAGGCCTGCGCCGCAAGGACGAATCCAAGTACAAGGATGAATGCGGATGATGCAAGCGGGAGCCAGCGCGTAGTAAGAGGGCCATCTATCTGAAGTCGCGTCATGAAGCTGCGCGCGTAAACCATCAGCATTCCAAAGCCAATGAGAACCGCAGCGAGTCCCGCGCTGAAAGCCACGATCAGGAAGAAGCCCAAGCCTATCCTGTGCAGGGCAAACGCGCTGAGCAGGACGATCAACGCCGCCGGGCAGGGAATGATTCCGCCCGTGATGCCTAGCGTAAAGAGTTGGGCCCAGCTTATTGGCTTGGTTGAAGCCGTTGCCGATTCGCGGCTGGTGCCAGTCTTCTCTGTCTTTCTCAGCTTCGAGAAGATCCAATCGAAGTGGGACGCTCCATTAGCGTGCGTATGGTCTGAGGCCGCACCGGTCAGACGGCGCAGGAAAAGATAGGCTCCAAGTCCAGCAATCGTGATTCCAGAAACCACTCCAAGCCATGGGTAGAGTTGTTCCGGGACGATGTAACGGGAAGCGTATAGAGTGATCGCTCCAAGTGCGAACACACCCGCTGTATGAGACACAGTGACGATGGTTCCGAGCATGGCAGCATGGCGCGCCGTACCGCGAGAACCGACGAGGTACGCCGCAACGATCGTTTTGCCATGGCCCGGCTCCAGCGCGTGCAGCGCTCCGAGGCCCATGGCGATGAACGCCGCGGTGAAGAGGAACCAAGGGCTGAGATCTTGAGCCGTGATCAGTTGGGTAAACCTGTTGCGAGGCGTCTGTTGTTGATTTGCCTTGAGAGCCAGTGCAGGTAAGGCGGCGGGTGAATCCTGCTGCGGAGAGATGGACTGAGCCGCAGGAGCAGGTGTGAAACGAATGGGCCTCGTTTTCGTAGCAGCTGAAGCGCCGCCCGACTTCGCCGGCGCGGAATTCACCGAGAGGCGGGTTTGCACTGGCGCAGTAGGCGGGGCTAAGGAAGGTAGCGCAGCGACCAGGGATGCCTCAAGATCCTGTGGAGGGGTGCTCAACAGATCGGTTGGATAGTTGGTCAACCCGGAGCTGCGATCGGTCTTTGGAACGGAGCTATCGAGCAATTTCCCAAGTGACGACTGAGCAATAATTTCCTTCCACCCAGAGTGCCCTGGGTAGTTATGATCTGCGAACCGAAGGGTGACATGAAGGCGGTCCAATCCCGGAGGATAATCGGCCTCGAAAACAAACCCCATCTTCATCGTTGGAAGTCCGCCTGCTCCTGGAGAAAAAATGACATTGCTGGACTTCAATTTCAGGCTAAGAACTTTTCCGTCAACGACCAGACTTAGGCCTCCTCCTAGTTCGTTGCCCTTGGCAGCGATAAAGCTTGGTACAGCAGGGTCGTCGGTATGCGCCTGAATGTTTCCTTGTTGCAATTCCTGAAACGTCGAAATCTCTGCCAGATCGATGAAGTATTGAATAGATATGCGTTCCTTCCCCAGTTCGATTCTGGAGAGGTGATTCACGCTGAAGTTGCCCATCGGGTGAGCCGAAACCATTCGAGGCGCGATCAGCAACGGCAGAAGCGATAGAAAAACCGCCAGGCGCTTAGTGGGCATGGCTATCCACCTCCGGATTCGAACTCGCTTGCGCATCAATGAGATCGAGCTTCTGTCTGGCTAATTCCGCAAAGAGAAGATGAAAATGGGGATTGATCTGGAGCGCAGCCTTCAGCGAAGTTCGGGCCCGCTCTGTGTTACCGGTACTTTGGGCGATTACTCCGGCATGATAGAGCAACAAAGAGTCTCGTGTTTCAAATTGGAGCGCCTTGTCAATCGCCTTTGCAGCGTCAACATACCTGCCGTTTTTGTAGAGAGCCCACCCCAGCGCATCCCAGGTGTAAATGTCATGCCGAACTTCAAATTCCTTCTGCGCGAGTTCGAGAGCTTCCGCCAGCTTGATGTTGTGGTCCGCATAGAAAAGGGCGAGGTCGCGATTGTGGAGCACCTGGTTGATGTGTCCCAACAATCCGATGTATTCGACGAGCTTGTACTGCTTGTCCGCTTCGGATTGATTTCCAGACTTGGCGTAGAGGTCGCCAAGCTCCGCGACAAAAACTGGCATCGGCACGATTGCGATGGCCTTCTCATAAAGTGAAATTGCCTCAGAATATCGGCCCTGGTTTCCCCGGAGCTTGCCCAGCGCAGCCAAAGCCCTGTAATCCCCGGGATGTGTCGTAAGAGCTGCTAGGTAGGCTGCGTCGGCCGCCGCCACGTTCCCATCCTGCGAATAAAACTCGCCAAGCTCAAAATACAGCCATGCCAGATTTTCGCTCGGAAGCCGAGACTCGATACCTTCAGCCACCGCAAGCTTCATCATGCGAATCGCCTGCGGAGTGTCGCCGGTAATGAATTTGAGATAAGCGATGCGGCTGTCCCGGGCGTAGGTAGCGTGGGGCGAGAGCACCATGTCACGGGGAGTCAAGCGTTCATAGGCACCGGCAGCTTTCTCGTACTCTCCCATATCGGCATAAGCGTCCCCCACAATGCCGAAGGGGGAGACATCGCCGGAACCGAGCGACAAGGCCTTCTGCGAATAGGTGAGAGCGTCGGCAAATCGATGTTCTCCCATGCAGACTTCTGCCATTGTTCCCAACGCCTCATCTGCGGAGAAATCGCCGGATACCAGTTCCAGAGACTTGTTGAGCGCCTGCTCTGCCAGTTCGAAGTCGCTAACATCGCCGGTCTCCCTTGCGCGCTGATAATGAGCTGCGCCAAGCGCAGCGTAGCCTCGGGCGTCATTCGGGTTGCGGGTGATTTTTGCCTGAGCACTCTTGATCTGCCGCTCGGTCTGTGTAGGCGCTGGTGTGAGCAGGTTCGCCGGGACGGCCGAGAATGTTGGAGCAGCATGCGGGGTCGAATCAAGGCTTTCAGCGGAAATAGAGATTACTTCGGGTAGAGACGGAGGCGTCTTTCTGTCCGCATTCTTCTCGGTATTACTCGTCGAAGACAAAACTGCGTGAGCTGGTTCTCCTTCGCGGTTTAGGAGTCCAATCGATGCGCGAGCGTCCGAAGCAAATTCGGACGATGGATTTGACTGGAGGGATAGCTGAAAATATTATGCTGCATCCGCTGTATGTCCAAGCTTTCGCGCGATATTGCCTGCATGATCAAAGATCTGGGCGCTTTGAATTCCTACTGCGATGGCCTTCTGGATCGCACTGTTAGCGTCCTGGACTCTTCCGTTCGCATAGAGTGCCCAAGCGTAGGCGTCCAAGGTCCACACATCATGACGCGTCTCCATCTCAATCTGCGCGAGCCTCAGAGCGATTGGCGCGGTAGCAGTGTTGGCTGCATACATCAGGATGAGATCACAATCGCCTTCCTCTGTCCTTGTGGCATTGCTGGTCGCGAGCTTCTCAAACTCCGC
>JANXYB010000003.1 GCA_025350325.1 Acidobacteriaceae bacterium
CGCCGACGTTTTGAGCAACTACGCTTGGAGGTAACGGAGAGGGGCAATGCGCCGACGGACACGGATTAGTACCGGACAAAAGATTTGACTCCCCACGGCGCCTAAATTCGACTGCACTAAACTTTGCGCGACATTTGGGAATTGTACCCGTGAGACCAAATGATTTGGGGGCAAATGGGGGCAAATTATTGGCGAATAAAATACGAAGTTGAGATTATTTTCAATAACTTACGACTGCACTTCGGGAGCCGGTAGCGCTACCAAATAAGATTCGCCGAGGCGCGATGCCTGAGCGGCTTTTTGTTTTGCTGCATAAAGGGTCACCACACGGTTTCGGCGCGCCATTTTTCGAACGCACGACCACTAAAGCAGCGACCGAAAGCGGCAGCACTAAAACGGTTAGCTGACAGTTTTAAAGCTTCACAGCCATACACCGTTTCCGCCTCTGCGTGCGGCAAACCCTCGAACGTATCGAACAAATGGAGCCGCTTTCTAGATGCGGTTTACATAATGGCGGCGGTGCCTCTGGGATACACATCGACCCTGCCATGTCTGGGCTGAATTTTTCGCTGACCGCCACCGTCTGATAAATCTCCGCACACTCGAACCGAGTAGTTGCAGTTTGAATCCGCCTCGGGATCACCGTCGCTGCGGCCCACGCCTTATAGTGCAGTGGATGCCGATAATGGGTCACTCCAAAAGAATTCGATTCCGAAATCCTAGCACGAAACACTTCTTATCTTCGCGTCAACGATTCAGGTCGGATGATCGCGGAATCGCGGTCGCATGCTAGATTACATGGCATCGAGCAGACGCTATCCGTTGCGTTCATTTTGAAACCGGGATCAAAGATATTGCGCATTCGGTATTGAGACAGATCTTTGCCTTTAGCGATTTCGGAATAGAGCGTCGAATGGATAAAATTCATTCCTGCATAGCACGTATAAGCTGATCCATCCGGGGAGAAACTCACGTAATTTCTGCCAGCAGAACAACGTTTCTGAGAGAAGTCGTCAAAGTTCAGCTGCGTCTCTGGATTACGATCATGGGCAAGGTAGGGCTGGAGCGCTTTCAGCTGGTCGGTGCTGTATTGAAAGTGAACATCAACGTATGGATCGACGTGAAGAGCAACTTCTGAGCGGGCCAACTCGTCAGAGATCTGTCCAAGCAAGGGGAGGTTTTCGGGCGTAGCAACAATGTTCACTTGTATATGGAAGTGAGGCGCCAGTTCTTTGATCTTAGCCAAGAATTCATCTGAATTCGTATGCTCCCGATGGAAACTCGCATTCAGGTGAATTCGTTTATGAATTTTTCGATAGACGCTCGCTGGCGACGAAAAATTAGAGACAATTCCAATCAGTGAGTGCCTTTCTGGCAGGTTGTTGATAAGGAATGGAAGGTCGGCGTAAACGAAGGGTTCTCCTCCCGCGATGTAGATTGCGGCGGGAGGAAGATTCTCAAGCGCTTGAATCCAATCTTCACCGGAACGCTCGTCAGACTTCGGAACGACGCTTGTGTAAGCAAAGTTCGTCACAATAGGGCAATACGAGCAGCGGTAATTACATCTCCAGGTAGGGTTTAGGATTGCCACCAGCCGGTTGGGAAAGATCCTTCGATAGAAAGGCTTGAGCGTGTATTTTACGCGGGCAGGCAGGTATTTTTGAAGGTCGATCAGACTGAGTTTCGACACGGCCGGTATCCGATCTTCACAACGATTTGTTTGTGATTCTACATGCATCTCACGGTTTAGATCGTGTGAAAGCACACGTTCGATCCTGCCGGTAACGTGAAAGATTTCGGCTTGGCGCGGATGCGCTTATTCTTAGTGCTCCCGCAATTTGCCGCTTCTTACACCACTTTTCCGCTTCTGATGTACGCGAAATTTGGGATGAATGGGGAGGAGGATGGTCGGCACTTGGTTCGTGCTCGCCCTGAGTCATGCGTCCACTTTCCCTGTGCAGTCAACGGTTTGCTATCCAACCCGTCTAACGAATTGAAAGTGTGCTAACAGGCCTGATGATGCGATTCCGTATAAATAGCTTCCCTGCCGCGTCAATTTTCGGGTTAGCGGCTCTGCCAATGTTAATTGCCGCGCAGCAGCCCGCCGCCGACCAGAAATCGGTGACAACTTTGCATGTGCAAGCGCGCGAAGTTTTGTTGCCGGTGACGGTGCGCGACAAGCATGGTGCCCTTGTGACCAGCTTGCAAAAAGGCGACTTCACGCTAACCCAAGATAATCGTCCGCAAACCATCAAAAGCTTTTCGCACGAAACCAATTTGCCGTTTCGGCTTGGTTTGCTTGTCGATACCAGCCGCAGCGTTTCTGGCGCGCTTGAGAGTGAGCGCAAGGCAGGCACCAAATTTGTTGACTCGATGCTGCCTGCCGAGCCCAAAGCCGGACCGGCCACGGCTACTGACCAAGCCTTCTTGATGCACTTTGATCAAGAGGTTGAACTGCTACAGGATTTCACCTCGTCTCGCGAGAAACTGCACCAGGAGCTAGACGGAATGGGCGCATCCCGCAAGGCTCAGGATGACTCGCAAGGGCCCGAGACGACCGGCGATCAGCGTGACCATACGCATGGCCGCGGAGGCACCCAGCTTTACGACGCAATCTTTCTCGCTTCAGATGAGCTGATGAAGGCGAAGGATGGGCGGAAGGCATTGGTGGTGTTTTCTGACGGCGTTGACCGCGGCAGCAAAGACACATTGAACGACGCAGTGGATGCTGCCGATCGAGCGAATCTTGCAATCTACACGGTGTATTTCAAAGGGGAGCAAGAGCGCGGCGATAGCTCGGGGTTTCCCGGAGGACGCCGAGGCGGTGGTGGTTATCCCGGAGGGGGCGGTGGATACCCCGGCGGCGGTGGCGGCTACCCCGGAGGTGGCGGCGGTCGTGGCGGTGACAGCAAGCGCGAGACGGGGGTCGACGGCAAGAAGATCATGGAACAGATCGCCGGTCGCACGGGAGGCAGATTTTTCGAGGCCAAGAAGAAAGACAACCTCGACGAAATCTACGGTCTCATTGCAGCAGAACTGCGCGGCCAA
Organism: Acidobacteriaceae bacterium; assembly: GCA_025350325.1. Taxonomy (GTDB): domain Bacteria; phylum Acidobacteriota; class Terriglobia; order Terriglobales; family Acidobacteriaceae; genus Telmatobacter. Next base: position 3,049 of record JANXYB010000003.1, read on the forward strand.
TACCTATTGACTTACACGCCCGACGTTGTTGACAGCGACGGCGGCTTTCACAAGATCGCTCTCAAAGCGAACAAGGGCGATCTGACGGTTGCAACGCGAGAGGGCTATTACGCTCCCGGGGGCGAGGCTTCGAAGTAGGAGCCGGGTTCCGACTCCAAGGTTGCCGGCTGCAAGGCGTGCTCGTCAAGAGCTTGAGGCTGTTCCTCTTTCACTTCATCGGATACGACGAAGAAGTGGCATAGGCTCGCCGATCCAAATGAAGTGGTGATCGCCACATCTGAGGCATCGCGACCGGTGGCCATCAGGACGCGGCCGATACGGGGAAAGTTGTGGCGCGCATCGAACGTCCACCAGCGGTCTTCAAGATAAACCTCAAACCACGCGCTGAAGTCCATCGCCCCATTGACGGGCACTCCGATATCTCCGAGGTAGCCTGTCGCGTAGCGCGCGGGGATATTGAGAGCGCGGCAAAATGTGATCGCCAGATGCTGGAAGTCGCGGCAAACGCCGACCCGTTCGGTGTAAACATCGAGCGCAGTCTTTGTGGGCCGGGCGTGCTGGTAGTTGAAATCGACTTTGTTGTGCACCCAGGTGCAGATTGCTTTCACACGGCTCCAACCGGGCGGGAGGTGGCCGAAGAGTTCGTAAGCGATGTTAGAAAAGCGATCAACCTCGCAGTAGCGGCTGTTGAGCAAAAAGGTGAGCAGTTCGTTGGGCAATTCAGCGACTGGAACCTCGCGCGCGTTCTCAGAGATGGGGTCGGGCTCACCTGAATCGCGAATTAAAGTGGAGTTGCTTAGCTTTAGCAGTCCCGGCGGGGCAACGAAGCGAGCACAACGATTTCCATAAAAGTCGATGTAGTTGGTTACCTCAATGTTGGGATCGACTTTTAGCACGTCGGGCTCGAGCAAATCCCGTTCACGCGAGGGATGGACGTTGAGCAGGGCGACTATTGGGACTGACGCTCGAACGTTAAATTGTATGTCATACCCTAGTCGGATCAACATGATAGCTGAGAACCTCTGCTTTTTAGAATGATTGAAGGGTGCAGAAAATGTTTTGAAAGTGTGCGGCTGGATCGACCGACGGAAACTTTTATGCCGTTATTAAATTTGATGCACTGAAACGAGTTTCGGTCTTTTGTAAGGGTCCACAGCAAAACCTGCACGTGGTGCTCACTTGTGGAATTCTGTCTGATCCTGACGCAAACAGCAAGGGCGCGGCTGTTGGCCACGCCCTTGCTGTTTGATTCTGGTTGCGATTACTTGTTGCCCGTGCCGATGTTGCCGTTCTGCGATTCCTCGAGAGCCGCCTGCGCAGCTGCCAGCCTTGCCGTCAACAACCGGAAGGGCGAGCAGGATACGTAATTGAGGCCGATCTTGTGACAGAACTTGACGGATTCTGGATCGCCGCCATGTTCGCCGCAGATGCCCACCTTCAAGGTGGGGCGGGTGTTACGTCCCTTGGCTGTGGCCATCTTCACCAGTAAACCTACTCCCGCCTGATCAAGCGTGGCGAAGGGATCCTGTTTAAAGATTCCGTGCTTCATGTAGGCCGGCAGGAAGTTGTTGATGTCGTCGCGTGAAATGCCAAACGTGGTTTGCGTGAGGTCGTTGGTTCCGAAACTGAAGAACTCGGCTTCCTCGGCAATCTGGTCGGCAGTGAGGGCGGCGCGCGGCAACTCGATCATGGTCCCCACCATGTAGTCGACGGTTTCACCCTTCTCTTTGAAGACGTCGGCGGCCACGCGACGAACGATTGTCGCCTGGTTACGCATTTCTTCAATCGAGCCGATCAGCGGGACCATGATTTCGAGATGCGGATCGCCGCCCTTGCTTTTGACGGAAACGGCAGCCTCGAAGATGGCACGTGATTGCATTTCAGTGATCTCGGGGAACGCGATGCCGAGGCGGCAGCCGCGCAGACCGAGCATGGGGTTGGCCTCGTGGAGCTCCTGAACCCGCGCCAACAGCGGACGCAGTTCCTTGAGCCTGGGTGAACGGGGCTTGGTGTCTTCAAGATGCGAAATTTCGACCAGCAGTTCTTCGCGCTGCGGCAGAAACTCGTGCAGCGGAGGATCGAGCAGGCGGATGGTGACCGGGAGCGACTCCATTGTCTTGAACAACCCGACAAAGTCGGCGCGCTGCATAGGCAGGAGTTTCTTGAGGGCCTCGCGGCGCTCTTTCTCGGTCGTCGCCAGAATCATGGTGCGCATGTGTCCAATGCGATCCTCAGCAAAGAACATGTGCTCTGTGCGGCAAAGGCCGATGCCTTCAGCGCCGAACTGGCGAGCTTTTTTGGCGTCACGAGGGATATCGGCATTGGCTCGAATCCGCAGTTTGCGGACCGGGTCAACCCAGCTCATGAACTTAACCAGATCGGGATCGTCGGGCTGGGCGTCGATTGTCTTGAGCTTGCCCGCAATCACGCGGCCGGTGGTGCCGTCGAGTGAAAGCCAATCGCCCTGCTTGAAAGTGTGACCCTTCACGCGGAGTTCCTTGGCGTTCTCGTCCACTACGCAATCGCCTGCGCCGGCAACGCAGCACTTGCCCATGCCGCGCGTCACAACTGCTGCGTGCGAAGTCATGCCGCCGCGCGAGGTAAGAATGCCCGCTGCGACTTCCATGCCTGCAATGTCTTCAGGTGTGGTTTCGCCGCGAACAAGAATGATTACCTGGTAAGCGCCGTTGGTGTGGTACTTAACTGCATCTTCGGCAGTGAAGACGATCTGACCTACAGCCGCGCCGGGCGATGCCGGCAGGCCCGTGGCCAGGACTTCAATCTTCTCGCCTTTTTCAATCAGGCGGGGAACGAGGAAGTCATACAGTTGGTTGGGCTCGACACGGAAGATTGCTTCTTCCTGCGTAATGAGTCCCTCGCGAACCATGTCAATGGCGATGCGAACGGCCGCGAGGCCGGTCCGCTTGCCATTGCGTGTCTGCAGCATATAGAGTTTGCCATCCTGGATGGTGAACTCGAAATCCTGCATATCGCGATAGTGCTTCTCCATCTTCCAGGTAATAGTGCGGAGATGGTCGTACACCTTGGGCATCGCGCGCTCAAGTTCGCTGATCGAGAGTGGCGTCCGAACTCCGGAAACCACATCTTCGCCTTGCGCGTTCATGAGGTATTCACCGAAGAAAATATGCTCGCCAGTAGCAGGATTGCGGGTAAAGCCTACGCCCGTGCCCGAGTTCTCGCCTAGATTGCCGAACACCATGGCCTGCACGTTGACCGCTGTACCCAGCCAGTCGTCGATGTGGTTGATGCGGCGATAGGTCTTGGCGCGGTCATTTTGCCAACTGCGAAACACGGCATCGCGAGCCTGGACAAGTTGATCGAGCGGGCCCTGCGGAAAGTCTTTGCCGGTCTCTTTGCGAACCAGCTTCTTATATTCGGCGATGATCTCTTTAAGAGCTTCGGCTTTCAGTTCGTAATCGAACTTGACGCCTTCGCGCTCCTTGATGCCGTCGAAGATGTGTTCAAACTTCTTCTTGGGCACATCAAGTACAACGTCGCCGAACATCTGAATCAGGCGGCGATACGAGTCATACGCAAAGCGCGGGTTGCTGCTGAGTTTGGCGAGCGCTTCAACGGCCTTGTCGTTGAGGCCGAGGTTGAGAATCGTGTCCATCATGCCAGGCATTGAAAACTTTGCGCCGGAGCGGACCGAAACCAGGAGCGGATTTTCGCCAGTACCGAGCTTCTGGCCTTGAAGTTTTTCGAGCCGGTCGAGAGCTGCGTGTATTTCAACGTCAATCGCGGGACTGACGGCGCCACGCATGAATTCGCGGCAAGCTTCAGTTTGAATGGTGAATCCCGGAGGTACAGGCAATCCGGCGTTGGTCATTTCGGCCAGGCCTGCGCCCTTGCCGCCCAAAACATCTTTCATGCGGCCGTTGCCATCTGACTTGCCGGCACCAAAGAAATACACATACTTGGTTGGAGTTGAAGTTGAGCTCGCTGTGTCGGCGAGCTGCTGATCCACTACGCCCTGCGTCATGGAATGAAGCCTCCATATGTAAGATTCCCACTCCGACGGCGCAAACTTGTCGATGGAGTTGCGGGATACCGCGAGGACTGTTCAGAATGCAAGAGTGGCGGAACGCAGGCTTGGCCCAACGACGGGAAGAACAATGCAAACACCAAGTGCGGGCAGTCATTCAGACAGGGAACGGCGCCTTACGGCATTCATTAATCGCAAGTACAAATAGCGCCGCAAGTATACAGTTGCCTGTGCTACTCGTCACAGACGATTTACGAGACGCGCAGCCGCGGCGGCCATTCCCCGATGCAGGTTTGCAGGGTGAGGCGCAAGGCAACAGCAGAGCGCAGTTTCACGACAAGTTAGGGAATTTACGGA
>JANXYB010000028.1 GCA_025350325.1 Acidobacteriaceae bacterium
ATCGAAGTGGGAAACAATGGCGGAGCAACCACGCAGCCATTGATCGCTAGTTATACGCCGACGGGAAGAAGAGGCATTCCGCCTTCTGACTTGGCTGCGGCAACGACGGCATCAAGGTGATCTAAAACTTCCGAGACGGTCATGGTGTAGACCTCGCGGCCGGCGTCGTAGCCTTCTTCAATCAACTGCTTCAAATAGCGGCCGGCGATTTGCGCCGCCAACTGGTCGGTGATAACTTTGCCGGAACGCTTTTTCTGCTCGAGCCATGCGGTGAGGGGCAGCGCGATCCACATGGGCCGGTTGTTCACGTTGAATCGCACATCGACGGCGTCGGCGTGGCGCGTGGCGATGGCGACCAGAGTCCCTTTCCAGGAACAGTGCAGGTCTTCGCCGGTCCACCGGTCGGTCACGTGAAAATCTTCGTACATGCAATTAGCCTATCGTTCCGAGTCGGCTACGGCAAGCAGATGCCGCGCTTGCAGATAGACTCCGCTCTTGGCGCGCTGTTAGACTGGTAAGGTTGCAGTGGCTGCGCACACTCCTGTATGGACCCGCCTGCAAGTCGATCGAAGCGAAGGACAATAAAACCCGTGGATACACAAACCCGTCACGCCCTTAAGGGCGATAAATTTGCCCAAGCCACCAAGACCAGCATGACCTGGGTCAGCGGTCACCGTTCTGGCGTGCTGCGCTATGCTGTTGCTGCTGCAGTGGTTGTTATTTTGGGCGTGGGCCTGATCATTTTTTGGAACGTGCGTAGCGCATCTGCCGCGACTGCCCTGGGGGCGGCCCTCGACACTTATACGTCTCCGCTGGCCGAGCCGGGAGCACCCGCACAAAAGGGCACCTATGCTACATCCCTTGCGCGCGCCAAAGCTGCGAATCAGCAGTTCACCGCGGTTGCGGGGCAGTACGGCTGGCTGCCAGAGGGCGCGAAGGCGCGCTACTTCGCAGGCGTCACTGACCAGGAAACGGGTCAGACCGCTGCGGCTGAGAATGAGTTGAAGAAGGCCGCCGACGCGTGGGATGGCAACATTTCTAACCTGGCAAAGCTGGCGCTTGCATCGCTCTATCATCAGACCAACCGCGACGCGCAGGCCGTGGACATGTACAACGCCATCATCGCCAAGCCGTCCGATACAGTTTCAGCCAACGTGGCACAGCTCGACCTGGCGGACCTCTATTCCGCGACCGGCAAGCATGACCAGGCACGGGCGCTCTGGGCCAAGCTCAAGGATTCCGACAAGGAAGGCGCTGCTGGTTCGATTGCCGCGCAAAAGCTTGCTGGGCCCCAGTAAGGCAATCATTCACTCTGCGCAATCAGGCCGTCACCCTCGACGGCTGAGCATTTTCCTGACCGATTGCGTCGGGTGTATGTATGAGTGCCAGCCAGACACTATCTATAGGTTGGACGGAGACCGTCAACAGCGCCGTGCATGACGAAACTCGCCAGCACGCGAAAGACGCGGCCCTCGCGGCCCTGGTTGACCAGTACGCGAGTACGCTCTATCGCGTAGCGTTCTCTGTCATGCGCAATGCGTCCGATGCTGAAGATGCTGTGCAGGAAGCATTTCTGCGTGTTCTGCGGCATCGCGAGACGCTGGGCGACATTCGCGACCATCGCGTCTGGCTTATCCGTATCGTTTGGAACATCGTGCTGGATCGCAAGCGCCGCGCAAAGACGCGACCCGAGACCGACGACGTGTCGGAACTGGCGCGCATTCTGCCCACCAATGAAATGAGTGCGGAAGAAGTGGCCTCCGCTGCGCAGCATCACGCGCATGTGTTGTCGTGCGTTGACCGCCTGCCGGCACGCGAACGCGAAGTCATGATGTTGTCGGCGTTTGAAGAACTGTCGAGCGTCGAGATTGCGTCGGTGCTGGGCGTGACTGAGTCGAGCGTGCGATCGCGGCTGTTTAGGGCGCGCAACCTGATGGCCGGGCTCTTGCAGCACGCGAGGAGTAGCAAATGAAATTTCAAACCGAGAACGAAAACGAATCCGCGCGCACTTCTGCGCGCAAGTTGGCACGTAACCAGGCTTACGACGTCAGCATGGCCGAGAATACGTTGCGGCTGGTTGCCAGCTTGCCGGCTCCGGCGGGGCTTGAAGAGCGCATGAAGGTTGGTTTGCAGTCGGCTGCACGGAATGGCAAAGTGCTGCAGTGGCCGACAATCAACTCCGGCAGTCTGACAGGATGGTTGCACGGCGGAGCGATGCGCGCAGCGGCGGCGGCGGCGATTGTTTTTGTTGTCGCAGGAGGCGGTTGGGGCGTGTATTCGCGGGTGCAGCCTGCAGCGGTGCCCAGGGTGCTCGTCATACCTCAAAGTGTCACTATAACGCGTGGGTTTTCCTCGGCCGGGGCGATGCGTACGCCGCAAACATTGAATGGCCCTATCCTGACGCATTCCGTGGTCAAGCAAAATGAGGATGAGAAGGCTGCAAGTAGCGTGATACCGGCCTCAAAACGGAAGCGAAAAAAGCCGGTTAAACCGTCCGGCCCATCACTGGTCGTCACAAAGTAGTTGTCTAGTCGGACCGCTTCGAGAATACCCCGACCTTGGGTTAGACACCCTCTTTTCTTGTTCTCAAACGGCGCGCCTTCATGCTGCTATTCGTCCTTCATGATGGAGCGGATCGCCATTCCAAGCAGAGCCAGGATCAGGGCGCCCCAGAGTGCCGGTTCCCATCCATACACATTAAAGCCGCTCACGATATGCGATGCCAGGCGAATCATGGCGGCGTTGACGACCAGCAAGAAGATGCCAAACGTGAGAATGGCGAACGGAAAGGTGATGACTTTGAGCATTACTCCGAGAGTCGCATTCAAGAAGCCGATTACCACCGCTGCGCCCATGGCGGTAACCAGGCCATTCACGTCAAAACCTGGGACGACCGCAGATGCGATCATTAGCGCAATCGCACTTAAAAGCCAATGAATCAGTAGTCGGAACATGGTGCGTTTCTCCTCCTGATGACGGGTTGCAACGCCTTGCTGAAACTGTATCGCAGTGTTGGTAGCGATGATACCGCGTGACGCAGGTGCCCAACGTTTATTTACGAATGATTGCGGTCTCTAAGGGCTCGACACCGACAGCTAGAATGGATTCGAGCATTAGCACTAGTTTTTGAGGTTGTGGATGCCCAGGCGAATCACCGTTTGCTTAATAATTCTGCTCGGCGCGCTGTCGCCCTCGTGCTTGTTGGCGCTGCAGGCGGCGAAGCCGCTTTTGCCTGACATCCGCCAGTTGATGCGCGAGGTGCAGGAACACCAGAAGCAACTAGATCATATTCGCGAAAATTATACGTACAGTTCGCTTCGAACGATTCAGGAGATGGACGGCAACGGGCACGTGAAAAAGACCGAAACATCGGAGTTTGAAGACTTTTTTGTCAACGGCCACGTAGTCGAGCACGAGGTGAAAAAGAACGGTCAACTGCTCAATGAGCAGGATCAGCAAAAGGAAACCGGGCGGGTAACGAAACTAGTGGAGAAGGCGCAAAAGACGCCGCGCGATCAGCCTCTGGAAGGGCCAAGCATCAGCATCAGCCGCGTGCTTGAAATTATGGACGTGCGCAATCCCCGTCGCGAAGACTATCGCGGTGTTCCGGCTATCGTGTTCGATTTTGTCGGCCGCAAAGATGCCAAGACACACGGCCTTGCCGAAGACGCCTCAAAAAAACTGCAGGGCACTATCTGGATCGATGAAACCGACCGCCAGGTTGCGCATCTTGAAGTGAGCTTCAACGACAACTTTCGTGTGGTTGGCGGCCTGATCGCAACGGTGCAAAAGGGATCGAGCTTTCGCTTCAACCAGGCTCCGGTGAATGGCGAGATATGGCTGCCTACAGGCGGGGAGGGTACGATCCAGGTGCGAATGCTGCTGGTGAAGAATCTGCGCCAGCATTTTTCCGAGCGGGACTACGACTACAAGCGATTCAAGGTTGAGACACAGCAGCCAAAGGACGCCCAGATTCTGCGTTCAAAATAGCAGGAATCGGGTGGGCCAGGGCGAAGGGGAAGCATGTTTGCGCGCAAGCTGTCGGTCGAGCGAGTCGATGTATCGGGTGAGCGCCATGCCTGTCCGCTGCGCTGGATCGACAACTTTGCTATGCGGAACTTCACCAACGATGCGGTCTTCGACGACACGTTGCCGTTAGCCGATGGGGTGCTTGAGGCAGGGCTGCGCGTTCCACTAGACCGCTTAAGGCCGGCCATGGAAGATTGGTTTCGCCGCAAGGGCTATCTCAAGGCGGAAGAACGGCTGGAGATTGCCGAGATCGCGAAACCGTAGTTCGCCGGACAGTGATTGGTCGCACCGCAGGACGTTGGGCCTGGGAGGGTGCGAGCTGCTGCTTGTCAGAGGAAATATTACCCCACCCCCACCCGTACTCTGGATGGAAGTGATTTGTTTTGAGCGCATTGCGTGTGGACCCAAGCTGCAAAGTCTTCTGATAAAGGGAGTTGTCCGCAGAGTCCTCTAAATAAGGAGGTTAGCAGCCCATTTTAGCGGCCAGAGTGCTAAACGCCTTCCTGCCCGGTGGCTCTGAGCTGACTAAACCTGGACGAGAAACCTGCTAGAACGCAGATTGCGGCCCATCAGGCGGCTGAAGCATGCTGCAGCACTGCATCACTCCACAGATGGAATTCTGCCTCGCGGCGCGCTTTGAGGCCGGCGACTTCCTGTGTGCCGACGTGATCCCATACCAGCAATTGCCAGGCTGCGGAGTCGTATTTGCCGGCGTTCAGATCTTTGAGCAGGGTTGAAGTGGCAAGCCGTCCGCTGCCGAGATTGAAAACAAAATCGACCAAAGCATCAAATTGGCCCTGGGCAAGAGGAACTTTGACCAAGCGGGAGACGGCTTTCTCAGCTTCACCGACGTCGGCTGCGAGGATCGCTTCGGCTTGCGCGACATTGACTCCCTCTACATAGGATTCGGCGGGCAAGAGCATGTGACCAAACCCGATGGTCTCGCGCCCGGCCAGATCGGTGTAGGTGCGACTACGAAATCCTTCGACCCGCCTAATCAACTCACGCCCTGGTCCACTCAAATGCATTGCATTCTCCCTTGCTGCTAAAAGCAGCCTCATCTCGACACTAGCAAGAAGGCCGGGAATCATATGCAAATGCCGGCTGGCTGGCCATCGGATTTGCGGGCGGACCTGCACTGGCGTGATCAGGTGATTGCTGTCCTTACAATCGGAAGTTAAAAGAGCAGATATCCCTGTCGCGGGGAGTAGTCGGTGTGGTAGCTTTGCCGCCAAGGGGTGAAGTGATTCCCCGTAGATCCTAGCCACTTCCGGTTTTGTAGCGAGGGAAATTAGCTTGATCGAGAAGTTTTTGTCCATTTTGCACTCCTTTTGATGCACTCATAAATGATAGGGCCTTAAGGACTTACCGCTGGCCGTAGATAATTGCCTCGAATCTGGTGCAGCTTTAAACCGCATCTCATTTAAATCGTTGGAGATACTAGCGTTAGCTAGTAGAATAGCCAGATGCTTATACGACCGAAAGCGAGCAACGTGAACCCTCATGCGCCGGTGCAGTTCTGGCTGCTTGTGGGCACTTCCTGCGTCGCACTGTTTATGGTGTTGAGTACGCTCTCGACACGCACAGTGCAGGCGGATGCACAGCTGCCCCGACCGGCAACGAGCGGCAATGTGGTGCAGAGCCCCACGCCGAGCCTGACTTCTCCGGCTCCGGCAAGCGTCAAACGCCGCGGCAAGATCCTGCGCGGCCTTGCCTCCTGGTACGGTTCCGTATTCAATGGCCGGCACACCGCGAGCGGAGAGAGATTCGATATGTATGCGATGACCGCGTGCCATCCCAGCCTTCCTTTTGGGACGTTGGTTCGCGTGGTCAATCTTTCCAACAGGCAGGCGGTGGTGGTGAGGATCACCGATCGCAACGACCTGTTACACGGGCGGATGATCGATCTCTCGTACGGTGCAGCCGCAAAGCTGCACATGACGGAAGCAGGATTGGCGAAGGTTTCGCTCGAAGTGCTTTCGCTTGGCAATCCTGGACTGACCCGGTAGGCTCGAAGTGGATTACGCAAGAAGGCCAGCCCCGCGAGGCTGGCCTTCTTGCGTGCATTGAGAGCGATGGTCTACTGCGACTCGGGGAGTTTGTACGGCTTTTGCAGGTAGAGACGTGCTTCGTTCACCGCGCCCTGCGTGTTGTCGTTGGTCTGGACGGCGAGGCGGTATTCATTGACGGCACGGTCGCGCTGACCGGTGAGATCGAATATTTTGCCGAGGGCGATGTGGCTCCAGACCTCGGTCCAGCGAGGCTCATCGTCGCCGCGCAGGGCGTCACGGTATGAGTTGACGCTAGCCTGGTAGTTGCGCTGCGAAAACAACACCTCGCCAATGCGATAGCTGGCGAGCGAGCTTTGTGAATTGGCTTCCAGAGCCTTCTGATATTCAGCAAGCGCGGCGACCAAATCGCCCTGCGCGACCAACTGCTGGCCTTTGAGAATGGCTATGCGCACCTGCAGGTCAGGTGACGACTTGAGAACCCAGTCGCCGGGATCGATCGCGATGCGGCGGGGACGTCCAAACGTGTCGACCACGTACTGCGAGTTGGTACCTACGACGTCGACTTTCTGATTTTCAGTTTTGCCGTCGGTCTCGACGCGCAGCTCAACCGGCATGCGGAATAGATCGAGGTCTTGATTAATTTCGCCGATGGTGCGAAATCCCTTGTTGTTGCCAAGCCTATAGACAGCGTATTTGTTCACGAATTGGGGTGCGCCGGTACCGTCGACCCACTGAGCAAAGAACGGGGTCAACTGCTGCTGGCTTTGGGCTTCAGCCACTTTTTCAAAGTCGCTGGCGCGCATCGGCTTGTCGGTGTATTGGCTCAAAGCGCCTTTGAGTGTGGCTAAGAAAGCCTTATCGCCAATCTCCCAGCGCAGCATGTGAAAGATCATGGCGCCCTTTTCGAGAGTCATTGACTGAAATTCAGGAGAAAAGGGGCTCATACGGCTGGCGCTCGAGAGCGGGATGGTGTCGTACGCGAGCGCTCCGGCGGAGACGTCCTGGAGGGCGTTGCGCAGGGCGATCTTGCCGGTTTGATCCTCGACGTACATCAGTTCGCCATAACGGGCCATCCCGTTGGTGATCCACGCATCGTTGAGGGTTTTGGGGCTCACTTCAGAGCCCCACCACTGGTGGGCGATGGTATTGGCGAGCAAGCGCACGCCCGATTTGTCTCCCACGCGATTGCCGACGATGGCGGCCAACTCGGGAGCCCAGACCGCAGGCAGCGAGTCGTCGGGCAGTTCAACAACGTTGAGGTGGCTACTTTCAGGGGCTCCGAAGCTGTCGGTGAAAAATTCGAATTGCTTGGCGGCAGTCTGCGCCAGTTCATTGCCCGAGCTTTGGTGGGCGACGGTGAGGTAGACCTTGATGTTGCCGGGGCCCGCGGTTGCGGGGCTGATATAGCGGCCTGCGATCACGGTTCCGGGAAATCCGGGCTTGTTCCAGTTGAAGTCGAATTGGTCGCCCGGCTTGCCATTGGCTAGCGACACGGAGTGGGCTCCACCCTGTGCGCCGCTGGCAAAGACTTTCATGCCCTGAGGCACGCGGATGTGCATTTCAGCGGTGAAACGGTCGGTCTGGTAGCCCGTCATGGGGAACCAGCGCGCAGGGTAGAGGAGATAGGTGATGGGTTCTTGAATAGCGGCCAGCTTGAGGCCCTCGACGGGGCCGTCTTCGCTGCCGGTAATCACCCCTTCATACTCAAATGTCCAACTGGCGGCCTTGCCTGCCGCAAGAGGAGCGGCCGGGGTGACGCGAATCGTGCCGTCTGCCGAGCGCTCGCCGGTGAGAACCTTGCCGCCTTCGTCGGTGATCTTAGAAACCTTGAGGGCAGGGTGGAAGCCGAAGCTCACCATTTCAGAATTCTCAGGCGCGGTGAAGGTCACTACGGCCTTGGCGGACACGTGATGGGCTGCCGGGTCAAGCTCTGCGTTGATCACATAGGCGGAGATGTCCAAAGCTGGGCGCTCGGGGCGCTGGGCAAACAAACGCCCGCTCGCAGACGCGAGCACCAATCCCGCCGCCAGTAGGCCAAGGGCGACGTGAAACGTACGCTTTGAGAATTTATGATTCATCATTTGCTGTCTTAGATGCGTCATCGTCAATATTGCAGGCATCGATCTTCTTTCCCATCTGGACAAGTTATATTCATGACTTCACTGGCTCAGCGACCGGCAAACGGGCACCAACCTGAGCCAAAGTGACGGTCGCTACCCGGCTGATGGCGCTGGCTTGATCTTTCCCATTTTGCTCTCGGCGGGGAAGAAGCAGAGCGCGAATCCGAGCCAACTCCTTCATCATGGACTCGCGAGCAGACCCGTCGGGTAGCAGAGGTTCAATCTCGCGGACGATATTTGGCGCAGTGAAGGTGTCTTGAATCAGCTCTGGGACGACAAGCTTCCCTGCAATAAGGTTAGCCATGGCAACGAAGGGCACCTTTACCACCTGTTTGGCGATGGCGTAGGTGATCGGCGAGACGCGGTAAACCACGACAAAGGGGTTTCCTATGAGGGCTGCCTCGACGGTAGCGGTGCCGCTGGCGACGATTGAGGCGCGGGCGTGCAGGAGTGCGGCACGGGCGTCTTCAACCAGGCTCACGGCCAGGCCCTCGCCATGCATTCGAACCATGCCCAACACCATCTGCCGGTGCGACGCGCGGAGCGTAGGCGCGAGGGGCAGGACGAATTCAAGCTGCGGGCCTAGGACTCTTAAATCGCGCAGGGTCAACATGCGCGCGGCAGCCAGCATCTCGGGCAGGTTATCGCGAATCTCCTTGGCGCGACTGCCGGGCAGCAGGCCAATCCAGCACTTGGAGGCATCGAGATGGTTGTCGCGGGCAAACTGTTCGCGGCTGATGCTGGGCTGGGGCAGATCTGCCAGCGGATGGCCGACGAATTCAGCTTCGACGCCGCGTTCGCGATAAAACGACTCTTCGAAGGGGAAGATGACCAGCATCTTGTCGACGTATTTCTGCACCAGCTTGATGCGCTGTTTCTTCCACGCCCAGAGTTGGGGGCTTACGAAAAAGATGACCGGCACGCCGAGTTGATGGAGTTGCCTGGCAAGCCGGAAATGGATGTCGGGGAAGTCAATGAGGACGGCCACGCTGGGGCGGCGCGCGCGAATGGCTGCCTTGAGACGGCGAAATTCGCGATAGATGCGGGGTAAGTGGCGAACGACCTCGGTGATTCCCATGACCGACATGTCTTCGGAGCGCACGATGCGCTCGAGGCCGGCCTGCCGCATGCGCATGCCGCCCATGCCAAAGAAGGTTGCGGTCTGGCCGATCGCCCCGAGTTGCTGTTTGAGCGCCTCGACCAGAAGAGCGCCGTAGTGTTCGCCACTGGCCTCGCCTGCCGATATGAAAATAGTGGGCTCAGACACGTTGCGCCGCCTCGTCCAACGCGCAAGAACATCATAGCGGGTCTGCAGCACTGGAACGGGGGGCGCAGCAGGGTGGGAGCAGCGCAGCGTGGGTGGGCCGGCGGCAATCTCAGGTTCAAATTAAGTGCGGGAACCCGGAGCGGCATCCGCTGAGGCAGCGCTCTCTTTGAGCTTTTGCATGAGGCCTTGCCACTCCATGTAGTTCCGGCCGTCGACAAGCTTGCCGTCTTTCACAATCAGGAACGAGCAACCGCCAAGGCTCACCTTGGTGACGGTTGGAGCAAAGCCCAACTGATCGCCGAGATGCGTCATGTTGACCACCCAGCGGACGGCAACCCGATCGCCTTCCGCGATCAAATCGTGCAGTTCAAAGTGCATATCGGGGAAAGCGCCGCAGAAGGTGCGGTGGAGCGCTTTGAAGGCCTCGGGGCCAACCAGCACTGAGTCAGGTTCGGGGATTCCGTAGGACTTGCCTTGTGCGTCGAACATCTCATCGATCGCGTCTTCGTTCTGCTTGTTCCAGACTTCCTCAAACCAGCGCTTTACCACAGATTTATTTGCTTCAGACATGGGCTTCCCTCCGCTGCGCGCACCAGCATAGCACCGGCGTAGCGAGACAATCGAACTGTTTGTGACAGCGCGTGTAAATTCAGGGCCGGTACTTGACGGAGAGTGGTACACTTTGCCCACTTCGCATTGGCTCCCCGCCACGAAATACACAGATCTGCACACATGAAAGAGGAGGTCATTCATGCAAGTTGAAAACGAAGCGGAAGCTCCGTTAAATCCTGGGCTGGTGTTTGACATGGTGCAAGCGCACCAGCGCACCGCGGCATTGAAAGCCGCAATTGAACTGGACGTTTTCCGGGCCGTCGGTGAAGGGCCGGGAGATGTTGCGTCTATCGCGCGCCACTGCGAGGCGTCGGAACGCGGCATTCGGATATTGTGTGATTTTCTGACGATAAACGGCGTTCTCAAAAAAGTCGACGGACATTACAAACATTCGCCTTCGAGTGCGGCGTTTCTGGATCCGAATTCGCCGGCCTGCATGGCTTCGATCGCGGTTTTCATGAGCAATCCCGCGCTGATCGAGTCGTATGCCAACTTGGCGGATGTCGTGCGCAAAGGACGAACCAACCTGCCCGGCGCGGGGACCGTAGAGCCGGAGAATCCGGTTTGGGTGGAGTTCGCCGAGAAGATGGCGCCGATGATGGGGCCAATGGCCGGACCGTTGGGTGCCGTGGTGCTGCAAGGTCTCCAAGGCCCGATGCGGGTGCTGGATATCGCGGCGGGGCACGGCTTGTTTGGCATCGAGATCGCGAAACAAAATCCCCAGGCGCGTGTGACGGGGCTTGACTGGGCTCCGGTGCTGCGCGTGGCGCTTGAAAATGCGCGTAAGGCGGGCGTGCTCGACCGCTACGACATGCTGCCGGGCAGTGCTTTTGATGTGGATTTTGGCGGGCCTTACGATGTTGTGCTGCTGACCAATTTTCTGCATCACTTTGACGTACCGACTTGCGTTGAATTGCTTGAGAAAGTGCACGGCGCATTGAAGCCCGGCGGCAAGGCAGCCACGCTCGAATTTGTGCCCAACGAAGATCGAGTGTCGCCGCCGATGCCCGCAGCCTTCAGCCTGACCATGTTGACCTCGACCGCGGCTGGCGACGCTTACACGCTTAAAGAGCTCCAAAAGATGTATGCGCAGGCTGGCTTCAATCGCGTCAACGGTTGTCCCATTCCGATGAGCCCGCACACCATCGTGGTCGGGTACGCGTGAGGACATCAGTCTCGGCTTGAATCAGGCGACAGCGCGCCGGGTGCGCGAGGCTGCTGCCAGTTCGGCGAGCAGCACGCGCGTTTCAGGCCAGTCGATGCAGGCGTCGGTAATGCTTTGTCCGTAGAGCAGCGGCTGGCCGGGAACGAGCCGCTGAGCGCCTGCCACCAGATTGCTCTCGATCATGACGCCAATGATATTTCGATTGCCATCGGTGACTTGCTTGGCCACGTCGCGGCACACGAGCGCTTGCCGCGTGTAGTCCTTGTTGCTGTTGGCGTGGCTACAGTCAATCATGATGCGCGGCGCGATGTCGGCCTTTTGCATGGCTGCTGTCGTTTTCGCAACGCTCTCCGCCGTGTAGTTAACCATCTTGCGGCCGCCGCGCAGGATGATGTGGCAATCGGAATTGCCGGTGGTCACGAAGATTGCGGATTGTCCGTACTTGGTGTGCCCCAAAAATGTGTGCGAATTCGCTGCCGACAGCACGGCATCGATGGCAATCTGCACATCTCCGGAGGTCGCGTTTTTAAATCCCACGGGGCATGATACTCCAGAGACAAGTTCACGATGAACCTGGCTCTCGGTGGTGCGGGCGCCGATTGCTCCCCAACTAACCAGGCCAGCAATGTACTGCGGCGAAATCATGTCGAGGAATTCTGTTCCGGTCGGAACGCCCATTTCGGCGAGGTCCAAAAGCAGATGGCGAGCTTGACGCAGCCCGTCATTGATTTTGTACGACTGATCGAGGTACGGATCGTTGATCAGGCCCTTCCATCCCACCGTGGTGCGCGGCTTTTCGAAATACACGCGCATCACGATGCGCAAATCGGCAGAGAAGTCGGCAATCGCCGACCGCAACAAGGCTGCGTATTCGCGTGCGGCCTTAGTGTCGTGAATGGAACACGGGCCGACGAGAACGAGCAGGCGGGGATCGCGCTGGCCGAGGATGCGCGAAATATCAAGGCGCGCGTTGAAGATGGTGGCGACCGCGTTTTCCGTGATGGGCAGTTCTTCCTCAAGGAACACCGGAGGAAGGACGACCTTCGTCCACTGTATGCGTAGGTCTTCGGTGGTTTGGAGCATGGCTCTTTCCAGATATAGGATCTCTTCGCGCGAAAACGATGATCAAATCAAGATTGACGGAGTCTACTTAAAATTTACCAGCATGAGGGCTTCAACGGCGCACTCGGGTTGACTGCCCTCAGCGGCGGGATTTTCTCTTGGCGTCGATCTTGGGCCAATATTGGAATTCGTCGGCATAGAGATCGCCATTCAGGTCGGAAACACGTTGCTGCATGCGGGTCTGCGCATCTGCGATTGCAGCGTTGTAAATTACGGGACCGATTTCTTCGACCATGAAGTTGAGCAGAAGTCCCGCGGGTAGATCGCCAATGGGCTCAGACATGTTTTCTTCAAAGTAGCGTTGAATCGAGGCGATCGCAGTGGTGCGAACGTGCTTAGAGATCTCTACCGTGATCATACGCACTCCTTTTCAGAGTTTATAAGCCCAGTCGATCCTGCAACCATTCAATTCTCCTGTATAGCTTAGGAGCGTCTGACTCATGGTTCTGCCAGGTGCTCAAAGCTTTGTGCATCTGGTCGTGTTTAGGTTTGTGCTATCCCACCCATGACTGTGTCATGGATGGGGCACCCGGCCGCTCGACTACGGAACAACCTCGTGACCTTCTACGGCCGCTTCGACTACGGAACAACCTCGTGATCTTTTACGGCCGCTTCGACTACGGAACAACCTCGTGACCTTTTACGGCCGCTTTGAATACGGAACAACCTCTCGACGTTCTACGGCTGCCTCGACTTCGGACAACCTCGCGACGTTCTACAGACACCCGGTCACGTTTTATAAGTTATTGAATGTACGCTATGCAGCGATTGATCTGGCTGACCAGGTCGTTGTCTGGGCCCAGGATCTGCCAGCCGGTCTGCATCACTAGAACTTTGAGACCGAGATTGCCTGATTCTGCCTGCCGAAACGCCGTCACGCCCTTAAGATATTTTTGATAAAGCATATTAGTCGCGGTGGGGCCGCTCGATGCCGGAGCAACGCTGTAGACCACCATGCGCGCTTCTCTCAATCGGGTCGATAATTGTACGATGCCATCAAAGTATCTTCGCTGCGTGTGTTGGGAGTAGCCGTCCTCTGGTCTGTTCAGCATCGGCCAACCCGGCCCCAGCCAGATCAGCAACTTCCTGCCCGGCTTGTCGACGCCAATACCTTCGACCGCATCTCGTTTAATCCCCCAGTGACGGAGCATGCGGACGAGTTTCACGCTTTAAGGGTACAAGTTTCAAATCCCGGGCTAACTGTGCGCTCCAACGTCAGCTACTATAACCAGCCGCCGGGTCATTGATCAGGACAGCAGAACCGTGGAAGTAAGGGCATCCTGCCTGCATATTTCAATTAGAACAAAGCGTGCATCAGCTGGCGGCGACGCTTCGGGAGTGCGTGCGCGTGCGAAAGATGCGGCTCTTGCGCAGCAGCCAGAAGCTGACCGAGAGCGCAATCCATGCGAGGCTGGCTAACACGAAGACTAGAGTCGTTCCCACATGAGGAAGCAGGAGCCAGAAGACAGTAGCGAAACCAGCAAGGCCGATGCATCCGATGGCAGCGCCCGCGGCGTCGATGCTGGCGACGGTGCGTCCGCGAACGGTGCCGTCGAAGCCAGCGCGCGCCTTGTGTGCTTTTTCGTGAGCCTCAACCAGACTCGCTCCAGCCGGAAAGATCGCCGGAAAAGCAAGAAACAGGCCCCCTATTCCAGGTCCGAAGCGCTTGGCTATCAGGCCTGCCGCTACGCAAACAACTCCGCCGAATGCGAAGCGAAGGATGGCTTCGTGAAGCTTGATGCCCTTCAAAGCAGCGAATTTTGCCTCAATGATCAATTCAAGTCTTTCTCAAAGAGTTCAACGCGAAGCGGCAAACCATAACGCAAAAGATGCCGCGAGCCATACGGGCATGAGCGCGATGGTTGCCACCATTGCGCGCAGTTTCATGCGCATCAGGATCCAACTTACTGCACTGGCATAAAGGAAGAATGCGACTGCTCCCAATACCATGGAACGTGCCTCAATGGCGGCGTAGTATTTGCCGTGCTGGGCGATGGTCATTCCCAGCGTGGCGAGGGCAATCGAGGGGGCAGCGCCAAACAGGCCGGCAAAGCTCTTGGGGCGGAAGATCTCACCCAGGACGGAGAAGATGGTAACGATCAGGCCACCGATGACAAAGCGAAGGATCAGCTCTTGCACTTTGCTCTCTCCTCAGGCTGCGCGTTGGGCCTGCTTGATTAACGACATGGCTGCCCTAGCCCCTTTGCAGCCCAGCAGCTTGTATTTCTTGCCTTCGATGTTGTGATAATTCACGAAAAAATCCTCAATCTCGTGAAGGAATTTTTTCGGGAGATCTTTGATTCGCTTGATATTGGCGTACATATGATTGGCTTCGGCAACGGCCACGAGGCGATCATTCCGAACTCTCTCTTTGCCGTCAATTTGCTCGCCTCGTATCACCCCAATGAGTCGCGCCCGCACTGCCACGCCGGGGAAGGCCGGTTCATCCATAAGCAGCAGAACATCGATCGCGTCCCCGTCCCCGGCAATCGTTTTGGGCAGGAACCCAAAGTCGTAAGGGAAAACCATTCCAGCCGGCAGCACACTCTTGAGGCAAAAGACGTTTTGCTTTACGTCGAAGGCGAACTTGTTGCGGCTCCCTGCCGGAGTTTCGACGATGACCTGCAGCAGCCCATCCTGCCTGTTTACCGGCTTTAAGAGGCTTGGATTGGCTAAGCTTTTGGCGGGCTTTCTGGCCATGTCAGGGCTCCAATTAACGAGATTTTAATCCCACTGAATGAGAGGGCGAAGTCGTTGATTCGGTTGCTTTGCAGCGCAGGCAGCGTACGGGGCCAGCTAGCATTGGCCTGATCCAGTTAGCCGCTTGACATTGCGTCTTGGCACTGCCTAGAATTAAAGAGGGAAGTTTCATTTATTTTGCGGAATAAGTCGCTGGTGAACAACCGGTCGTTTGAATTGCCCAGTTCGGCCGCGCAGATATCCGCAGGGTACGGGGCAAGCGGGGGAGATTAAACAATGTCCGAGGCGCGCGTCAGTCCGCGAGAGCGGCTTGTGCTTACGGCCATCATTGAGTTGTACATTTCTTCGGGCGAGCCAGTGGCATCGCAAGCGGTTGCCCACTATTTCGCCAACAAAGAGGGTTTAAGCTCGGCGACCATCCGCAATGTAATGGCAACTCTCGGGGATGGGGGACTGCTGGAGCAGCCGCATACGTCCGCGGGACGGGTTCCGACGGCATCTGCCTTTCGTTATTACGTTGAACAGATTACGCGTCCTGAGGCGCAGATGAATCGAATGGGCGCGGCGGCCTCTGCTGTGTTGCCGTTAAGCGAAGAGCGCAGGGGACAGATAGAAGACAGCTTTTCAGGGGTTGCCAGTTCCAACGAGTACCTTGAGCGAACGTCGCACGTGTTGGCGCTGATTTCGAGTGGTTTGGGCATCGCCCTGGCTAGTTCAACAGCAGAACAGGTTCTGGAACATATTCATTTTTCGCGGCTGTCCGCAGGACGCGTACTAGCTGTGCTGGTCACCCAGGCAGGAGCGGTGCTTGACCGGGTTTTGGTGCTTGATCGCGAGCTCACGCATCTAGATTTAGAGACGGCCGCGCGTTACTTGAACGAGAGTTTTCACGGCTGGCCCATCGAGCGCATTCGTGCCGAAGTGGCGCTGCGCATGGAAGCGGAACGAGCCGCGTATCACCAGATGCTGGCGTCGGTTGAAGAATTGTGCCGCAAAGGGGCGCTAGCGATCAGCGATGCCGGACCGGCTCTGTATGTCGAGGGAATGTCGAACCTGATCGCCGCCGAGGTAGACCGCGAGCGCCTGCGCCAGATGTTGCTGGCTCTTGAGGCAAAGCAGCGGCTAGTGGAATTGTTGACTGCCTACGTGGACGGCCGCCAGCAGGAAGTGCGCGTGGTGGTGGGGCTGGACGAAGCTTCGCCTGCCATGCAGGATTTGGTGCTCTTTGGTGCGCCGGCACGACTGGGTGGATCGAGTTTGGGAACGGTAGCGGTCATCGCTCCGACTCGCATCCAATACCAGGAAATGATTCAGGCTGTGCGTTATGTGGCAAGGCTTTCCGAGCGCATTCTTGAAGTTCCCGCCGACTAAGCTGCGTTAGAATCTGATGGCCCCGGTGCAAGGGGGTGATACGGATAGAGCTTGCGCCGCTTGAATCCGTCTGAGTATCAAACTCGTCTAGGTATCAAGGCGTGAGCCGAGGAATTTATCATTGACTAATAAGAAAAATCTTTGGGGACTTCGTAGAAACATGCCAGATCAAGAAACACAATCGACAGCGTTGGAAACGCCCGAGACAGGAACAACAAGGGACGCCTCTGTCGAGCAGCCCGAGTCGGAGGCGGCAGAGCAAAAACTTGAGGGCGATGGACCTCAAGCGAGCCTGACCGACCATGAGCAGCTCAAGACAGAATACGAGCAGGTGAAGGGCGAACGCGACCAGTTACTCGATCGTCTCGCCCGCCTGCAGGCGGAGTTTGAAAATGCGCGCAAACGCTCTGAACGCGAGCGCATTGAGTTTCGCGATTACGCGACCGGCTCGGTGGTGGAACAGTTCCTGCCGGTTCTCGACAACTTTGAATTGGCTCTCAAGTCCACCGCGACCGCGGAGCAACTGCGCTCGGGGGTGGAATTAATCGTCAAGCAGATGGAAGAGATTTTGCGCCAAATGCAGGTACAAACGATTGCTACCGTCGGTGAGGCATTCGATCCGCGCCATCACGAAGCGATGGGGTCGGTGGAGCGCGACGACATGCCCGATCAACACGTCGCCGAGGAAGTGCGTCGCGGTTACCGCCTTCGCGAGAAGTTGTTGCGGCCGGCATTGGTACGGGTGGTCTCGAATCCGAAGCAGACCAGCGAGTAAAACGCAGTACAAGTGTGAAGGCTTTCGTCCTGAGTCAGGGCGTGTCCTTCGAAATTTCATTGCGCGCCGGCAAGTTCGCGCTCTTTAAAGCTAAAGGATTGAGAAGGTTTGAATACTAACGTGAGCAAAGCCGACTATTACGAGGTGTTGGGTGTATCGCGTGAGGCCAGCGATCAGGAGTTGAAGAGCGCATATCGCAAGCTTGCGCTTAAGTTTCACCCTGACCGCAACCCCGGCGATAACGCTGCAGAAGAGAAGTTCAAAGAAGCTAGCGAAGCGTACCAGGTGCTTAGCGACTCAGACAAACGCGCTGCTTATGACCGATACGGCCACGCAGCGGTGGGTGCTGCCGGGCCAGGTGGTTTTAACGGATTCTCAGGAAGCGTGGATCTCGGCGATATTTTTGGCGATTTGTTCGGCGAGATGTTCAATACGGGCGGCGCTCAGCAGCGGGCATCGCGGCAGTTGCGCGGCGACGATCTGCGTTACGATCTGACCATCAATTTTGAAGAGGCGGTGTTCGGCGTCGAGACTGAGGTCAAGATTCGCCGACTCGAAGCGTGCGCAGTCTG
Source organism: Acidobacteriaceae bacterium (assembly GCA_025350325.1). GTDB lineage: Bacteria > Acidobacteriota > Terriglobia > Terriglobales > Acidobacteriaceae > Telmatobacter. Next base: position 17,746 of record JANXYB010000028.1, read on the forward strand.
TCACGGCTCGGGAAGCGCAACGGGGCGGGGGCCGACGGTTTGTTCGCATTGCCATGGGCGCGGCCAGATCCGCTATCAGCAAGGCTTTTTCTCAGTGGCGCGCACCTGTAGCACTTGCGGAGGCAGAGGGTCGATCATTCACGATCCGTGCCAGACATGCCGCGGCGAGACGCGCGTAACCAGGGAAATCAAGCTTGCGGTGAAAGTGCCGGCCGGTGTCGAAGAAGGCACGCGCATTCGCTACACCGGTGAAGGCGATGGCGGGCGCGGCAACGGGCCAAGTGGCGACTTGTACGTTGTACTAGCCATCCGCGCTCACGACTTTTTTGAGCGCGATGGGCAGAATCTACACTGCGTCATCCCCATCAGCTTTCCGCAGGCGGCGCTGGGTGCAGAAATCGAGATTCCCGGCATCGATGGGCCCGTCAATCTGAAGATTCCGGAGGGAACGCCGAGCGGCAAAGAATTGAGAATCGCGCGCCAAGGGGTTCCCTTTCTCAATGAGAAGGGGCGCGGCGACCTACTGGTGAGAGTCGTAGTGCAGATCCCCAAGAAGCTCAGCCGCGCTCAGCGTGAACTGATCGCGGAACTGGGAACGTCAATGACGATAGAAAATAAGCCGACGTCGCCTGGGTTACTCGAGAAGATGAAGGACCTATTCACTTAGGGCTCACGGTCACGCCTTAAAGCCGAGCCCACCCGTTTTGTCTGTTCCCGGTTTTTCTCGACCAGCAGGGGCTGGCGGCTGCCGGTGACAATTCAATTAAGCGATATATAATCACGCAGATGCCACTAAGCCCCCGCCAAATAATTGATCACTACGAGATCCTGGCACGGGTGGGCGCGGGGGGCATGGGCGAGGTGTACCGTGCTCGAGATCTGCGACTCAATCGCGATGTCGCCATCAAGGTTCTGCCGGGGTCGTTTTCGGCTGACTCCGATTGGCTGCGCCGGTTCGAGCAGGAAGCAAGAGCTGCTGCCGCTCTAAATCACCCCAACATCCTTGCGGTCTTTCACCTTGGCACGTTTGAGGGCGTGCCGTACATGGTGACAGAACTGCTTGAGGGCGAGACGCTGCGCGAACGTCTCAAGCGTGGTCCGCTACCCTTGCGCAAAGTCGTGGACTACGGCGTGCAGATTGCCCGCGGGCTCGCTGCGGCGCATGAAAAAGGAATTATCCATCGTGACCTTAAGCCAGAGAATCTTTTTCTCACCAAAGATGGACAAGTTAAGATTCTCGACTTTGGTTTGGCGCGCATCACGCGTCCTAAAGACACGCTGGAAGGTCACCCACCCAAGGATGCAGCGCTGACTGAGGCTGGATGGGTTATGGGGACGGTGGGCTATATGTCTCCGGAGCAAGTGCGGGGCGAAAATACAGATCAACGGTCGGACATCTTCGCCTTCAGCGCGGTTCTGCACGAAATGCTGGCGGGAAAACGAACTTTTCAAAAGCCGACTTCAGTCGAGACCATGTCGGCGATTTTGAACGAGGAGCCGCAACCTATTGCGCAGCTCGCGCCTAGTACACCACTGGCGCTGCAAAGGCTTTTGCATCGCGGGCTAGAGAAGAATCCAGAACAGCGTTTTCAGTCGGCATCCGATCTTGGTTTCGCATTGGAATCGTTGTCGGACGACGCACCATCCTCAATTACAGCGCATCACGCGATTAGTGACGAGAGGGCATCTACGCTACGAACGCCGATCGTTGGCATTGTGATTGTCGGTTTGGTCGCGCTGGGACTATTTGTGTATTCAATGCGTCCTGCGCCGGTTCCGCAGGTTTCAAACTATGTACAACTCACCCATGACGGTTTGCAAAAGACTCTTATCGGCACAGATGGCTCGAGGATTTTTCTGCGGGTGACCGATGCTGGGGTGCAGGGTGCTGCCGCGATTCAGATCTCAGGCGGCGAGCAAACCAAAATTCCCCTGCCTGCAGAGACGATGGTGCCAGTGGATTTATCGGCGGACGGCTCCGCCTTTCTGCTCGTGGACGGACGCGGTTATCCGGGGATCGGTCCATTCTGGAGCTTGCCGGTTTTGGGCAACTCGCCGCGCCGCCTCGGCGACGCAGTTGGGCAAGTGGCAGCCTGGGCCGCCGACAGCAAGACGCTCGCATATGCAAATGGCACAAACGTTTTCCTGGCCAATGCAGACGGAACCGATGCGCGCAAGCTTTCCACGATGAAGACCATGATCTCGGACCTGGTATGGTCGCCCAACGGAAAGCACCTGCGCGTAGGTACGACCGAGATAACGCAGAGCCAGACCGCAGTAGGTTTTGGCGAGCAGGCCATTTGGGAAGTGGCTGCGGACGGATCGAATCCGCATCGCTTGATGGCGGGATGGGCAAATGCAGCGAACGCATGTTGCGGCAAATGGACCGCGGACGGGGCCTACTTTGTCTTCCAGGCTCAAGGGCAAATCTGGGCTTTGCCCAAGGAAGGCAGGTTTCTGCATAGATCGCAGCAACCAATTCAACTCACTTCGAGTCCCATGTCTTTGCACTCGCCTTTGCCGAGTAAGGATGGAACCAAGCTCTTTGTGGTGGGGCGAACCTATCGCGGCGAACTCACACAAATCGATCTGAAGTCTGGGGCATCCGCTCCATTTTTTGGCGGGATATCGGCAGAGTGGGTAGATACCTCGAGAGACGGGGCACAGGTTGTGTATGTTTCGTACCCGCAGGGCGACTTGTGGAAGAGCAAAGCAGATGGAACCGGACGCGTGCAGCTTACGTTTGCGCCGTTCGGTCCGGTGTTGCCGCGGTGGTCACCCGACGGTAAAACCATCGTATTTTTCCAGTTTCCAAATGGCTCAACCAAGCTGGGGCACATGTACGAGATTTCTTCAAACGGCGGAACGCCTCGCGAACTGATGCCAGACGATGCCCATAATCAGCAGGACCCGACTTGGTCGGGCGATGGTAAAGAGCTTATCTATGCGGGGGATGCGAATGACGCAGCCCCTGGCGGGTCTCCGACGATACACATATTCAACGTACAGACCGGGCGGGTCACATCGGTGCCAGGGTCGCAGGGACTCTTCTCGCCGCGATGCTCGCCGGATGGACGACTGCTGCTCGCCATGACTAGTGATTCAAGCGCAATCAAGCTGTTTGATTTTCATTCTCAGACCTGGAGCGAGCTCGCCAAGGGAACGTTCAGTTGGCCGGCATGGTCAAGAGACAGTCAATACATTTACGTCAAGGATCTCTCGCAAAAAAGCGCGTTAGATAAGATCAGAATCAGCGATCGAAGGATCGAGCGGGCCATCGACCTCAAGGATTTTGTGCTTACCGGCGTGGCCGGGGGTTCAGTATCTGTCACCAGCGACGGCTCCCCCCTGCTGCTCCGCGACCGTGGGACGCAGGATGTCTACGCTCTCAATTGGGAAAAACCTTAGCCGAAAACATGGTGTGTGACATGGAATTAAGGACTTCACCAAAGCCCGCAGGCTTTGTACGCTCCCTGCACCTTGATGACCCATGGCTTGTGGGATTGATGGTGTTGGCTTTCCTACTCCGCCTGATCTTCTGGATCTACACGAAGCGCGTCTGGGAAGATGCGCTGATTACGGTGCTGCATTCGGAGAATTTTTACAACGGCCTTGGTCTTACGCATTTTCGTATTGATGATCCCCGCCCGCTGCATGGCTTTACCAGTCCCATCAGCGTGCTGGTGCCGCTGATCGCAGACCGCTTCCATGTGGGGTGGGGGTTGTCGTTTCAAAAATTGCTGTCGCTGTTTGGCGGTCCCGTTGCTGTGTGGTTTTCATACCGCCTCATGCGGGAATATGTGGCGCCTATGAGTAAAGCAGCGGCGGTTCTTGGCGCTGGCTATATTGCACTTGAGCATCACCAGATACTTTGGGGTATGGCCGGCATGGAGACGCAGTTGGCCACGGTGATCAGCCTCGCGTCAATCTTCTATTTGCTGCGCGGAAACATCGTGGCCATCGGGGTTACGTCCGGCCTGTGCCTACTCGTCCGCCCGGACTTCGTTTTGTGGACTGCCATCGCCGCCACCGTGGTTGCGTATACATCGTATCGGAAGAAAACGGCGCGGCCGCTGCTGACATTCGCCGGCATTGTCGCCGTCATTTACGGACCGTGGCTGATCTTCACGACGATTTATTACGGCAGTCCGGTTCCGAATACGATCGTCGCGAAGACGCTGGGCTACGTCGGTTATTGGGAAGTGGCTACGTCGGCCGCGATGTTTATAAGAGGCACCGCGGTCGCTTTTGGACGAATCTTCTTGCCGCTCGAGCCAGTGTTTGGAGGCAATGGAACAGGCTTCATTCCGTTGATCCAGGGATATTGGATGGCGCAACTTTGCCTGGTCGTCATCGTGGTCGGTTTCATTTTCGAACTGGTCCGGCGGCGCTGGCAGCTTTGGCCGGTTTACGTATTCGCCGCGGCGTGCGCGTGCTTTCTGGCGTTTCGGGCGCCCGTTATTTTCGGCTGGTATGCAGTTCCACTGTGTGCCTTGCTAGCGCTGCTGTTGGCGAAGGGGGTCTCCGATATTGCTGGTATGTTGCCGGCGAATTCTCGTTCAGCCATGGCATGGGTCGTGACGGTAGCGTACCTGGCAAGTTTCGCAGTAGTGCTGCCGACGACATTTCGCGCTGAACGCAACATCCAGGAGCTGGTTGAAAACAAGGTCCGCAAACAAATAGGCCTGTACCTTGCGAACACTCCGGTGGATACGACCATCGCTGGCGAGCCTCTCGGGTACGTGGGCTATTATTCGCGGCGAACCTACTACGATTATCCCGGCCTTTGCAGCCGCAAAGTTACGCGCTGGCTGCAGGCGCACAAGTATCCACGGGTTTGGAAAACGCTGCAAGTGTATTCGTATGTGCGCCCTGATTATCTGGTTCTGCGGAAAAAGGAATACGGCGATTTTTCAAGTGAGCCTGACGGGTATTTTCTAAAGAGTGACTATCACTTGGAGCGTGAATTCGCGGTTACGCCAGAGGACGGGAAGAAGTTGCTGCATCCGGAGAAAAACATCGATCTTGATTTCTTGCTGCTGGCACGGAACAAACGCGTTACGAACACCGAATCCCAATAATCGTGTCGCGAAAGGATTCGCCGGAAGCCCGTATCGACGAGTGTGCAACGGCTGCTAGAAGGCGAGACGGCATTCTGTGAAGTGAGTATGAAGGTGGGATTTGATGGTGGAGCTGAGCGGGATCGAACCGCTGGCCTCCTCGTTGCGAACGAGGCGCTCTCCCAGCTGAGCTACAGCCCCACGACTTCTTTATCTTAGCAGCGAGCACTAAATCGGGAAAGGCGCGACCAGATTTCTCCGGTGTGCATTTCCCCTTATCCAAAGCCAGGCGTTGCGGGCGGATTGAGGCGCAGGCAGAGCTGCGCCTTTCTAACCCATGGTGGCTATAACTGGTTCATGTTGGCCAGGAATTCGGCGTTGTTGCGCACTTTTTCGAGGCGGCTGATTAACAGTTCCATTGCTTCGACGGGAGACAACGGGTTGAGAACCTTGCGCAAGATCCAGATGCGCTGCAGGTCTTCCTTAGGAATGAGAAGCTCTTCTTTACGCGTGCCGGAGCGCTGGATGTCGATGGCCGGGAACACGCGCTTGTCGACAAGCTTGCGGTCCAGGATGATTTCCATGTTTCCGGTGCCTTTGAACTCTTCAAAAATGACTTCATCCATGCGCGAGCCGGTGTCGACGAGGGCGGTGGCGATGATAGTAAGCGAGCCGCCTTCTTCAATATTGCGGGCTGCGCCAAAAAAGCGTTTCGGGCGTTGCAGAGCGTTGGAATCGACGCCGCCCGATAGCACCTTGCCCGATGGAGGCACGATGGTGTTATAGGCACGGGCGAGACGAGTGATGGAGTCGAGCAGAATCACGACGTCGCGCTTGTGTTCAACAAGACGCTTGGCCTTTTCGATTACCATTTCGGCGACCTGTACGTGGCGCGCCGCAGGCTCATCGAATGTGGAGCTGATGACTTCACCCTTTACCGATCTCTGCATGTCGGTGACTTCTTCCGGGCGCTCGTCGATGAGCAGGACAATCAGAACCACTTCGGGATGATTGGTGGTGACCGAATTAGCAATCGACTGCAGCAACATGGTCTTGCCGGTACGAGGGGGAGCGACGATTAGGCCGCGCTGGCCCTTGCCTACGGGCGTCAGCAAGTCCATCACGCGGCCACTGGTGGCCTCGCGCACGGTCTCCATCTTGATGCGTTCCTGGGGATAGAGAGGCGTGAGATTGTCGAAAAGGATCTTGTTGCGCGTCTCCTCAGGCGACTCGAAGTTGATGGCCTCGATCTTGACGAGGGCGAAGTACTTTTCACCTTCGTGCGGCGGTCGAACATTGCCGCTGATCGAGTCACCGGTCTTGAGATCGAACTTTCGAATCTGCGATGGGGATACGTAAATGTCGTCGGGACCGGGCAGATAGTTGTAATCGGGAGAGCGCAAAAAGCCGTAGCCGTCGGGGAGTATTTCGAGTACGCCTTCGGCAAAAATGTGGCCTTCTTTTTCGCTCTGGGCCTGAAGAATCTTGAAGATCAGGTCCTGCTTGCGGAGGCCGCTTGCGCCCGGGATTTCCAAAGTGCGCGCAATACGGCTCAGTTCCGTAATGTTTTTTTCTTTTAGTTCGGAGATCGTCATGTTCACCTGCGAAATTTGGGGAGGGATGGGTGTAATGGAGGATCCGAGAGGGGAAGTACTCCCGGAACAATAGGCGGGGTTTTGAGTTGCGGTCGGCGTGGACCGCATTGCTAAACTTCCCTAACTCAAGTGGAGTGCAGAAACGCCGGGAGTGAGCGGCTGAATGGTGGCGCCGCTAAACATTTTGCTTAACTCACATAATAGTACAGGAAGATACCACTAAGCTGCGCGGCGCGTTTCGACTGGCCGAGGGGCCGGAGAAGACGTCCGCGCTAGGGAACCCGGGTTAGTAGAGTGAAAACGCACAAAAACATCGTTTGCAGTGTCCTGCAAGCGCGAGGTCGGTTTATGGAGTTTTCGGGTTGCTTTGCTGGCCAGCTGACAAAGTTGGTATCGATTAGACACATGAGAGAGTGCACCAAAGACTAAATTAGAACGCATTACAGATTTTCCTTCCAGTATCCACCACCCATCTCTGTGTCCAGGGCAGTGCTGTTGTAATTTTGCGTGGAAACCGAGGCGTAGACGGCTCTGTTCTTCCATTTAGACGCACAAAATGTGCACTAAGTTGAAAAAAATATTTCACTAGATCAACTGCCAGGGGCTCCGATGTTGACAACCCAGATTGCCACCGAAAGCATCATGCACCGGGTGTACTTCGTCCCGATGAGCAAAAATGCTCAGGGGCATCAATTAATCACCATTTGAGCACGGTCATGGTGGAGTGCCGATTACGCCCAATAACTTCTGTCGAGGGTACGGTATTGGATGGCCTCAGCTAAATGAGACACGGCTAGATTCTCCGCCCCCTCAAGATCGGCAATGGTTCGAGCCACTTTGAGGATGCGGTCGTGGGCGCGCGCGGTGAGACCCTGCTGCTGCATCGCTCGCTCTAGCAGGCGCTCGGCGTCGGCACCTAATTCGCAATGAATACGAATCTGGCGTGTGTTCAATTGGGCATTGGCGTAGATTTTTTCGCCAAACTTCTTGAAGCGCTGTCGTTGCCGCTCGCGGGCCGCCATAACGCGGGCGCGAATCTCGGCTGAGCCTTCAGCGGCGGCTCCGCCTCGCAGCTCTTTATATTGAACGGCCGGCACCTCTATATGGATATCGATTCGGTCTAATAGGGGGCCGGAAATCTTGGCAACATAACGCTGAATCATGGGAGGGGTGCACATGCACTCCCGTGACTTGTCATTGAAGTAGCCGCACGGGCAGGGATTCATTGCCGCCGCGAGCATAAAACGTGCCGGAAATGTCAGCGACATCGAGGCGCGTGCGATGGTGACGGTATGGTCTTCGAGTGGCTGACGCATCACCTCGAGCACGTTGCGCGGAAATTCAGGCAGCTCGTCGAGAAAGAGAAGCCCGTTGTGCGCCAGGGAAACTTCGCCCGGGCGGGGGATGATTCCGCCGCCGATCAGGCCGGCATCGGAGATGGTGTGATGCGGAGACCGGAAAGGCCGCTGCGTTACTAACCCCGCCGCGGCATCGAGAACACCGGCGACAGAGTGAATTTTCGTGGTCTCAAGAGCCTCTTCAAAAGTGAGCGGAGCAAGGATCGAAGGCAGCCGCTTGGCGAGCATCGTCTTGCCGGAGCCGGGCGGCCCGATCATGAGAATGTTGTGACTGCCGGCTGCCGCCACTTCCAATGCACGCTTGGCGGTTTGCTGACCGCGCACATCTTTGAAGTCGACAGAGAAATGATGTAGCTCGCCCAACAAGTTTTCAGTACACACCCGGAATGGCTCTCGCTGAATGACGCCGACCACCGAGGAGTTGAGCAATTCAAGAACGTCGAGCAGGGAACTGACGGGGTAGACGTTGACGCCCTCAACGACGGCCGCTTCGGTGGCGTTGGCGGCAGGCAAGATCAGGTTCGCGATATTTTTTTCGCGTGCGAGGATCGCAATGGGCAGCATGCCGGGCACGGAGCGAACGCTGCCGTCCAAGCCAAGTTCTCCGACCAGCAGGAAGCGTTCAAGGTTGTCGACACGGAGCGCGCCATAGGCCCCTAAGATTCCAATCGCGATGGGGAGATCGAATCCCGAGCCTTCTTTCTTCAAGTCGGCGGGCGCCAGGTTGATGGTGATGTGCGTGGGCGGAATCAAGTAGCCGGAATTCTTTATGGCGGCGCGTACGCGATCGCGGCTCTCGCGGACCGCGGCATCGGGCAGGCCCACGGTGTGAAAGACATCTTTTTCTGCAACCACGCCGCTGTAGTCAACCTCAACGTCAATGAGGTTGGCATCGATTCCATAGACAGCAGCGCTGAGAGCTTTGAACAGCATGGGATGATTGCCTGCGAGTTTATCATTCAAAAAGCGCACCCGGCTGTGACCGATGAACACCGGATAATTGAAATGCTAAGCTCTGCGTTGCCATCGTAATGCGGTGGTGGCCAGCCCGCACGGCAGTCGCCACGCTACAATCTGTGCGTGACTACGAGTTTGTTCGATCTGTACAAAATTGGAGTTGGGCCCTCCAGTTCGCACACCATGGGGCCAATGCGGGCGGCGTGCCGATTTGCGCGAGAACTCGAAACTCGCAGTGTTCTGCGGCGAGCCGAGCGCGTGCTGGTCACTTTGTATGGGTCGCTTGCTTTAACAGGATTGGGGCACGGTACGGACCGCGCTGTGCTGCTCGGCCTGGCTGGAAATGAACCTGCATGCATTGATCCCGCAGCTATCGAATCGACCGTGGCGGAAATACGATCACAAAAGCAGCTCAAGTTAGGCGGAACGCGGACCATTTCATTTGACGAGAGCAACGATCTGCTCTTTGAGCGCGCGATCATGTTTCCTCCCGGCGCTCGCACGCAGCACCCTAACGGTCTGCGACTCACGGCGTACGATTCCGCAGGATCGGCGCTCGATGAGCGGACATTTTTCTCTATCGGCGGCGGGTTCATCGTAGAAGACGGAGCGGAAACGCTATCGGCAGGCCAGCCGGAGGTACAGCTTCCGTATCCCTTCCATAGTGCCGCGGAATTGCTTGCGACAGCGCAAACTCATTCACTCTCGATCGACCAGGTCATGTTTGCGAATGAATGTGCGCGTGTACGAAGCGCCGAAAGCAGTGAGAGCGAGGCGTCGATTCAGAGCCGCATCTTTGCTGGCATAGATACGATCTGGCAGACCATGAAGGATTGTGTGGAGCGCGGCATTGCGACCGAAGGGATTCTGCCGGGCGGATTGAATGTACGGCGGCGTGCGCATGGGCTGGCCGAACGCTTGCGCGAAAAAGAGATGAGTGGGCTGGCGCGCGATCCTCTATCGCCGCTTGACTGGGTCACGGTTTATGCCATGGCAGTCAATGAAGAGAATGCCGCTGGCGGTCGCGTAGTAACCGCGCCGACCAATGGCGCTGCCGGCGTGGTACCTGCGGTGGCGCGATATTATGAGCGCTTCATTCCCGGCTCGGACCACGGGGGAGTGATGCGTTTCTTTCTCACCTCGGCGGCGATCGGCATCCTTTATAAAGAGAACGCGTCAATCAGCGGTGCTGAAGTTGGATGCCAGGGAGAAGTGGGCGTAGCTTGCTCAATGGCTGCGGGTGGATTGACTGCGGCGCTCGGCGGAACCAATGGGCAAGTCGAACATGCCGCTGAGATCGCCATGGAGCACAACCTGGGGATGACTTGCGATCCGATCGGCGGTCTGGTGCAAATTCCGTGCATCGAGCGCAACGCGATGGGCGCGGTAAAGGCGGTGCATGCATCGCGTATCGCACTGAGCGAGTCGGAAGAACATAAAGTGTCGCTCGACCAGGTCATTCGCACCATGTATCTGACTGGCCTCGATATGCAGTCGCGCTACAAGGAAACCAGCCTCGCCGGGCTAGCGTTGAATATTATCGAATGCTGAGCAAGCGGATTTGTTCAGGCGCCTGGTGCAGACTCATTATGAGTTGAGATGTATCTAAATGCCTTCCCGAGGGATACTCGATTGGAAATGACAGCGAACGACCTTTCCGGCGTGCCGCCATATGAAGGTCAACAGGAAGCCCCGTCCCAGCCGCTGGCGCTTGCACCGGTCTGGCATACGTTGGTTCTGATAGCTTTCATTCTTTCGGTCTCGCTGCGCGGGGTGTATCGGCATCCGGGCGAGGGTTCACCGAACCGGCTAATCACATATGGCGTGACTGCTCTGCTTGAATTCGCCATGGTCGCTTGGGTCGCATTTGGGTTGCGCCTCAGAAGGATTTCTTTGCGATCACTGTTTGGATCGGTTCCCACCGACATTCGTTCCATTGCGTTCGACGTCGGCATTGCATTCATTTTCTGGATCGGATCGCTTCTGGTGTTAGCGACAATGGCCATTGCGTGGATCGGTGTTGAGAACGCGGTGACCCATCTACACGCTCCTGTGCATGCCGGACAGCCATCAACACCTGACCAGAAGCAAAAGCAGGCAGTGAACGCTGTGTTGCAACTGGCGCCATCGAACGCGAAGGAAGTAGCGGGTTGGGTCTTGCTTTGCGTCTTGGTCGGTATCGCGGAAGAGCTGATATTTCGCGGCTATCTGCAACGTCAGTTCAGTGCATGGGGGCGTGGCCATGCAGCAGTAGGCGTGGTGTTCTCAGCTTTGATCTTTGGCGGCGCGCACGGCTATGAGGGTATGCGAAGCATGTTCCTGCTATCAATCTTCGGTTCACTTTTCAGCTTGCTTGCGCTTTTTCGCCGCAGCTTGCGCGCGGGAATTTTTGCGCATAGCTTTCACGATCTCATCGCTGGATTGACACTCGCGATTCTCCATTCGCGTCACGTCGTTTGATATTGATGAGCTGTTCGCGATGAGCATCGAAAAAATTGTTGCCACTTTTTCCACTCCATCATCGTTTTTTGCTTGACACTGCTCATCGATAAATCTATACATTCTTCAACTGCAACATTTGTTGCAGACGTCGATGCAAACCATCGAAAAGGGAGAATAGGCAAATGGCAACCAAGAAAGCAGCCAAGAAGGCACCCGCGAAGAAGGCCGTGAAGAAAGCCGCCAAAAAGAAGTAACGGGTCATCCAACCAAAAGGCAACACTTCGGGGGACGCGCAAGCGTCCCCCGAAGTGTTTGTGGTGAAGGAATAGACTTTTTCGCTGAAAGGTGCATGAATACAGGGTATGACGCGTCGTCGCTGGATTGCTGAACATTGGGATGAAGCTACCGCAACCTTGGTGGGTGCGCAGGCGGAACATATGACACGCGTGCTGCGAGCACAGGTCGGCACAGAAGCGGATGTAATTGCGGGCGGTCATGTTTTCCACGCGGTGGTCGCAGCAGTCGTCGATGCACATGGCAGCAGCGAGGTCCGCTTCAATCTCATAGCTGAACTCGATTCCGCTCCAGCGCTACCCGTTACGCTGGTAATGTGCATCTACAAGTTTGACCACATGGAGTGGGCGATTGAAAAGGCAACTGAGTTGGGTGTCTCATCCGTTGCGCCGGTGATTGCGCGCCGGACCGAGAAGCACTTGGCGCTAGCGGCCGAAAAGCGTGTTGAACGATGGCGGCGCATTGCGCATGAGGCGGCGCAACAGTCACGCCGTTCTGACGTTCCTTTAATTCACGATCCGATGGCGCTGGCTGAGCGCGTACGGGCAGCCTCGTCAGCCACGCGATTGGTTCTGGCAGAGCAGGAGCGCTCCACTACCCTGCGCACGGCACTTGAAGAATCCATTGCTGCGGCCGGCAGTGAAATGGCAACGCTGGAAATTGCGATTGGACCCGAAGGCGGATGGGCTCCCGAGGAAGAAGCGCTCTTTGATGCCAACGGCTGGCGCGCTGTTTCGCTGGGGCCGCGTATTCTGCGGGCAGAGACGGCGGCGATTGCCGCGCTGTCGGTAGTGGCCTCTCAGCTGGAGTAAATGTGTCCGCGGTTGGCGCGAATCCTATTCGGCTACAGAGAGACTCCGCGCTTCCAAGGAATGAAGTCGTTCTGCCCTAGCGATTCAGCCTTGGTGAGCCGCTGGCCGTTTGCCACTTCGATGCAAAGCTCTAACAATTTCTGTGCGCAAGCGGGGATCGTTGTTTCGCCGGTGACGATGCCGCCGGCATCAAAGTCTATGATGTCGGCCATGCGCTCAGCCAAAGTGGAGTTGGTGGCGATTTTAATCACCGGCGCGACGGGGTTGCCGGTGGGGGTACCAAGTCCAGTGGTGAAAAGCACTAGATTCGCCCCGGCCCCAGCCTGTGCTGTAACGCATTCGACATCGTTGCCGGGCGTGCAAAGCAGATTCAAGCCTGGAGTAGTTGCGAACTGGGGAAAGTCGAGCACATCGCGAATTGGCGAAACGCCCCCCTTGCGTGCAGCTCCCGCTGACTTGATGGCATCGGTGATCAGGCCGTCTTCGATGTTGCCTGGCGACGGATTCATCTCGAAACCGGAATGCACCGCCTTGGCGCGCGCCGAGTAAGCCTGCATCAAATCAAAAAATCGCTGGGCCAGTTCATCGGTAGCGCAGCGATTGATCAATTCCTGCTCGACGCCGTGTAATTCAGGAAACTCACTAAGCAGCGTCTTGCCCCCGACACCGACGAGCAGGTCCGAAATGTATCCGATCGCAGGATTGGCGGAGATGCCGCTGAATCCATCAGAGCCTCCACACTTGAGTCCGATTGTGAGCGCGGACAGTGGTGCAGGTGCGCGCGTGATGCGATTTGCCTCGACCAGTCCAGCGAAAGTCTGATCGAGCGCTTCGGTCATGAGCACCGTTTCGCGGCCCGATCGCTGCTGGTCAAAAACCAGCACGGGCTTACGCAGTTGAGGGTCACGCGCACGCAACTCGTCCATCAACATGCTAGCCTGCGCGTTTTGGCAGCCGAGGCTGAGCACGGTCGCACCGGCAACGTTGGGATGATGAATGTATCCGGCGAGCAAGCCGCAGAGCGCCTGCGCATCCTGGCGCGTGCCGCCGCAGCCGCCCTGGTGGGTTAAAAAGCGAATGCCATCGATGTTGGAAAAGACTCGTTCTGGCTGCGTTTGAAAGGTTTGAGCCGCAGCGCTCTGATCGCCGTTGGCTTGCTGCCGTAGGAGGTCGCGCACGTTTTGCCGCACGCGTGGCCGATAGCTGTTCTGAGCGCTGCCGTAGCCTAGTTCTTCTTCGAGTGCTTCTTTCATGCGCTCCACGTTACGGTTTTCGCAAAAAACCAGGGGCAAGACCAGCCAGTAGTTGCGCGTTCCCACCTGGCCGTCGGGGCGGTGATACCCCATAAAAGTGCGATTAGTCCATGGCGAAGCATCAGGGAGCGCAAACGACACCGGATGACGATGGGCGGTATAAGCGCCGGCGCGATGGCGCACGTTGCGCGTCGACAGCAGCCCACCGCGTGGGATGCCCTCAGTCGCTTCACCCACGACCATGCCGTACATGAGCACGAGATCACCGGGCCGCATATCGACCAGCGCCATTTTGTGTTTGGCAGGAATGACTTGGGTGACCGGGCAGGTGGAATCGCCGAAGTGCGCGACAGATCCCGCGGCAAGTGGCGTGAGCGCAACCAGCACGTTGTCGCGAGGATCGAGTTGCAAGACTGTTTCCGCCATGGAGTGGTTGTCCTTGAATCTTCGCGACGAGCAAATCGCTAGAGGCAAGGATACAACTTGGCGATTGAGTGGGATACGCCACGCTGATCTATCATCGGAGAATTCAACGGAGGACACGCCGGAATGAAAGCTGTGATGCTAGAAGGGCCGGGACAAGCTGCAATTGCGCAAGTGACGGAACCTGTCGCTGGTCAAGACGAGGTCTTGCTGCAGGTGCGCATGGTGGGGCTGTGCGGCAGCGATCTTAACTCTTACCGCGGTCGCAATCCGCTGGTTAGCTTTCCGCGCATTCCCGGGCACGAAGTTGCGGCGACCGTTGTTGACGCTGGAAGCGTCGCCGCGGAATGGCCGCGCGGCACACACGTGACGTTGTCGCCATATACCAACTGCGGTCGATGCGCCGCCTGCTTGCGTGACCGCCCGAATGCATGCCAATTCAACCAGACACTGGGCGTGCAGCGCGACGGGGCGCTTACGCAATTCATTGTTGTACCAGCGTCGCGACTTTACAGCGCGGCTTTGACGCTCAAAGAACTATGCCTGGTCGAGCCTCTCACGGTGGGATTCCATGCCGCGGCGCGTGGACGTGTCGCGGCATCAGATACTGTTGCGGTCATCGGTTGCGGTGGGGTTGGACTTGGTGCCGTGGCTGGTGCAGCTTATCGCGGCGCAACAGTAATCGGAATCGATGTTGAAGATGCGAAGCTCGCGACTGCGGGAAAAGCCGGCGCCGCGCATGTCATCAACTCTGCGCAGAGCGATTTGCACGCGCGACTGCTTGCGCTCACTGATGGCAGAGGACCGGACGTGATCATCGAGGCGATTGGGTTGCCGGAGACATTTCGGGCTTCGGTCGAGGAGGTTGCCTTCACCGGTCGCGTGGTCTATATCGGGTACGCCAAAGAACAGGTGGCGTATGAGACGCGGCTGTTCGTGCAGAAGGAGTTGGACATTCTCGGGTCGCGGAACGCGCTGCCTGAAGACTTTCGCGACGTGATCAACATGCTCAAGAGCGGTCGTTTCCCAGTCGAGGAAGCGGTTACGCATGTTGTCCCGTTCGAAGAGACTCCGGGCATCCTCGAAGCGTGGAGTCGCGACCCATCGCAATTTACCAAGATCATGATTGAAGTCGGGTGAGTTAGCAAAACGTCTAGCAACGTGGCCGGCACTTAAGTCAGGTGTGCGATACGAAGCAGGAGGCCGGCTAGCGCACCGCCTACTAGCGGTCCGAGGACAGGGATAGGCGCGTATCCCCAGTTTGATCCGCCCTTGCCGGGAATGGGCAGAAGGGCATGCATCAGCCGTGGGCCAAGATCACGCGCAGGATTGATGGCGTAACCGGTAGTGCCGCCGAGCGAGAGGCCGATGCCCCACACTAAACTGGCCACCAGCCATTGACCTACGCCTGCGACTGGGCCTGTCGCCGAACCGCCGCGATAAAAAATTGCCCCGGCCACAATCACAAGCACCATGGTGCCGATGACTTCACCGATGAAGTTCGACAGCCGATGAGGCACCGCACCGCTGGTGCAGAAGACACCGAGTTTGGCCGCAGGATCAGGCGTAGGTCGCCAGTGCGGAGCGTAGTGCACTGCCATCAGCGCTGCGCCGCACATTGCACCGAGCATCTGCGCCGCCCATAGGCTCAGTAAGTGCGAATAGTCTCCGCTTGATACGGCGCTCGCGAGCGTGATGGCGGGATTCAAATTGGCCCCTGGACTTCCGAAAGCCTGCGCGACGAGGACGCCGCAGAGGACGGCCAACGCCCATCCCGTGGTGACCACCATCCAGCCGGCATCGGCAGCGTAGGACTTGCGCAGCGTAACTCCGGCATTTACGCCATTGCCGAGCAGAACGAGAATCAGTGTGCCTAGAAACTCTCCGAGCCATGGGGATTGCATCGAGACTTCTTTCAAGGCCTTGTTTCTGCGGAACGGCGGCGCGCGGTCTGTGCGCAGAGTCAAGGCTAATAGTCGATTTGCCGGACGCAAGCATTCTGCATTGTCGGCCTTGCTCTCGCCAAGTGGTTTATCAACGGTTGATGCGTGTTGGGGATATACCATAGGGAAAATGTTCGAGGGGTGTGCGTGCGAAAGATAATCAAATTTTTGACTGCGGGCATAGTGGCGCTGGGTGCCCTGCTCTCGACCGCGGTGGCCCAACAGCCGCTCAAGGTCATCGGCTTCATGACAGACTTCGATGTGAAGGACGATGCCGTCGGCATCTGCAAGGCAGTCATGGACGGCGTCGCTCCGGGCGTTCGCATCATCGACATCACCCATCAGTCGGAACCGTTCAACATCGCGATGGGCGCGCGGTTTCTCGCCGGAACGGCGCCGTATTTCCCCAAGGACGCGGTTTTTGTTGTGGTGATCGATCCCGGAGTGGGTTCAACACGGAAGGCAATCATCGCAAAGTCGAAGGTGGGCCAATTTTTCGTTCTGCCGGATAACGGCCTGCTTACGCTGCTGCAGGATCGCGACGTTATTGTAGAGGCGCACGAGATAACCAATCCCATGTGGATGATTGGGCCGGGCATTTCATCTACCTTTCACGGGCGCGACATTTTTTCGCCGGCCGCAGCGCACCTTGCGCGCGGCGACGACTGGCGGCAGGCCGGTCCTGCGATCGACGTAGGCAAACTGGTGCGTATCGAACTCAAAAACGCGACCATTGACGAAAAAGGGCTGCATGGTCAGGTGCTCGGCACCGATGGGCCGTACGGCAACCTGGTGCTAAATGTGCCGGCGGAGACGTTCGCGCAACTCGGCTATAAACTCAACGACCTCGTGCCGATCACGCTTGATGGCAAGAGCTTCGCGTTTCCGCTGGTGAAGACATTCAGTGACGTGGCGGTGGGGAAAGAGCTTTTCTACATCGATTCGCGGGGACGGCTCTCGCTCGGAATCAACCAGCGGAACTTTTCTGAGACGTACAAAGTTGGCGAGGGCGCGGCGCTGACGATTCCCAAGAAATAGTCTAAGACTGCGGGAGGCCAACGTGAGAAAAATTACTTATGCGTTCATCGGAGCTTTTGGTTTTACGATGATGTCCGTCGGAATTCTAGCTCAGCAACCTCAACACCACTGGGCAATCGTCGTGCATGGGGGCGCCGGCGTGATTGAGCGCTCCGCGCTCGGGCCGAACGGCGACAAAGACTATCGCGCCGGGCTTGACCGCGCCATTCACGCCGGAGCGGACGTTCTCGCTAAAGGCGGCACGTCGATGGACGCGGTTGAAGCTGCCATTCATGTGTTTGAAGACGATCCGCTGTTCAATGCCGGCAAGGGTGCCGTCTTCACCCGCGAAGGCAAGAACGAAATGGACGCCTCCATCATGGACGGCTCGAATCTGAAGGCCGGCGCAGTTGCCGGCGTTACCCGGCCTCGGCATCCCATCAGTGCGGCGCGTGCGGTGATGGAGAAATCGCCGCACGTGCTGATTGCCGGCCCGGGAGCGGATACATTCGCCGCCAGTGCCGGTCTCGAGATGGAGGAGCCCAGCTACTTTTTTACCGAGAGCCGCTGGCAGGCACTAGTGAAGCAACTCAAGAAGGAAGGCAAGCCCATTCCGCCGCGGCCTGCGGGGGTTCCGCCTGAAAGCTCCACGGTGCCTGTCGCGCAATTTGATGAGTCGCCTGCTATGCACCGCTATGGAACGACGGGCGTAGTGGCGCTGGATAAGAATGGCAATATTGCCGCGGGCACTTCAACGGGCGGCATGCAGGGCAAGATGCCGGGGCGTATCGGGGACTCGCCCATCATCGGGGCGGGCACCTACGCTTCGAATCAATCGTGCGCGGTTTCGGGTACGGGCACGGGCGAGTATTTCATTCGCCTCGGGGTGGCGCGGGAGGTGTGCAATCTTGTTTTGTTCAAACGCATGAAGTTGCAGGATGCCGTCGATCAAGTCATTCACAAAGAATTGGAAGCTTTGCACGGGGATGGCGGCGTCATCGCCGTTACGCCGGACGGCCAGATGGCGTGGAGCTTTAATACGCCGGGTATGTTTCGCGCGCGGCTCGCGGAAGGCGGCAAGGTCGAGATGGGTATCTACAACGACGAAAAGTGACCGTAGCGGCGGACGTGTGAAAACAGACTCGCCGAGCACGGCTTCTTTGCATACACTTTCCGCATGGCATTGAGATTCACGACATCGTATGTTGAAGACTCGGTCGAAGTATTCCGCTATTACAAGAAGCTCGCCGAGCGCGCGATGGAGCAGGTAACCGACGAGCAGCTTTTCGCAGTGCTGGATGGAGAAGCGAACTCCATCGCTATCATCGTGAAACACATGACCGGCAACATGCGTTCTCGCTGGACAGACTTTCTCTCGACGGATGGCGAAAAGCCCAACCGCAATCGCGACAATGAATTTGTTGATCCGCCGGCCACCCGAAAGGCTCTGATGGAAGAATGGGAAAACGGATGGAGTCTGGTCTTTGCCGCGGTCGGGTCGCTCACCGAGGCTGACCTGCAGCGAACCGTAACGATCCGGGGGGAAGCGCATTCGGTGATGCAAGCAATCAATCGGCAACTTGCCCACTACCCGCATCATGTGGGCCAGATCGTGCTGCTGGCGAAACATTTTGCGGGCGCTCATTGGCAGACACTAAGTGTGCCGCGTAATAAGTCAGCGGAGTTCAACCGAGCAGTCGCCAAAGGGGATGCAAGTCAGCGATGAAGGACCGATGCTAGCGGATTACCTCGAACTTGCCCCAAGCCAGGTTGCAGACGGGGCAATACTCATGCTCTTCCGGCGTGTCAGAGGTGTAGCCGCAAACTGCGCAGACATAAAAGTTGCGAGGCGCGCTGAGCCATGAAGTTTTATCGGCTGCCCCAACCAGCGTGATGGCCTCACGATAGAGAGCGGCGTGGCTCTTTTCAGCCTCCATCGCCCATTTGAAACTGCGCAGGGCAGGAGAGTTGGCGCTGGCGGTAGCTTCCTTGATGAACTCGGGATACATGGTGTCGATCTCGTGTTGCTCGCCTGCCAGGGCAGTCTTGAGATTCTCGATCGTGGTCTTGATCTCGACGGGATGGATGACGCAATGCGCTTCGCCACCCATTTGTTTTATGACCCGCGCGTGGTTGTTGGCGTGGACCTGCTCGGCAAATGCAGCGGCGCAAAACAAGCTGGCGGCTCCGTGCCATCCCTCTAGATTCGCTTGAGACGCGAAGGCTACGTACCTGGTGTGTGCATTCGACTCGCCCTCAAAGGCGGCGAGCAGGTTCACGACAGTTGGGGTGTTTTCAGCAACAGATCCGACCATGAATGGCCTCCAGTCAGCACGACTAGGGTAACGTCCGTTGCTAGATTCAGGCTGTGATGGAGGCCACAACCTGTGAAGCACGACACAAAGAAAAAGGCCATCGCCCGACTTGGGTGATGGCCTTTATTAAGAAAGAAAATATTTCTATGGCGTGCTTCCGCTGCTATGGCGTGCTTGTGCTGCGGGCCTCTGCCTTTTGCGCCAGCACTTTGTGAAC
>JANXYB010000030.1 GCA_025350325.1 Acidobacteriaceae bacterium
ATGCTTTCGCCCGTCGTCTCAACTACGGGTGGAACCTTAAGCGCCAATGTTCCCGCTTTATCCACGCGCCAACGTGCCGTCAGTAGTGGAATAAATCAAGCGATGCCGAGAGCCGGAAGTATCAGGCGTCCCGGGTTAAGGAATATGTCGCGTCCAACGGTTCCCGCACTCATAAACTAGATCCGCGAGTGCAAAATCTTCGTGCAATGCACGACGCCTGATTATGGCGTCCGGACCAACGAACTGGCTTCTTTGATGAACCCGGCAGCTGTGCCGCCGAAGATACCGTCTGAGCCCAACAAAGCCGGCCTCAACCAGGGCCGGCCTCGTGGCGTGCGTTTCGTGTGGCCTTACTGGATTGGCTTGGCCAGACCGTTTTTAAAGCTGCGGTCGATGAGGCTTTTCACCTTGCGGTCAGCCTCCTCTGCCAAATGGCCCTGCTGCTCGCCAATGTGACCTTGTTGTTTCCCCAGCTTGCCTTGCATCTCGCCCAATTTGCCCATTTTCTCTCCAAACTCCCCTTCCCTTTCGCCGAACCGGCCTTGAATCTCGCCAATCTTGCCTTGCAGGTCACCGAGTCTGGATTGCAATTCTGCGAATTCCTCAGCGTTCATATTCGCGGCTTTGCTTGCCTTGAGCTTTGCCGCCGCGGCCTCGATCTCGGCAATTTCTTTGCTCATATCGGCACTGGGAATGCTGGCTTTCTCCTGTTGGCGGCCTAGCTCTTCCTGCTGCTTGCCAAGCGCCTCCTGCTGCCGGCCCAATTCTTCCTGTTGTTTGCCGAGGGCTTCCATTGGCTTGTACATGTCTTCAATCTGGGCCAACACTGCCGGGTCGTCTACGAAGTAGGATTTGTCAGCGCGGGTGAACCAGAGGAAGTCGCCGTGCGCCATCTTGCGGGCTTTGGCGAGTTCTTCGCGCCGGCCGTCGACCCACTCGCCGGAGAACTGGATATTCTTTCCATCGCCCCGGATGACCGCGTATGAGTCGCCGGATGTATCCGAATGGCCGCCGGAGCTCGTGCTCGAGAATGCCCTGCCCTTGCCGTTGGTCGAGTAGGAATAGTGGTAACCGCGACCTGCGCCATTGGAGTTGTGATTCTCATTTGAGTGCGATGTGGATGCGCTTTGCCCATGCCCCGACCCGTCTCCATAGCCGTAGCTATCGCCCACGACAGCAGGCGGTACAGGCGGAACAGGAATCGTGGAGGGAGAAGCAAGCACAGGGGCCGGTGGGGGCACCGTGTCCGGTGCCTCTGGGGGCACAGCAGGGGCAGAAGGTGGGGCTGGCGCGGGTGGAACCATGTCTGGGTTTGGTGAAGGTGGTGCGTCGGGCGCAGACACGGCGCCAGGGGGAGGGGGCGTCGCCTGACCGGCGGCCTCCACCCGTACGAGAGTGGTTGCAGCAAACAGCGCAACGGGGACCAGCAGCACGCCCAGAAGTGCCCGGCGTCGGGTGCCGGCAAATGCCTGGCTAAATGAGCTGTCGTTGAGCAGGCGTTCAATGCGACGAGAGAGACTACCGGGACGAGCCATGGCAACTCCAATCAGGGTTTGGCGCGGTGAGGCCGCGAATTCGAGAAGGATCTGGGCGTACGATGAGCGGCTGGCCGCCTCTTCGAGAGCGGCCCGGTCGCTGATAGCCTCGGCCAGATCAGCAAGCGTGCGCTTGAGCCACCATCCCAACGGACTGAACCAGAAAAAGGCGGCATAGAGACCGGCAAGTAATTGCAAATAAAAATCGCGTTGCAGAATATGCGAGCATTCGTGCGCCAGAACGATGCGCAGCTTTTCGCTGTCCCACGTTTGATAGTCCGACGGCAGCACAACGGCTGACCCAATCGTCACCGGCGATGCTATGAGGCTGCTAGCGCGAACCTGCAGGGCCGCGCCCGACCAAGACTCGATGTGGACCGGTTCCGCTGTTTTAAAAAGGCGAACCGCAGCCGCGAGCCCGTAAACCAGGCGAAACAAAAACACCGCCGCAACTCCGAGATAGAGAAGCCATGCCATCTCAACGAGCGAAAAAGAGTGCGGCAAGACAGTCGCATTTAAGGCACTCGTCTTGCCCGGCGCAAAGATGTGTGAACTTGAGATTGCTGGTGCCGGGTAGCGGTTGGGCGACGAGTACCGATTTTCCGGTGTGTAGTCGGTCACAGGGCCAGCCGGAATGTCGCGCGTTGCAGTCATCTTCTCAGGCGCTGGTAATACAGGGTGCGAGGCGGCAACTTGATTCAGCAGATGAACCGGCGACACCACGATGGCACCCGGTAGTCCAGGCAGGCGCGCAGCCAATGGCAGCAGCATCGGCATCAATGCGGCCGCGGCCAGCACCAGTCCCCAGGCGGCTTTCTGCGCCAACACATTGCTTACCCTGAAGGCGCGCAAACCGAGCCACACTGCCCCTGCCACGAGCACTGAACGCAGGGCTGCTTCAATGATTGCGGTAATCATGACTTGGCCTCCTTTTTGTTTTTGTCAAGGTTTTTCTGGACGTCTGCGATACGCGCGGCGAGGCGCTGTAGTTCAGCGCGGTCGAGCACTTGCGAATCCACCATGCCCACCAGCAGAGCTTCGACGGATCCCTCGCAGAACCAGTCGACGATGCGCTTCACTGCGCGCCCGGCGACCCGCTGCCGCGACTCCGCAGGGCGATAGAGGAACGTGCGATTGTCGAGCGAATGGGTGAGATACCCCTTCTCCTCAAGCCGGCGCAAAACCGTGCGAATCGTCGAGTCTTTGAGGGGACGACCCAGGTCCTCGCGCACCTGTTCCGCAGTCACCGAGCCGAGTCTCCACACGATGGAGAGAATGTCGCGTTCGAGTTCGCCAAGTTCTGCAGGGTCATGCGTCGATTGAGTGTTACTCACCATAGTGTTACTGACTGTAGCACACAAAGAAGGTGAGCACGCAAGAGGATTTTTTCGTAAGCGGGCGAATCGGCCGTTCCCTCGAGATGGCATCGGCGCGAAGCGAAGCGGCTTGGAGCTATCTCGGATGGATGGAATAGACCAGGCCGTTGTAGTCATCGCTCAGCAGGAAGCTATCGGGGCCGGTGCGCAGAATGCCGCAGGGGCGGCCGTGGACGTGCGGCTTACCGTTCTTCACAGTGAGGAAGCCGGTGATGAAATCGCGCGGCTTGCGATCCTGCGGCGTGAAGCGGACGACGCGATAGCCCGTGCCGATGCCTGGGTGGCTGGCGCCGTGCAGCGAGACAAGAAAGCTGTCGTGCAGCGTCGGATCCGCCGCAGTGAAGTAACTGAAACCCAGCGGAGAGCTGTGCGCGGGAAAGGTGGTATACGCCGCGGGTACGTGTTGACAGGAATTGAGCGGCGCGGGTGCG
>JANXYB010000031.1 GCA_025350325.1 Acidobacteriaceae bacterium
ATTCTTCTCATTCGACTCGATGCAGAAGAATGGAATGCTCGTTCCACAGAAAGCACCTTGCTACAGTTGCCACATGGCTCATGCTGCCGTCGACACGACGTTTGTGCAGTTCTATCCAACACTGTTGCCGATCGCGCAGAACATGGGAACGCTCAGCGAGGCATTTGTAAAGGAAGAGGCGGCCCCGGGCAAGTAGGCGCTTGTGGATGCCTACTTGGAATGCGTTGGTTCGAGGTTACTGACTGCGATACCGCGATACGCATGCCAAAACTCAACACAGCTCTTGAGCCGCACCACCTGAAAGTAGTCGCTGGCCACCAGATAAAAGATGGCTGCAGCAGCCCAAACCGCGTGCAGCGTGTCGCCGCCTAACTGATCGCTGAATGGTAGAGGCGCGGCAGAGAACACCATTGCCAGCACCACAAGGGCAAGGTTGACGATGCCCATCACCATGCTGATCTCGACTAGTTTGCCGGTAAAGGTCCGGCCAAGCTTGACGCTGCGCACCAAGGCTGCGAAGGGGGAAACCCCCTCGAGCAGAACCAGCAGTGGCGCAATGGAGACGGCCCAGTTAATCAACGCCCACAGCGTAAAAAATCCTAACGATAAGAAGATTACCCACATCGAGTAACCGACGAGATCGGGTTCAGTTTCGGCTGTAATGTGGGTCGCCGCTACCCAGGCGATCGAGCGAAACCAAGCCCACGAGATAGCAGCGAACAGCCCTGCCCATGCGGCCTGCAGCAGCAGCATCGACAAGGGGCGAAATCGAACACTTGGCTCCAGGCGCTTGAGTACAGCGCTGCGTCCAAGGCTTGAGACAACGATCCACGCCAGGATGGCCGCCGGCGCAAGCCAGCGCAATTCGTGGCTAATGTACGGTTGATAGCGCGCCACTACATCGCTCACTTGAGCGGCCGCAACCCACGGGTTTTGTGCGTCGATGCCGGTGACACCCGCAGATTGGGCAGGAAGAGCCGCGAGGATGCGCTGCAGATGCGCCCAGCATACTAACAAGAAGGGCACGCCAAATGCCCATCGCCAGGCGACTTCAATGGCAGTGATCGATGGTCTCGAAAATACCCAGCCCATCTGATCGACTAGTGTCTGGGTGCCGCGCAGAGGCGCGGCCACCCTACTTCACCACCAGGTTAACGGCTCGGCCGGGAACAACAATGATCCTCACGATTGTCTTGCCCGCAACGCGCGATTGAACTTTTTCATCGGCCAATGCCGCGGCCTCAATGGTTTGAGACTCAGAGTCTGCAGGCACACGCACGACCGAGACAAGCTTGCCGTTGATCTGCACTGGGATTTCGAGTTCGTCTTCTTTGGCGAGACCGGCGTCGCTCTTGGGCCAAGGAACCCGCAAGACGGCGCCCTCCTCGCCAAGCTCTTCCCACAATTCAGCCGCGAGATAGGGAGCAAACGGAGCTAGCAGTAGCACCAGGGTCCGCAACAATTCGCGAATCGCCGATGCAGGAACCTCACCGGATGTGAGCTGAGCGTCCGCTGCCTGCACTTCGTTGACGAGTTCCATGATGGCGGCGACGCAGGTGTTGAAGTGCCACCGGCCTTCGAAGTCCAGCGTAACTTTTGCGGTTGTCTGATGCAGCTTGCGCAGCAGCTTGACCGATGTGCCGGTAGGGGCTGTAGCAGTCTGCTGATCACGCACAGAGCGCGCTGCCGGCGCATACTTCGTGACCAGACGCCAGACACGAGCGAGAAAACGGCTGACGCCGGCGACGCCGTCCTCTTGCCAATCGAGGTCCCGGTCAGGAGGAGCAGCAAACAGCGCGTACATACGCGTGGCATCGGCACCGTACCGCGCAACCATGTCGTCCGGCGATACGACGTTGCCCTTCGACTTCGACATCTTGGCGCCGTCTTTGATGACCATGCCCTGCGTGAACAGGCGTCGCACTGGCTCGTCATTTGCAATCAGGCCCAGATCCCGCATCACCTTAGTCCAGAATCGCGAGTAAATGAGGTGCAGAATCGCGTGTTCCACGCCGCCGATGTACTGGTCGATGGGAAACCAGTAATTCACAATCGCAGGATCGAAAGCCTGATTCGAGTTCTTTGCGTCGGTGTAACGGTAGAAGTACCAGCTCGAATCGACAAAAGTATCCATGGTGTCGGTCTCGCGCTTGGCGGGGCCATGACACTTGGGACACGTAACATTTACGAAGTCAGACACACGGCCAAGCGGCGAACCGCCCTGCTGCGTTATTTCGATCTGCGGCGGCAATAAGACCGGCAATTGATCGTCAGGCACAGGCACGAGTCCGTCGCGGTCACAGTGAATCATGGGAATTGGCGTGCCCCAATAGCGCTGCCGGCTAACGCCCCAGTCTTTCAAGCGGAACGTAATCTTGGCCTCGCCAAATCCCTTGCTGGCGGCAATCTCCTCAAGCTTCTTTTGCGCGGCTTCGCAACTTAGCCCATTGAATTCGCCCGAATTTACCAGCACTCCCTCTTCAGAGAGAAATGGCAGCTCCGGCTCGTCCGAACCAGCGTTCGCGGGCGCAATTACGCGGCGAACAGGAATGGCATACTTTTTCGCGAATTCAAAATCGCGGGCATCGTGACCCGGCACGCTCATGATGGCGCCCGTGCCGTAATCCGTAAGAACGTAATTCGCCACCCATATCGGGATCAGTTCGCCGTTATACGGGTTGATCGCGAAGTGGCCGGTCGGCACGCCATGCTTATCGATGGTTCCGACATCGCCTGTTTCCCTTGCCTTCTTTTGCTCGTCGAGCAATTGCGCGACCTGCACTTTGAGGCCGGAGTCGGTCGAGGCCAAGGCCGTAACCAGCGAATGCTCAGGCGCCAATTGCACGCTCGTAGCGCCGAAAATTGTATCGACACGCGTCGTGAAGACGCGCACCTTTTCTGGCCGGTTTTCAACGGCGAATTCAATCTCCGAGCCTTCGCTGCGGCCGATCCAGTTGCGCTGCATGGTGCGCACTTTTTCAGGCCACCCGTCAAGTTTGTCGAGGCCATCGAGCAATTCCTGCGCATAAGCAGTGATGCGAAAGAACCACTGCACCAAGTCGCGTTGCTCGACGACGGTATTCTCGTGCCGCCAACAACGGCCATCGATAACCTGTTCGTTGGCGAGCACCGTGGCGCACTCGGGGCACCAGTTGACCTTGCTCTTTTTGCGATAGGCGAGGCCCTTGTCATACATGCGCAGGAAGAACCACTGATTCCAGCGGTAATAGTCGGGCAGGCAGGTGGTGACTTCAGTGGCCCAATCAAATCCCATGCCCAGGCGCATGAACTGGCGCTTCATGCCGGCTATATTAGCCAGGGTCCACTCCCGCGGGGGCGTATGGTTTTTGAGCGCGGCGTTTTCCGCGGGCAGACCGAAGGCGTCCCAACCCATCGGGTGCAGAACGTTGTAACCGCGCATCCACATGTGCCGCGCCAGCGCGTCACCGATCGCATAGTTGCGCACGTGCCCCATGTGCAGTTGACCGCTGGGATAAGGCAGCATTTCAAGCACGTAGTATTTGGGCTTGCCGCTGCTCGCGGGCTCTGCCGCGTACATTTTGGAGTCCGCGGCCCAGCGCTCCTGCCATTTCGGTTCAATGGTCGCCGGGTCGTATCGTGGTTCGTTTTCTTCCGCCATAACCCTCTAAGTGTAACTGGGCTGGCGCAGTTACTTCTTGGGTCGCGATTCCGGGGGCACAAGGCCGGCGACACGGTAATAAACCACAAGCTGCCCGTAGTGTTCGCCTGAATGCTCGATAAAGCCCCAGGCCTGCTCGCCAACCCGCGCCTGCTGGTTCGCAAATGGATCGGTGATCATGTCATTCAAGCCGCTGTCGCCCTTGCTTTGAATCAACGCGGCACCATCAGCGAATGATTTGCGCACGTATTCAACTACGGCCGCTTTGGTTTTGAAGTCAGATCTTTTGGGATCGCCATCGGGCACCTTGACCCCCTTTGCGGGGTTGATGAAGAAGTAATTCCCTCCCGCAGCATGCAACAACTGATCGGCGAAACCGCGCTGTGCCGGCGTTGGTTTGAAGTCGTACTTATCCTCGGGAAAATCTTCTGCCATGGCTGTCAGTTTCCGTCCTATGTCGTTCCACGCAGCAAGCAGAGCCTGAGAGGGGCTGACCGCCGGCTTGGGTGCTGGGTCTTTTGCGGGCGCGTTTTGCGCAGATGCAGTCAGCAAAGAAATGCCGATTGCCAACATCGCTGTGATGATTTTGCCGATAAATTTCATTCCACTCTCCTTCGATCCAACAGGAACAGTCTATGACTAGCAGGCGAGAAGTATCGCCAAAATTTTAAGAAAATGTGGCGCGAAATTCTTGATGGCGGGCGACGTCTACTGTACCAGGCTCTTGAGCAGGCGCACGTTTTGCTGTTCGTCGCCGAGTTCGTCCACCGGGGTCTCCGCGATAAAGGCGCTATCGGCAAAGCGTTCATCATTCAGCAGGCGACGGAACGGCTCAAAGCCGATGCTGCCCTGCCCGATGTGCTGATGGCGGTCGAGCTTTGAACCGCGTGCCGCCTTGGCATCGTTGCAATGCCAGACGCGCACCGCATCGAAACCGAACGTGATTGCAATCAATGTCATGGTGTCTGCGTAGCCCTCGGGCGTAACAATGTCATAGCCCGCGACATGCGTGTGGCAGGTGTCAAGACACACTCCGACAGGTGCCACGGATTTGAGGCGATCGACCAGCTCCGCAACCTGTTCGAAGCTGCCGCCCAAAGAGCATTCCGAGCCTGCTGTATTCTCGATAAGAATATTGAAGTTGGTTCCTTGCCATGGCAGGTCGCTAATCGCGCGATCGATTGAATCGGCTGCGAGCAGCAGACCTTCACTGCGCGAAAGTCCCTTCCACGAGCCGGGATGGAGAACAAGATAGTCGGCGCCGAGAATCAGTGCTCGTTCGATCTCTCCGCGTAGACCCGCGATGCTCTTCTCGCGGACCTCGCTGGTCTGGCTGCACACATTGACGAGATAGCTGGTGTGAATGGCCATAGGGCCGATGTCGAACGCAGCGCGCAATTCGCGGGTGCGTTCTGCCTGCACGAGATCCACTTTTTGCACGCGCCACATACGCGGGCTCGACGAAAAGATCTGGAGCGTGTTGGCGCCAATCTCCCTGGCTTTTTCGACGGCCTTCGAAGCCCCTCCCGATGTTCCTAAATGGACTCCGACACGCTTGATCATGTCTCCAGTTTAATTGCACGGTCTCAGGCGGAAAATGGCCGGCCACTCGCCCCGGCGCACTACAAATTCGCGCAAAGATTGGGGCCCCTTAAGCCAGCTTCATCGCTTCGGGATCCCACCGCACAACTGCATGGCGCTCAATGCTGAGATTGCTCAGCAGCGCGGCTCCCGCTGCGCGATAGCCAAACACTGCATCTTCAACGACAGGCTTGCGCGATCGCACCGACGCAAAGAAATTCTTGAAGTGATCGTACTGGTCGCTGTATCCAGCGGGCGCAACATATTTTTCTGATCCCACTGGTGGCTGGCCTTCAGGGTGAGTGCGCGGATACTTCGTCCGGTACGCTTCTTCGATCTGAGTCTGCATCGCCTCTGGGAACGTATCGATAGTCAAGCCAGGCTCTTTCTCGCGCGGCACACGGCTCACGGTCAATGACGTCCACCCGATTTGCATGGTGCCCTCTGAACCGGTAAAGATCAGACTCTCGCTTTCTTCCCCGCCGTCAACGAAGTTCACGCGCAGACTCAAATTGAATCCTTCTTTATAGTCGAAGAGGCCCAGCATCACATCGGGTGCATCGCGGCCATCTTTCCAGAAACGTAACGCGCCTGTCGCCATGCCTTGGGTAGGCCCATGGGCCCCTGTGACGAAGTGTGTGCCGCTGAAGAGATGAACGAAAAGATCACCAGCCACGCCGCTTCCATAGGCCTTCCACTTGCGCCACTGGAAAAATTGCTCAGCACTGAACGGAATCTTTGGCGCAGTGCCGAGGAAGCGCGGCCAGTCGCATGTTTCCGGCGAAGCATCGGGAGGGATGGTGTAGTTCCATGCACCCAATGAGGAGTTGCGATCCCAGCTGGCAGTGACCATATTGAGCTGGCCGATGGCGCCCGATGCGAGCAGTTCTTTAGCCTTCGCGTAAAGCACGGAACTGACGCGCTGGCTGCCGATTTGAAGGATGCGATTGGTTTTGTGCGCAGTCTCGATCATCTCTGGCCCGTCGGCATAAAGGTGAATCATCGGCTTCTCGCAGTACACGTCTTTGCCGGCCCGCATGGCATCGACTGAGGCCTGCTTGTGCCAGTGGTCGGGCGTTCCGATGATCACAGCGTCGATATCTTTGCGCGCTAGTATTTCGCGATAGTCGCGGGTTGTGAAAACGTCGTCGCCCCACAACTCCTTGCCGCGCGTGAGGCGGCCGTTGTAGCAGTCGGCCACGGCGACCAGTTTCACACCCGGCACCTGCACTGCCGACCGCGCATCGCCCATACCCTGGCCGCCCGCGCCGATCAATGCAATTTGAATATGATCGTTGGCCGCTACCGGTTTGGTGGGCTCCTCTTGCGCAAGGGCCAGCGCATGCATGCGCGGCATGATCATCGAACCGGCCGATGCCGCTGCTGCGACTCTAAGAAAATTTCTCCGATCAAAGATGCGCACAGGTCACTCCAACGTAGAAGATTTCTACCGCCTATAACCATACACGCGCGTGGCGGTTCATCTTCGGGCCTGCTCCAAGTTGGTCTTAATCGTCGTCGTCGCGCCGCGGCTTATTCTTGCGCGGCTGCGTCAGCATGGCAGGCACCGGTGCTTGCCCCATGGCATCCTTCCACAGGATTACGTTGAGCTTTTGCGTGTCAGCATGGTCGGCGCGGCGAAAGTCCATCTTCATGCTGTCTTCTGCGCCTACCGATTTTTTGGTATTCGCGGTGTAAAGCAAGCCGTTGTCGCGATTGGTAAAGTCGGCGGTGAATGGCTGCTGATCGCCAGACCCGGTAAACAACGTCGATATCAACGAACTGAAAGCGTCGTTGTTGTTCATTGGGGGCAGCCCGAGCAGAGTTTCCATGGTGCGCACCACGCTGACCGTCGAGTAAAAGCGGCTATCGACAAACGCAGCATCACTCTTCGCATGCGGCGCGTATTTGCTCACGACCAGCGCAATGCTGCGATGCGCATCGACATGATCAGCACCGGCCTGTGCATCGTCCTCGAGAATAAAGAACGCGGTGTCGTCCCAGAAGGGCGAATGCGAAATCGCCTCCACTGCGCGTCCCACCGCCAGATCATTATCGGCAATCGAAGCTTTCGGGGTCGGCCCGCCGGGCTTGGTGCCAATCGTATGGTCATTAGGCAGACGCAGCTGAATATAGTTCGGCATTGTGTCTTTACCATTCTGCTTATCGGCGATCCAAGTTTTGAGGTGGCGCAGAAATACTTCAACGCGCACTTGATCGGGGACATAGAGATTGAAATCCGCAAACTCCGCAGCGAAGTGTCCTACTAACTCCGGCTTGGTTGCGGTGTTGGAACCAATGAGCGGAATGGGCCACGGAAATTTGCTGACGCCTCCTCCCCACTCTTCGGGAATGGGTTCGCCCAACGCGATGGCTTTGCGCGCACAGGTCTGGCCGGGAAGCACGGGGCCCTGCTGGGGGTTTGTCGTCTTCACCTCGTCACAGAAGACGGTCGAAATGAATTCGCCAAAGTGGTAGTACGTTTTGCCGTGCGAGGCCAGGTTGCCCCACAAAAAGCCGCTGGCCGGGTCGTTGATATCGGGAATCTTCTGCAACAGGGGCAAGCCCTCGGCAACGACACCCTCATAGTCATAGCCACGCTGGCCGCCGCGATAGGCTTGCTGCCACGTTTTCTCGTTGTAGTCGCTATTGATCGCCGCATTCGACCAGACATGGCCGTCGCCCGACACTTCACCTGAGTCGTAGAAATTATCGAGAACGCCGAACTGCAGCGCGAGCTTGTGCAGATTGGGCGTAGTCGCCTGGCCAAACATAGTCAGACTCGCGTCGCCGTTGCCTACTGCCTTTCCATTTCGTTGCAGATCGCCGAAGATCTGGTCGTAGGTGCGATTCTCTTTAATGATGTAGATGACGTGCTTGATACGGTCCGTCGCACCGTTGGCGAAAGTGATCTTCTCTTTTGCCGCCTTTATCCGATTTGACTCGATCACAGCGGAGGTTGACTGCGCAAGATTCTTTTCGATTTCCGCCTCATCGAGAGTCGCGAGAGACCCGTACAACAAGGTGGGGATGTACATGGTCCTGCTCTCCAACCTTGGGACCGTGGTTGATTCAGTCTCGGGTGGGCGCGCGCCGTTCGGCCCTGTGCCCTTGCCTTTCGCAGTTGCAACATAAAGCTTTCCACCGCTTGTTGAAGGCAGAAATGCCATCGACATTGGCATCCACTCTGTAGGCACAAAGCCGATTGGCTCGACCATGCCCCGCTTCGAAGCTTTCCCGTTCAACTTGCTAGTGTCGATGACGGCAATAGAATCACTTGCAGCGTTGGCGACATAAAGGCGGTTGCCCTTGGCGTTGAGCTCGACCGCCTCTGGCTGTGCGCCAAAGTAACTCTGACCCGGAAGGCGCGTGTCGTAATATCCCTTCACTGAAAATTGGCCTGCACCAACATTCACTGCCGCGACCGCATCGCGATTAGTAAGCGCCACGTACAGTGTCTTGCCATCCTGCGTGAGCACAAACGCTGAGGGATGTGTCCCCGGTGCGATGCGGCTCGATGGCTTGAGCAGCGCAAGCTTGCGGCCAACTACCTGCTTATCGAGATCGAGTTCTACGATCTCTGAAGCGTTCCACAGCGCGACAAATGCGCGCCGCCCATCGTGCGAGATCGCCAATGCAATCGGAAAAGTTGAGGGGACGGTTTCATTTTCAGCGAGGTCAAATCGATGTTCGATCTTGCCGCTTGCCGCATCGATGAGCAAGACATCATCGGAAAGATTTCCCGCTACGAGAAGCTTCTCAGCGCCCGCTACGCCGATAATTGCGATGGCCGCCGGAAACGGGATTGCCTTGTCCCCCTCAACATCGCCGATGAGCTTGGTTTTGTGGCCCCGCGCGAGCTGCTGCAGAGGCAGATGAATAATGCGTTCAGGTTCGATCTTGCCTGCGGTAAACCGGTAGACCAACACACCATTTCCGGTGTCTTTGCCGTCACTCTTCGGATCGTTGCCTGAGGGATCGGTGAGCGATCCGATGCTGGCATAGAGACGGCTGCCATCGCGGCTAAAGGCAAGACCTGAATACAACGTTTGCCTGGCATGTTCCGACGTGCGATCATCGGGAAAGTCAGTCACCACGCCGCTCTGCGTATCGAGCACGGCAAGCGACTGATCGTATTTTGACTCGAAGGTGCCATACCCCGCGTTAATGGTCACGACATAGCGGTGGTCTGGTGAAACCGCCATCGACATCGGCAAGCTATTCAAGCGCTGCGGATTGCCGGGGACCGGCTCGATCAGCTGCTTGCTCGTCGACAAATCGATAATCTGTGCCGCGGGAGCCTGCGTTGCGGAGGTTTGCGCGGCGACGATCTGCGCCGCAAGAGTGAATGTCGTGCAGACAACGAAAGCGAGAGCCCTGATATGCATGGCAAAACGATAGCAAATGCGGCCAGGGCTTGCGTTAA
>JANXYB010000044.1 GCA_025350325.1 Acidobacteriaceae bacterium
CTCGACAAACTCGTTGCGGTATTCCCCGCGAGCACGGCTACTCTGCTTGGCACCAAGACTGCAATAACCGCGTCGGCAACCTCAGTGAATGTGAATACAAGCGACACATTTACTATTGCCGTTACCTCAGAATCCGGCTCCACTACGCCTACCGGCACCTTAACCATCGATGTCGATGGTGGCACCACGGGAGGTGGAACTACTGCTCCCGCAGCAACTCTGACAGCCAGTGGAACCTACGTGTATTCCACCCAATTCACAACTGCAGGAACGCACCAGATCGTGGCTCGGTACTCGGGCGACTCGACCCACGCTCCGTCCACCGGAGTCATCTCAATCACCGTTACCGGCACCACGTCGGGTACGGGAACATTCACAGTGGCGGCAACGAATGTGACGGTAGCCCAAGGCAGCACGGGGATTTCGACCGTTACAATCACACCGAAGAATGCCTACACGGGTACCGTGTTCCTTACGTTCGCAACGTCGAACAATACCGCGTTAGCGAACCTTTGTTATGGGTTCACCACCACGCTCGCCAACGGCGACGGCTCCCTTGCCATACCCAACACGGCAGCCGTCACCACTCAGTTGCAGTTTGACACCAAGGCATCGGACTGCGTGACGGGCGCGAAAGTCAAGGGCAGCAAGCGCTTGATGCATAGGGTTGCCCTCGCCAGAACGGGGACGATCACGCCTGGTGACTCAGCACCCGCAGGCGTGGCTTTTGCCGGATTGCTGCTCGCAGGATTTTTAGGGCGGTATTCGCGCAAGTTCCGAAGCTTGGCGGGCGTACTTGTGCTGGCCTCAATTGGGCTGGGCCTCTCAGCCTGCGGTGGTGTCACCAAGAACACGACAACCGCCGCGGCCAACCCGCCGAAAGGCACGTACACCATTACGCTGACGGGCACCGACTCCACCACGGCGACTACCACTGCACAAACTAGTTTTACCTTGGTTATCGACTAGAAACCATCCTCCGCAACTCGGGGCAGACACCTGTTTGGGTCTGCCCTTCCTTTTTGATCTCACTGCGCGCCGAACCCCGCACGCCTCTCGGCTTTGATACACTGCGAGGCCAGAGGCAGCATTTCTTGTCCGCTAAAAATCATGTGCCATCTCCCTTGACTCGACTCTCTGAAGAGGAAGGTCTTTTCTACTCCACGGTGCGCCAGTTTGCCGAGGAAACCATCGCGCCCCTTGTTCGCACCATGGACGACGAACAGCAGTTTGCTCCGGGCCTGCTGCAAAAGCTCACCGGCTTAGGACTCATGGGCATCGAGGTGGCGGAAGATCTGGGCGGCGCCGGCGGC
This sequence comes from Acidobacteriaceae bacterium, assembly GCA_025350325.1. Taxonomy (GTDB): domain Bacteria; phylum Acidobacteriota; class Terriglobia; order Terriglobales; family Acidobacteriaceae; genus Telmatobacter. The sequence goes on from JANXYB010000044.1 coordinate 1,314, forward strand.
AGCTTTTTTGACGCGGTACTGGCAATTGAAGCGCTTGCGACCGTCGATCCGGCGGTCTCGGTGTTAGTGGACGTGCATAATACCCTGGTCATCAATGCACTGCGGCGCTGGGGCAATGAAGAACAGCAGCAGCGATGGCTGGGGCGCCTCGCCACCGGCACAGTCGGCGCTTATGCGCTTAGCGAGGCCGGGTCGGGGTCCGATGCGTTCGCCTTAGTGACGCGCGCAACCACAGTCGAAGGCGGCTATCGTTTGACGGGGCGAAAGTTGTGGATTTCAAACGCGCGCGAAGCAGGGCTCTTTCTCATCTTCGCCACCATCGACCCGGCCGCAGGGTATCGCGGCATCACGGCGTTCATGGTGGAGAAGGATTCACCAGGATTTGCGGTGGGGCGCAAAGAAGACAAGCTGGGCATACGCGCCAGCAGCACCTGCGAAATTGTGCTGGATGACTGCCTGATCGCAGCGGAGAACGTGGTTGGCGAGCCCGGCAAGGGCTACAAGATTGCAATTGAAACCCTGAACGAGGGACGCATCGGAATCGGCGCGCAAATGCTGGGGCTCGCCGAGGGGGCTTGGGGACACGCCGCTCGCTATGCCAAGGAAAGGCGTCAGTTTGGGAAACCGATCGCGGAATTTCAGGCAGTACAGTTCACGCTCGCTGAAATGGCCACCGAGATTGAGGCGGCGAAACTGATGGTCTACAACGCGGCCCGCCTCAAGGATGCCGGTCAGCCCTACGTGCGTGAAGCTGCCATGTGCAAATATTTCGCCTCACATGTAGCTGAACGCGTGGCCAGCCAGTGCGTCGAGGTTTTCGGCGGTAACGGGTTTGTGCGTGATTATCCAGCCGAAAAATACTATCGCGACGCCAAGGTCGGCAAGATCTACGAAGGCACCTCGAACATGCAACTGGCTACTATCGCCAAGCAAGTGCTGGGCGGCCGATGATCGGTATCGGGTGAGTTCGCCGTGAAGTGCTGCTGGAGCAACCAATTGCCTTCCGCGCGTCTCCCCACCCCCACCCCTACTCTGGATGGAAGTCATTTGTATTCATTGAATTGCTCGTAGGTTCATGCTGTAAAGTCGTCTAACTAAGAGAGTTGCCTGCAGAGTCGTCTAGATAAAGAGGTTAACTAAGTTTCCGGGGGAATGCAGAACGGAGACTTTTCGGGGGTTCACGGAATAGGATGTCGGCGGGTTGTTCCTCATAATTTGCTCTGATTTAAGGATAGTGATTGCGGCGAAATAATATGCAGCAAAATGGGGGTTATATCCGAGTTGCCCAGGATAATATCGGAATCCGAGTTGTACTCTCGGGTCTTATGCTTGTTCCTTTGGGCTGCGGGATGACAATATGACAACCGTTCGAATCTCCAGAGGGGTCGTACATGACCTTCCGACTGATCTCAGAAAGGCACTCACGTCCGACGCGAATGCACTGACGGCTTGGGAAGACATAACCCCGCTCGCGCGGAACGAGTGGATCTGCTGGACGATCTCAGTCAAGAAAGAGGACACAAGGCGGCAGCATGTCGAAAGGGTGTGCTCGGAGCTTAGAGAAGGGATGCGGAGACCATGCTGCTGGCCGGGCTGTCCGCATCGATGAGCATATGCCGGCCAGACCGGAACTCACTCGAAAACTGCGTATTGTCCAGGTCGACCACAAGGCGTGAAAACAAGGTGAGGCGGCACTGGAAAAGCGCCAAAAAACTGATTTTCGGAGCGATGTTTAGCCCATTCTTAAAGCCGAGCGGTACCTAACTTACACTCATTCAGTAGCTTACACAATCATTCGAAACATGAGCATTAATGGCTCACATTTTATGAACCATTCGTGCTATAGTTGCATCAGATTGATTGAGCGGCTGGACGAAATTCCAGCCCCCGACACTTTTACAACTATGGAGGAACTGATCATGCCAATCACTCGTTTCGATCCTTACCGCGATGTTCTTGCTCTGCAGAACCGCATGAATTCGTTGTTCCGTGACATGAATGAAGAAAACGACCCAGTGGCAGCTGCCAGTTTTGTGCCCCCCGTCGATATTTATGAGGATGCCCAGAAAGTCGTGCTCAAGCTGGAAGTTCCCGGCGTCGACCTGAAAGATTTGGACGTACGTGTCGAAAACCACACTTTGACCGTCAAGGGCGAGCGCAAGTTTGAAGCCGAAGAGAAAGAACAGAACTTCCATCGCATCGAGCGGCGCTATGGCAGCTTTTACCGTGCCTTTACCCTGCCGTCGTCGGTGGACACGGAGAATGTCGGCGCAAGCTACAATGCCGGCGTGCTCAAACTTGAGCTGAAAAAGAAAGCGGAAGCGCAGCCCAAGCAGATCAAGATCAACGTGGCAGCGTAAATCCAGAGTTACTTATCTAAGCCAATCGGGGTCGGCTGTTCGAGCGGAGTTTCGCGCACGAGGCCGGCCCCTGACTTGCATTGGACCCGGGGATTTTGTATCACTCAACTCAAACAATGAGGAATGATTCATGGCAATTCGTTGGGAAAAACTTACAGTGAAATCGCAACAAGCGATGCAGCAGGCGCAGGAGCGGGCCACCGAACTCGGCAATCCCGAGATGCAGCCGGTGCATTTGCTGCTGGCGCTTATCGAGGACCGCGAAGGGGTGATCCCCGCAGTGCTCGACAAGATCGGTGTTGCCACTGAACGGCTGGAAAGCGACCTGCACTGCATCGAGGAGAAACTGCCTCGAGTCGCTGGTGCAAGCGCGCAGCCCGGCATTAGCCAGGCGCTCAATAAAGTTGTCGATCAAGCCTTTCGTGAGGCCGCCAATTTCAAGGACGAATACATTTCGACCGAGCACCTGCTGCTCGGATCTGCACACCTGAAAGGCGATGCGGCGCATGATGCGCTGGTCGCCCTCGGCGCGACGCACGAAGCGATTCTGCAGGCGCTGACCGCTGTGCGCGGATCGCAGCGGGTTACGGATCAAAATCCGGAAGGCAAGTTTCAAGCACTGGAAAAGTATGCCAAGGACCTGACGGAATTGGCCAGGCGCGGCAAGCTTGACCCCGTGATTGGCCGCGACGAGGAGATTCGGCGCGTGATTCAAGTCCTGAGCCGACGCACCAAAAATAATCCCGTACTCATCGGCGAGCCGGGTGTCGGCAAGACGGCCATCGTAGAAGGACTGGCGAGACGCATCGTTTCTGGAGACGTGCCCGAAAGCCTGCGCGACAAGCGAGTCATCTCGCTCGATCTGGGCTCGATGCTGGCGGGCGCAAAGTATCGCGGCGAGTTTGAAGATCGACTCAAGGCAGTGTTGAAAGAGATTGAAGAATCGAACGGGCAGATCGTTCTCTTTATCGACGAACTGCACACGCTGGTAGGCGCAGGCGCGGCTGAGGGAGCGATCGATGCCAGCAACATGCTCAAGCCGGCACTGGCGCGCGGTGAACTGCGAGCCATCGGCGCAACCACGCTCAACGAGTATCGCAAATACATAGAGAAGGACGCAGCGCTGGAGCGCCGCTTTCAAATCGTCTACGTCGGCGAACCCAACGTTGAAGACACGATCGCCATCTTGCGCGGTTTGAAAGAGCGTTACGAGACGCATCACGACGTGCGGATCAAGGATGCGGCCATTGTGGCTGCGGCGACGCTTTCGCATCGCTATATCAGTGACCGCTTCTTGCCGGATAAGGCAATAGACCTCGTAGACGAAGCTGCGGCCTCGCTGGCGATTCAAAAAGGTTCGGTGCCGACGGGTATCGATCAACGGGAGCGTGCAAAAACGTCGCTTGAGATCGAACGCGCCGCGCTGAAACGCGAGACCGACAAAAACAGCCGCGAGCGCCTGCACGAAGTGGAGCGCCAGGTTGCCGAGTTGAATGAAGAGATCACGGCGCTGCGCGCGCGCTGGACAATGGAACGCGACGCGAGCAGTCGAATCACCGACGTCAAGAAAAAGATTGAGGCGTTGCGTTTCGAAGCGGAGGAGCAAACCCGCAAGGGACAGCTCGACCGCGCCGCGCAGATTCAATACGGCGAACTGCCCAGGTTGGAAACCGAATTGAAGCAATTGAGTAACGCGCAGGATGGCAATGCCGGTGTGGCAAGAATGCTTAAGGACGAGGTCGACGAAGAAGATATTGCCGGCATCGTGAGCAAGTGGACAGGCATTCCCGTGTCGCGGATGCTCGAGGGCGAAGTTAAAAAGCTGGTCGAGATGGAGACGCGGTTGCACGAGCGCGTGATCGGACAGGATGCGGCGCTGACCATAGTTGCGAACGCTATTCGTCGTTCTCGTGCGGGCCTGAGCGATCCGAAAAGGCCTATCGGCAGCTTCATTTTTCTCGGGCCGACGGGCGTGGGCAAAACCGAGACGGCACGGGCGCTGGCTGAGTTCATGTTCGATGATGAGCAATCCATGATTCGCATCGATATGAGCGAGTACATGGAGAAGCACGCGGTCGCGCGATTGATCGGCGCTCCTCCAGGATACGTTGGTTACGACGAAGGCGGACAGCTCACCGAGGCGGTGCGACGCAGACCCTATGCGGTGATCCTGTTCGACGAGATTGAAAAAGCGCATCCGGATGTGTTCAACATTCTGCTGCAAATCATGGACGACGGACGGCTGACCGACGCCAAGGGACGTACCGTGAGTTTTAAGAATACGGTGCTGATCATGACTTCAAATCTTGGGGCGTCAATGCTGATCGGCGACACGCTCAAGACCGAGCACGATTTCGACATGGCGCGCGAGTCGGTCATGCGCGTGCTGCGCGAACACTTCAGGCCGGAGTTTTTGAACCGTGTAGACGACATGGTGATCTTCCGACCGCTGGGTCCTGCGCAGATGAATGAGATCCTGGAACTCAGACTGAACGATGTGCGCAAGCTGCTCGAGGACCGGCAGATTTCGCTGGAACTAGCCGAGCCGGCGCGGCAGTTGATTCTGGCTGCGGGTTCAGATGCTGCCTACGGGGCACGTCCGTTGAAGAGGGCGCTGCAGCGGATGGTGCAGGATCCGCTGGCCATCAGGATCCTCAATGGCGAAGTGCTGAACGGCTCGCACGTGCGCATCGACGTGGATCGCAAATCGGGTGAATTGCACTTCGAAACGATGGGCCGCGAAGCCATGGCCTGACCACCTGCGGTGGGGCCAAAGGCCGCTC
>JANXYB010000071.1 GCA_025350325.1 Acidobacteriaceae bacterium
ACGGCTACCCCGCCGTTGGCCGCCAATAAAGCTCTCGCAACACGAGAGAACCAAGGCAACTTGGCCCCCGTTAATGACGGGGGCCGTTTTTTTTGCGATCTAAGAGTTCCAGTCCGTGCGAAGTGGACACAAAAGAAAAAAAGATAGCCAGGCCAGAACTATACCTCGGAGGATCCTGGCTCCTCCACCGGAGACTTTGGAGAAGTCGCCTAAAAGCGATGAGCAATCATGCGCCACCAATGCGGTCGATTAGCACGGTTACAAAAACGATCGTGTTATGATCCTCGCCTTATGAATCATGAGACAGCGACGCTCCTCGCACGCCTTACCGGCTTCCTGTTGCCTGAGGGGGATGCTCGCGCTCGCGGTCTGGGGTCGGTGCGGCTATCTGAGGAAGGAAGAATGCGTGTATCGGCGGGGGCGCGTTGGATGTCGTTTACCTCCGAGCAGTCCATTCAAAGCAGGTTCAGCGGTTTTCGTTGGGTAGCGCGAACCAGCGGGATTCTAATCACGGATGCGTATGAAGCCGGTCACGGGATCGCCATGTCGCAGCTGGCCGGTCTGTTGACGCTGAAGAAGGCATCTCGTGGTCCGGAGCTCGACCGCGGCGAGATTCAACGCTATCTCAGTTCACTGATGCTTTGTCCGGCGACGCTTGTTAATCACCCAACCCTGGAGTGGAACGCTGTGGCTGCATCTGTGTTGCGAGTACGGGACTTGGCAGACCCCACCGGGGCTTGGGTTGATTTCGAAATTGGAGAGAACGGCGAGCCGACTTCGTGTCATACAATCCGGCCGCGTATTGTTGGCAGGACTGCGGTGGATACGAAGTGGGTAGCAAAGGGCAGCGACTTCCGTTCTTGCAATGGCATGCGCGTGGCGCACAGTCTGGAAGTATGGTGGGAGATCCCGGACGCTCAGTTTTGCTACTACCAGAGCCAAGTAACGCACTGTGAGAGCGAGGCCTGATCTCAAATAGGCTTAGCTGATCTTCCCACATTGGAATGGGCCAATCTTTTGCATTATCGACGATCAACGCTCTGTCCCCTCAAGCTGTCTGGTCGCCAGTTTCACAGGCTCGCAAAGTGTCCGTAGCGTTGTGTGTGGGAACGGGGCCAACATGGAACCAACGAGTTTCGAAATCGTTGAGCGGGCCGTAGCCGGATAGAATCTGACTTATGGAGTCCGAAAAGAACGTTCCTGACCTCGCTGTAGCCGACACCATTCTGGACGGCAGCCGATTCGTTCGCGCCTGTCTGCGCCGCCCCGTTGATCGCACGCCGGTATGGTTTCTGCGCCAGGCTGGCCGCTACATGCAGGAATATCGCGACATCCGCAAGCATCACACGCTAGTGGAAATCTGCAAGCAGCCCGAGCTCGCGTCTGAGGTGACCATTACTGCCGCTGAAAAGCTAGGCGTAGACGCCGCGATCATCTTCGCCGATTTGTTGCTTCCGCTTGAGCCAATGGGCTTGCCATTCGAGTTTCAGGCTGGTGAAGGCCCTGTAGTGCATCACCCCGTACGCACTGCGGAAGATGTGCGTGCCCTGCGCACTGACCGCGCCGCCGACCTCGCCTACGTGGCACGATCCATAGAGAAAGTTGCTGCCCACTTTCGCGATCGCATCGGCATCATTGGATTCTGCGGCGCACCGTACACGCTGGCTAGCTACATGATCGAGGGTGGCGGTTCACGCAATTACATTCACACCAAACAGATGATGTACGGCGACACGCTGTCGTGGCGATTGTTGCTCGACAAGCTCGTGAAGGTGCTCGAAGAATACTGCCTGCTGCAAGTGCAGGCCGGCGCGGACGTTATTCAAATCTTTGATAGCTGGGTGGGCTCACTCGGGCTGTCTGATTATCGCGATTATGCATTCGAGGCAACAAAGCGCTTGGTGCGCGCGGTGCAGGCGATGGGCGTCCCGGTCATCTACTTCGGCGTTGAAACCGCAGGCCTGCTCACTCAAATGGCCTCGACCGGCGCCGATGTCATCGGCCTTGACTGGCGGCAACCGCTAGACGAAGGATGGAAGGCCGTGGGTCATAACCACGCGGTGCAGGGCAACCTCGATCCAATCACGCTGTTTGCGCCTCTCGAAGTTTTGGAACTTCGCGTGAAGGAGATTTTGCGCGCCGCGAACGGCAGGCCCGGACACATCTTCAATCTTGGGCATGGCATCGTACCCAGTACGCCCGTGGAGAATGTGCAAGCAGTAGTGCGCATGGTTCGCGAATTTCGCCTGGAGGCAGATCATGGGTAAGCAAGCCGTTCTGCTGCTGGCGCACGGCACACCCGAGACCGTCGAGCAGATTCCTGAATACCTGCGCAACGTGGTCAGCGGGCGGCCTCTGCCCGAGCACGTCATTGAAGAGATTCAGCATCGCTATTCGCTCATTGGCCGCAGCCCTCTCACCGAGCTCACCGTCGAACAAGGCCGCCTGGTTGAAGGCGAGTTGGCGATCGAAGGGCCTGCAGTGCAGGTTTATGTCGGCATGCGCAATTGGCGGCCTTACATTCCCGACGTCGTGCGCGAGATGCGCGCCGATGGAGTGGAAGAGGCAGCAGTCATCTGCATGGCTCCGCAAAATTCTCGCACCAGCGTAGGGCTCTATCGCCGCGCCGTGCAGGCTGAAGCAGGCTCTCTGCGGATTGACTTCACCGAGGGCTGGGCTCAAAATCCGCTGCTTGCAGATGCTTTTGCGGAACGCCTGCGCGAGGCCGAGACTGCTCTTACCGCCGAGACCGGTGCGCCCGTTCCCGTGTTGTTTACGGCGCACAGCGTGCCTACCCGCACCATCGAGCCTCCCAAGGATTGCGAGGGCAAGCCGGCCGGTCCGCGGCTATGGCCGGGCACGGGTGCCGATCCCTATGCAGACGAAGCGCGCCACACTGCCGAGTTGGTAGCGGAGCGTGTTCCTGAGATTCCGCGACGGTGGTTCGCGTTTCAAAGCCAGGGTGCCAGTGGCGGCCCGTGGATCGGTCCGTCTGTTGAAGAGACCCTCACGCAGATCGCCGCAGAGGATGTTAAAACGCTTCTGTTGCAGCCCATTGGCTTTCTTTGCGATCATGTCGAAATTCTCTACGACGTTGATATTGCCTTTCGCGAGTACGCAAAGAATTTAGGTATCCGCCTCGAGCGGCCGGGATCGTTGAACGCATCGCCGACCTTAGCCCGCGCCATCGCTGGCCTCGCCCGGGAAGGACTGGCCCGGTTGCAACCCTGAGCCGCGTATGTGGTCAAAAAGTTGGATTGTGCCCAGCCTTGCAAGGTTTAACCTGCAACTAATCCAAAGTACGCAATCTATTTTAGAAGGGTATGTTGATGTCGGAGAAGGGGCCTCGGCCAATCACTTCCGAGCAATCCAAGAGTTGGTGCCCTCGATGTGGAGGCCGCACCATGCGTCGTCTCGGTCGCGTCGGATTTTTGCAGCGGAAAGTGTATCCCCTGTTTGGCTTCTACCCTTGGGAGTGCCCCGTTTGCCGCCAAACAGTCATGCATCGCGGTCGCGGTAAGCGCACGAGGAAAAACCGTGCCGAGGCCTAGACGCCAGTGGCGCGCAGTCTAGCGGCAAAGCCGTAAACGCACGTCGGATTCCTATTTGCGCAGCAACTGCTTGGCGATAAAGAACACATTTGCAGGCCGCTCGGCCAGGCGACGCATGAAGTAGGGATACCATTCGCGTCCAAACGGAATGTATACGCGCACGTTGTAGCCCTCATCCACCAGCTTGCGCTGCAGATCGCGGCGCACACCAAAGAGCATTTGAAATTCAAAACGGCTGGGGTCGATCGCATTCTGACTGGCAAAAGATTTAGCTGCGGCAATCATCTTTTCATCATGCGTGGCCAAGCCATGGTAGGTACTGCTTGCCAGCAGCATGCGGCTGAGGCGAATGTAGTTCTTATCGACGTCAGACTTTTTAGGGAACGCCACCTCGGCCGGCTCTTTGTAAGCGCCTTTGCAGAGGCGCACGCGAATGCCCTCGGACAGCAATAATTCGACGTCGCTCTGCGAACGATACAGGTAAGACTGGATAACGATTCCAATCGCATCGTGCATGTCGGGCTGCGCATGTAGACGGCGCACGATGTCCAGCGTGACCTGGGTCAACGAAGAATCTTCCATGTCGATGCGCAGAAAATTTTGGGTTGCCCGGGCATGTCGCGCAAGGGAAGTAGCGATACGCTCGGCGAGCGCAGGGTCCTGTGTAAGGCCCATTTGGGTAAGCTTCACGCTGATATTCGAGTTCAATTTTCGCGCCGCAATTTCATCGAGTAGACGGTGATAAACGTCGGCAGATCGGTGCGCCTCGGCCTCGGTGGTTACGCTCTCGCCCAGCGAATCGAGAGTGACGGAAATGCCCTGTCCGTTCACTTGTTTGGCAACGCGCAGGGCGTCTTCAATCTCGACCCCGGCCACAAACCGCGAACTCAGTTTGCTGCCGATAGATGAGCGCTCACTGAAGCGGCGCATGGGGCGATTGCGAGACAGTGCGATAAACGCGGAACGCATTAAGGACATCGTTTGACCTTGGCGGCTGATGGATAAGGTTGTGCCGAGCTGAACAGACCAGTTTCGCATATCCGGCTTGAGCCCCGCTGTATACGGCCCCTCGCGGGGATGGCTGGATGAACTTTGCCATTTCAAAACTGCGTATCCTGAAAGACAGTTCGTCCGGCAGGCGCATCACAAAAGGCATGGGGAGTGAGGTCAGATGTTTCTTCGCGGAATGAAGCACGCGTTTGTGAGTGTAGTACTTTTGCTTGCAGCGGCACGGTGCTTCTCGCAGAAAATGCCCGACACGGTTGGGGAGACGCTAAGCGGAAAGCAATTGGCGTTAAGCACCGCGACGCAACATCACCGGACGGTGCTGGTGGCGGGCTTTAGTCGCGAAGCGGGCACTGGGTGCACGGATTGGATCAAAGCACTGCGGGCCGATCCAGCGTTTGCAGGCGTGGTTGTTTACGAGATTGCCATGCTCGAGGGGGCCCCGAGTTTCATTCGCGGCATGATCAAGAGCAGTATGAGAAAAGGCCTTTCGGTCCATGAACGGGACCTGTTCGTGGTCCTGACTCAAGACCAGAAAGAATGGCGAACTTACTTGGACGTACACGCAGACCACGAGCCTTACGTGGTTCTTGTCGACGCGTCCGGCAAGATTTTATGGCGTGGTCACGGAACGGTTACAAACTCTGAAGCTGCGCTCAAAGCCGCACTACGCTGAGTTTCTCAGTCAATGCGGAACAGCGCACAGCCGTGCGGCGGAAGCTCCACTTGCAGCATGCGGGCACGCGAAATCTTTTTCTGGTTCCAAAGGTCGTAAGCCGCATGCGCCTTGTCGTCGAGGTGAAACACCATCCACGGCAGCTTTGACGATGTGCGCTCATCCCCGATATTGAACACAGCGACGTAGCTCTTCGGGTGTGGTCCACCGGTACGCGCATACCAGTAGCGCTCAATAAAGGGCTTGTTGCCCGGCTCTTGCTGCGGCATCAAACCCGGTCCGCTCTCGACCGCATGCTGATTGATATCGAGCACTTCCTTATTGGTGATAAGGGACCGCGTGAAGTCGTCCAGCTGGGTGAGGTTCGTACCCAGGATCAGCGGCGAACGGGAGATAGCCCAGAGCGTGAACTCGGTGCGTTGCTCATCGTGGGTGTATCGCGATTGCCGGGGCTGGCCCCATCCGGGATGCGGCATCAGGGAGCCTTCGGGGAGCATGTCTTCGTCGGGCCAACTGCCTGGCTTGGCATAGGGAGCCCATTTTGCCAGGCGATCAAAGGCGTCACGCACGCCAAATGGGAATTCACCGTCAGCCGGCTTGTGTTCTGCCGTCCACACGTCCCAATGGTCGTCGGAGATGCGCCACATTTGTGCATACTTCGCGACTGCGGCGGCATTTTCAATCTTGGTCGGTCCGGGTGAAAGGCTCAGCACAATTGGTCGACCAGTCTTGCGAATCGCTTCGGCAATCTGACGGATTTCAGTGGGCCGGTAAGGATGGTCGCTGATGCAATCCACCTTGATGTAATCGAGCCCCCATCCGGCGTAGAGTTTCAGCATGGAGTCGTAATAGGCCTGTCCAGCTTGGTTGTCGCGGACGCCGTAGTTGCCCTCATCCCATGGGCAGGTCTCCGATGTGTCGGCCGCCTCGCTGGCGCGAAAATTCGTTCCTGCGACCGGCAGGTTGTCGTGCACCACCTGGCGCGGAATGCCACGGACAATGTGTATGCCAAATTTGAGGCCCTGCGTGTGAACCCAGTCAGCGAGAGGCTTAAATCCGGCGTCGTTCGCAGAGGAAGGAAAGCGGCTCACCGCGGGAATCAGGATGCCGTTCTTATCCCAAACGTATTTACGGTCAGGCACTTTGTTCGCGAAGGGGTCCTGCATATACCACCCTTCATCGATAACGGAGTATTCCCATCCGTACTGTCGCAGGCCTGCCAGGACGGTCGTGTCGGCCCGGTAGCCCGCCTCATCGATGGTGAGACCATAGGCGTCCCAGCTGTTCCAACCCATGGGCGGCGTCGCCGCTACTTGCTGCGGTTGAGCAAGGACGCCCGAGACGGTAGCGACCATGAGCATAATTACAACCGATAAAGACCTGCTTGGTAACATGTGAAAACGTATACCACACCGTCGAGTATTCTGCGGAGCAGAACCGCCTGTCGGGCATTACGGTGCACTTTGAACCTTAGGTGATGCCGCTCACTTCCAAATAGGCCTATAATGCATTCAAATAATCGAACAGCTGCTAGATGCCTCTCCTGTGACACCTGCAACTGAGGAGACCATTATGCTCAAACCGTTCTTCCTCTCCATGGCGGTCGTGGCGATCACCATAGTGTCCGCCACCGCTCCAGCTCTACCGGCGCAAGACGCTGCGCCATCTTCAGCCGCCAAAAGTGCCACAAAGTTGGCTCCGGAATCTCATGCCAAGGCAAAAAAGATCTATGAAATTGACTGCGCCATTTGCCACGGGGCGACTGGCGACGGCAAGACAGACATCGCCAAAGATATGCAACTAAACCTGCTGGATTGGACTGCACCCAATTCACTGGCAGGTAAATCGGATCACGAACTCTTTGACGCCGTTCGTAAGGGCAAAGGCAAGATGCCGGCTGAAGATGAAGGGCGCGCGAAGAATGACGATCTGAAAAACCTGATTACGTACATTCGTAAATTTGCCAGAGATCAGTCCGCCGTACCCGCAGCAACCCAGCCTGCAGCAGCGCCCGAGCCCATCTCCGCGCCTGCCGCGGTGCCAACACCCGCCGCCGCGCCTGCGCCGGGAAAATAGTTTTGGATGGCCCACGCCTTGCGGTCCCCTCTGGCCGCAGGGCTGGTCTCTGCCGGACGGCAAGCGCACCTGTTCAAGACACCCGTACCAACTTCAGCGGATTGATTAACCTAGCTCGGCCGATTGATGATGTTGCGGCTGTCTGAGCTAGCGATTCATAGTCACCCTCCTTGGCCCGTTTGAGACCCGTACGCGGTCTTGCCGACCGTGTGCGATAAGCTGATGCCGGGAGAAACAGCATGCATTTGCGGATTCGGAAGCTGGCGGTTGTAACTTGCTTTGCGCTGGTCTTCGCTCTTCCCGCGTTGACACAGCAGCAGGGCCAGTTGCCCGGCGGCAACCCAGCGCTCCCCCTGATGCACGTCGACAATGGAGCAAATTCAACGGCGGCGCAAAAGGCACACTACGTGGTACTGGTTTCGCTGGACGGCTTTCGCTGGGACTACGCCAAGCACGATAACGCCACGCATCTACTTGCGCTTGGCAAACAGGGGGTATGGGCTCCCGAAGGCATGATGCCCAGCTACCCTTCGCTGACCTTCCCGAATCACTTGAGCATTGTCACTGGACTTTACCCCGAACATCATGGCCTGGTCGCGAATAACTTTTACGACTTGGCTAAACAAGCCCGCTTCGCCATCGCCGATCCAAAGGCAGTCGCCGACGGGAGTTGGTATAGCGGCGTGCCGTTGTGGAGTCTCGCGGAGAGCCAGGGTATGCGCACGGCATGTCTGTTCTGGCCAGGTTCTGAAGCGAAGATCGCCGGATTTCGCCCGACATGGTATGCAGGTTTTGACGCGAACACCGAGGCCACCGATGCCGAAGAACTTGCGCGCATCGATGACGCGGTAGCATTGCTGCGTCTGCCTGACACCGAGCGCCCCCACTTCATTACCATCTACTACTCGGAACCGGATCATGAAGGTCACCAGTTTGGCCCGGACGCGCCGCAAACCAAGGCTGCCGTGCTTAAGGTCGATGCACTCGTCGGCAAGCTCAAGGCTGCACTCGACTCTACGCATCTTCCGATTGACCTGGTGGTGATCAGTGATCACGGCATGGCTAAAGTCGTTGGGGGATGGATAACGCTCGACCAGTTCGCCGATCTGACTGCTTTTGAGGTCGTGGGGACGCTTCTCTACGGCAAGACTGAAGAGGAGCGTATTCGCGTCTACAACCAGCTCAAAAAGGCTTCGTCGCAGTTTGTTGTTTACCGCCGCAAAGATGTACCCGCTGGCCTCGACTACAACCAGAATCCACGCGAAGGCGACCCGGTCGTTGTTGCTACCGGACCTTACGCCATTCGCGCCCACGCGCCAGCGCCCGGCAAACCGGAGACGCCACCCAACGCCGGGATGCACGGTCTCGATCCGCACAAAATTCCCGAGATGAAGGCCATCTTCTTCGCCGCCGGCCCCGATATCGTGCGCGGCCGAACAGTTAAGACCTTTGAGAATGTGAATCTTTACCCGTGGATTGGCCACATGCTTGGCCTTGACGTCGCGAAGAATGACGGCAGCCTCAATGTACTCGCCGGCACCTTGCGCGACGGCGGTGCAGAGCCTGAAAATCCTGAGCCGGCGGCGACCGAACCGGTGCACTAAAGGAGAACAGCAGATGACCGTAGTATTGGGCATTGATGGCGGGGGAACACGAACACGCGCTTCCATCGTTTCAGGGGACAAGGTGCTGGCATTTGCTGAGAATGGCTCAATCAAGCGTCTGCGCGTTGGCGCTGAAGTAGCCGAAACCAACTTACGCGCTCTTTTAAAGGAAGTCTTCGCTACCGCTGGTGTTTCTAGCGTCAAGGCGGCCTCAGCGGGCGTGGCCAGCGCCACCATGCCGGGCGTGGCCGAGTGGATCACGGCAGTCTTTCGCGATTTTGGCATTCAGCATTCCGAGGTGGTTGGCGATGAGGTAATTGCTCTTGACGCGGCATTTCGTGGTGGAGCGGGAATTCTGCAGATCGCCGGAACCGGCACCAATTGCATCGGACGCGCACCGGACGGCTCCCGCGAAAGCGCCGGTGGTTGGAG
>JANXYB010000084.1 GCA_025350325.1 Acidobacteriaceae bacterium
GTGACCGCGACACCAAGACGCAAGGTCTTTGGCGAGACGCTCTGTGGCACGCGGATCGGCGTAGCTCGCCGTTCCAACCTGAACAGCGGTTGCGCCGGCAAGCATAAATTCGACGGCGTCCTCAGCAGTGATAATTCCGCCCATCCCGACAACCGGAATTTTGACGGCGCGCGATGCATCGTAGACCATGCGCAGGGCAATGGGCTTGATGGCCGGGCCGGAAAGGCCTCCGGTCACATTGGTTAGTCGCGGTTTGCGCGTTTCAGAATCAATCGACATGGCGAGAAATGTATTGACAAGGCTCACGGCATCGGCGCCGGCGAGTTCGGCCACTTTTGCCATCTCAGCGATGGAGGTCACGTTGGGCGAGAGCTTCACAATCAGCGGACGCCTTGACGCCGCTTTGGCGTAGCTGACGAGGTAGGCAAGCGCCTCGGGGTCGGAGCCAAATGTCATGCCGCCGGCGTGCACGTTGGGGCAAGAGACATTGAGTTCGTAGGCCGCAATGCCGGGTGCCTTATTGAGCCGTTTGATGACCTCGATGTATTCGCTGGCGATGCAGCCGAAGATGTTTACGATCACCTTGCATTTTGGATAGCGGCTGAGGGGCGGAAGTTTTTTGGCGATAAATTCATCGACCCCGATATTCTGCAGGCCGATCGCGTTGAGCATGCCGGCGGCGGTTTGCAGAATGCGCGGGGCTGCATGGCCGGGCATGGGAGCGAGGGAAATGCCTTTAGTTACGAATGCACCGATGCGCTCGAGCGATACGATCTCTTCAAATTCGATGCCATAGCCAAAAGTTCCGCTTGCGGCGATGATTGGGCTGGTCAGTTCAATGCCGGCCAGTTGCACTTTCATATCGGGTTTCACGCGCCGCCGTCTTCCTTTGTCCTCATGGCATGTTCGGTGGACCGCCGCTATACGGTGACGGGTTCGGTTGCATTGACTTTGACAGGAGTGAGCCAGCCAAAGCGGTCGGGCTTGAGACCGTTGGCGATGGCAAAGAATTCGTCGGCGATCTTTTTGGTGATTTCACCGGTCTTGCCGTCGGCGACAAGAATGCGGTCGATTGAGCGGATAGGCGAAACCTCGGCTGCGGTTCCCGTAAAGAAAACTTCGTCGGCGATATAGAGCATTTCGCGCGGCATCGCCTGCTCAGTGACGGCGAGGCCAAGATGCCGGGCGATGGTGAGCACACTATCGCGCGTGATGCCTGAAAGCGCGGAGTTGGCAAGCGGCGGGGTGTAGAGTACGCCGTTGCGCACCACGAAGACGTTTTCACCGGAGCCTTCGCTGACCAGGCCATTTACATCGAGCGCGATGCCTTCGACATAGCCATTGATGTCGGCTTCCATGCGAATGAGCTGCGAATTCATGTAGTTGGCGCCAGCCTTGGCGAGGGCTGGCATGGTGTTGGGGGCGAGACGGTTCCAACTGGAAACGCAAACGTCCGCGCCGCCGGAGCCAGCCACATATTTGCCCCAGGGAAAGTTGGCGATGAAGACTTCAATGGGCGAACCTTTGGGATTGACCCCGATTTCGCCGTATCCGCGAATGGCAATCGGCCGGATGTAGCAAGGCGCAATATTGTTGGCCTCAATCACATCGACGACGGCAGCACAGAGTTCATCGAGCGAGAAGGGCAACTCCATGCGATAAATTTTGGCCGAGTCGAGCAGGCGCTGCATATGCTCAGGCAGTCTGAAGACGGCGGACCCTTGCGGCTGCGCGTAGCACCGAATCCCCTCAAAAACACTGGAACCGTAATGGACCACGTGGCTCATCACGTGGATGTTGGCCTCTTCCCAAGGGATGAGGCTGCCGTTGCGCCAGATTTTCGAGGTTGCTTGGATAGGCATGAGGGGACGAACTCCTTGGCTGCGAACTATGCGTATACCCCTAAGCGTATCGCGATTCGGCTGCACCTGTCACTGCGGGAATGCAAGGGCACAACGGCTGGATCTCATCTCCAGCCCCGCGGAAACGGCAAGGCAAGTGCGATGCCAAGTGCCAAACCGCATTTCGTCGATCAAGTACATTGATTCTTGCCGTCTCGGTGCATCTGAATGATTGAGGATTGAACCTATGGACTGGACGCCGGGTGGCATAAGCAGCGATGTAGAAGATCGTCGTGACTCAGGCGGTGGCGGATTTAATTTTGGCGGCGGCGGCGGGCTGGGTATCGTGGGGTTCGTCGTGCTGCTGGTGATTAGCCTTGTTACGGGAAGGAACTTCCTGGGTGGCGGGACTGGTGGCGGCGATGGGCAGGCAAACGTGCAGCAGGACAGGCCCGTAAGCCGGCAGCCCGGGTCCCGGACGGGAGGAGAGGATCGCGATGCCCAACTGATCAGTTTTGTGCTTGACGACGCGCAAAAGACCTGGACGCAGATCTTCGCGGCTCACGGACGAACCTATCGCCACGCCAAGCTGGTGCTCTATCGCGACGCGACCCTTTCCGGGTGCGGAACGGCACAGGCTGCGACTGGACCGTTTTATTGTCCGGAAGACGAAAAGGTCTATATCGACCTGAGTTTCTGGAATGAACTCAAGCATTTCGGTGGAGACACGGGAGACTTCGCGCAAGCCTACGTTGTAAGTCACGAACTAGGCCACCACGTGCAGAAGTTGTTGGGAATCGAGTCGAAGATGCGACGGCTGTCGCAGCAGGATCGCGGGGAGCAGAATCATCTCTCTGTCGATCTGGAGTTGCAGGCTGACTGCTTTGCTGGGGTGTGGGGGCATAGCACGGAGCAACGCAACATTGTGCACCCCGATGATATTGCGGGCGCGTTGAAGGCGGCAGCGGCGGTCGGAGACGATCACTTGCAGCGCATGAGCGGGCGTGCAGTCAGCCCCGAGACATGGACCCACGGCTCGAGCGCGGAGCGGGAAGAGTGGTTCCGCCGCGGACTGCAGGGGGGCGAGGTCAATAGCTGCCCTACATTTAATGGCGCCCTGACACCGTAGCGGTGGCTCAGAATATCCCGGCGGTGTGCTAAGGTTCAGGCGTGACAAACGGTTTGGATGGCTTGGAAGGTGTGACATCGGCTAAGGGCCTACCCCGCAGACGGCTATTGGAAGGCTTGTCGGTTAGAGACGGTTATACTCGGCATCCGTTTGACCTTCAAAATGGAGTGCGAACTAGCGGGCTGATTGCTGGACGTCACTTGAAGAGCGGGCATCGCCATGACCGGCATGTGACTGCTTATTTTGGCGTGGCTCCATCGCTATTTCATTCCCTGCTCAAGCGCTGGAAACGTAGCCGGCCGGTCGCACCAATCGAGGAATTCACTTTTATCGATGTCGGCGCGGGGATGGGGCGTGCCGTATTGCTGGCTGCGGAATTGCACTTTCACGAGGTCGTTGGGGTTGAATTAAATCCCACTCTGGTTAAGACGGCGCGTAAAAACCTTGCGCTCTGGCGAAGTGCAGGACGCGTGCAGAGTCCGACGCGCATACTCTTAGGTGACGCCGCCGAGTTTATTTTTCCCGCAGGACCTTGCCTGCTATTTCTGTTCAATCCCTTTAGCGCAATTGTTATGCGGCGGATGCTGGCACGCGTGGCCGCGAGCTTTGTCAGAAGGCCAGGGCAACTCGACCTTCTCTACGTCAACAACGAACAGGAGCAGGAGTTGGAAAAGCGTTCTGGGATGATCAGGTTATTTCAAGACCAGGTGCGGCGGTCGCGCGCCGATGCGATTGCCGATCACGCGATCATGGCCAATCAGCCTGATGGCGAATACGTCTCGGCCAATTATGAAGACTGCTCTATGTGGCGATGGATGGGGGGACGCCGGGGACGCGGGACCGGGGATTTGGGACTGGGGAGAAGGGGTTAGAGCTATTTCCTGTGAGCGCCCAGTTGACGACTTGGCCTCGCAGGGAGAAACCTGTTCGGAGGGCTGGCGAGAGCACAGATTGCATTTAACACGTAGAGCGTCTTGAACACGTTGAGCACGCTGCAGATCCGAGATTACGGGTCGGCAACACAGGAGCACGACAGTGAAAGAGCCTCATTTGATTCTGGGTATCGGCGAATTGCTATGGGATATGTTGCCGGGCGGTGCGAGACTCGGCGGCGCACCGGCCAATTTCACCGTGATGGCCGGGCGGCTCGGGGACCACGCTGCTATTTTGAGCCGCATCGGCCGCGATGATTTGGGGCGAGATGCGGTGAATCAGCTCGAACCTCTACCCGCTGATACAAGTTTTCTGCAGATCGATCCATCGCATGAGACTGGCCGGGTAAGCGTGTCATTTGTTGATGGCCAGCCGGAATACACGATTCATCGGCCTGCAGCCTGGGATTCGATGGAGTTATCGGACGCGTGGGTGCGGTTGGCGGAGCGCGCCGACGCTATCTGCTTCGGATCGCTGGCGCAGCGCAGCGTTGAGTCGCGACAGACTATACAGACTTTAGCGGCCCAAACTTCATCTAAGTGCATTCGCGTGTTTGACGTGAATTTACGCACGCCGTTTTTCTCGAGTGAAGTCATCACGGAATCGCTTGAACTCGCCACCGTGGTCAAGATGAATGACGCGGAGGTGGCGCTGGTGCTGTCTCTGCTGGGGTTGCCTGCGGAAGACGATCCGCCGCCAGACGCGCTACGTCTGGGCGCGGGGCGGCTGCTAACGGAGTTCCCGACATTGCAGATGGTCGCCATCACGCGCGGTGCCAGCGGTAGCCTGCTGGTGACTCGCGATGAGTGGCACGAGCATGGCGGATTTCCTGTAAAAGTGGCGGACACAATCGGGGCGGGCGATGCCTTCACCGCCGCCATGACGCACTATCTGTTGCGCGGCGCAGACCTGGCAGTGCTTAACGAAGCAGGTAACCGCTGGGGTGGATGGGTGGCGTCGCAATCGGGCGCGATGCCGGATTTGCCAGATCATGTACGCAGCGAAATCAATGCGGCGATCGAGCTATCGGCTTAGACGGCGAAAAACCTCTGTTACGTTCGCAGGTTGGTCGGCCGCGTCGTGCGTGTTGCATCTGCCTCTGCGACCGCACATGACTCAGTGCCAGGCGCGGTGCATTAGAGTAATGAGACTGTGATTATCAATCTCGCCAGGCGCGCCCACGATCATAACTGGGAGCTGGATCCGATCACCCGGTCGTTGCTGGATACTGACTTTTACAAGCTTCTGATGCTGCAGTTCATCTGGAAGCATTTTCCTCGTACCAGCGCCAAGTTTACGTTGATCAATCGGACCGCCGAAGTGCGCCTCGGAGACATCGTTAACGTTGCTCAACTGCGCGAGCAATTGGATGCGACGCGCAAGTTGCGCTTTCACAAGTCTGAATTGATATGGCTCGCAGGCAACACGTTTTATGGGCGTCGCGGCATTTTTGAGCCGGCTTTTCTGAGGTGGCTTGAGCGGGATTTTCGACTCTCGGACTACGAGCTTTCGGTTGAAGACGGACAGATTTCTCTGTGCTTTGATGGCTTGTGGGCTGAGACGACGATGTGGGAGATTTATGCGCTCTCGGCCATCGATGAACTCAAGACGCGCGCCAGCATCAAGCATTTGACGGAGTTGGAACTGGACATTCTCTACGCGCGTGCCAAGACTCGTCTGTGGGAGAAGATGGAACGGCTGCGGGGCGTGCCGGGGCTTAACGTAAGCGACTTTGGCACGCGACGCCGCCACAGTTTTCTATGGCAGGAATACGTGGTCAAGGCGATGAGCGATACGTTGGGCGCGAGTTTTGCGGGTAGCTCCAATACGTTCATGGCATACACGCATGATCTTGAAGCCATTGGCACCAACGCGCACGAGCTGCCGATGGCAATGGCTGCGCTGACAGACAGCGACGAAGGAATTAAGTCGGCGCAGTACCGCATGCTCGAACTATGGCAGCAGACGTATCAGGGTGAATTGCTAATCATGCTGCCCGATACGTTTGGCACCACGCAGTTCCTCAGGGATGCGCCCGATTGGGTTGCAGATTGGACCGGACAGCGCATCGACAGCAAAGACCCCTATGTTGCCGGCGATGAATACATCGAGTGGCTGCAGCAACGCGGGCGTGACCCTGTGAAAAAACGCCTGATAGCATCAGACGCACTTGATGTCGATAGCATTCTCGGCTTGCATGCGCACTTTGGCGGCACATTCAAAAACGGCGCAAGGCCGGAACAATTTCAACGCGCCAGCGACTTTCTAGATGAGCGCCGGTGGATTCCTGAATGCCGCATTCGATTGAGCGCGGGTTGGGGAACTTTTCTCACCAATGATTTCCGCAACTGCAATCCACGCGGTGACGACAGCTTCAATCCAGTCAGCCTGGTGTGCAAGTTGAGCGAAGTCGATGGCCGCCCGGCAGTCAAGTTGTCGGACAACTATGCAAAGGCGATGGGGCCAGCCGCCGAGGTTGAGCGCTACCGCCGTATATTTGGCTCCGAAGGTCTTGCGAATGTTCCAGTGGTGATCTGATCCTTGGGCAAATAACGCTGGGGCAAGCTCGTTTCAAAGGCAGCCGATTGAGGCCAGTCGCACGCCGCGCAACCGTTCACCACCTTCAGCGATACAATTCGCTTGGTTCGAGCATGTTCTCGATTCGGAGGTCAAAGCTGTGTTCAAGTTAATTTCCAATTGCTCCTTTGCCGTCGCACTCTCTGCCGCGTTACTGCTCGCACCCGCCTTCGCGTTTACTCAACCGGCTGCAACGGTGGCTCCGAATGCCGGCATAACATCGGCGTCAGGTGCGAAGCTGATCAACGGCTACGAGCCAAAGTGGTGGAAGGAAGCGGTGGTGTATCAGATCTATCCGCGGTCCTTTCAAGACTCGAACGGCGACGGAATTGGCGACCTAAAGGGCATCACTTCGCGCCTCGATTATCTACACAAGCTTGGGGTGAACGTTATCTGGCTCAGTCCGCATTTCGATTCACCCAACGCGGATAACGGGTACGACATTCGCGATTACCGCAAGGTGATGGCGGAGTTCGGAACCATGGATGATTTCGACGCGATGCTCGCGGGCATCAAGCAGCGACACATGCGCCTGATCATTGACCTGGTAGTTAATCATTCTTCAGACGAACATAAATGGTTCGTCGAGAGCCGCAAATCGAAGGACAATCCGTATCGCAATTTCTATATCTGGCGGCCTGGCAAGGTTGGCCCTGACGGAACGATGCAGCCGCCGAACAACTATCCGTCCGCGTTTTCGGGCTCGGCGTGGCAATACGATCCGACGACGAAAGAATACTATCTCCACTACTTCGCGGTGAAGCAGCCGGACTTGAATTGGGATAACCCCAAGGTGCGCGAAGAAGTCTTCAGCCTGATGCGCTTCTGGCTCGATAAGGGCGTGGACGGCTTTCGCATGGATGTCATCCCGTTCATCTCGAAGCAGCCCGGCTTGCCCGATCTAACGCCGGAGCAACTCAGGAATGCCGCTGCGGTATACGCGAGCGGTCCGCACCTCACAGAGTATCTGCAGCAGATGAACAGCGAAGTGCTCTCGAAGTACGACGACATGTCTGTCGGCGAGGCCGCAGGCATCACCCTGGCGCAGGAGCCAAACCTGGTGGACGACCGCCGCCACGAGTTGAACGAGATTTTCAACTTCGACGCCATCCGGGTTAATCGTGACGGACGTAAATTTGTGAGTTGGACACTGCCGCAACTCAAAGCTGTCTACACACGCCACGCTGAGGTGCTGACCAAGCACGATTGGGACACTGTATTCCTATCGAACCACGACAATCCACGCGTGGTATCGACGTTTGGCGACGACTCTGAGAAGTTTCGCGTGCCTTCGGCAAAGCTGCTTGAAACCATGCTTCTAACGCTGCGCGGCACGCCCTACATCTACCAGGGTGATGAATTGGGCATGACGAATTATCCGTTCAAAACCATCGACGACTTCAACGATATCGAAGCGCACAACGGTTACAAAGAAGAAGTGCTCGCGCGACATGCGGTCACTCCTGAGGCGTACGTAGAGAACCTGCGTCATATGGGCCGCGATAACAGTCGTACGCCGATGCAGTGGGATAGCTCTGCAAATGCCGGGTTCACCATTGGGCCAAATGCTTGGCTTGCGGTGAATCCCAACTACAAGACGATTAATGCAGCGCAGGCAGTGAGCGACCCCGATTCGATTTACAACTACACTGCACGCCTGATCGCATTTCGCGCCAAGACGCCTGCTTTTGTGTATGGCGATTACAAGGATCTCGACCCGGAGCATCCGCATATTTTCGCTTACACGCGGACCCTCGATGGCGAAAGCTACCTGGTGGTTCACAACTTTTCATCCGGCGAAATCACGTACACGCTGCCCGGAGGCATAAGCGCCGCGAAACTGCAGATGGACAATTACGCGGGCGATGAAGCCCAGACGCCAACCCTCCACCTCAAGGGTTGGGAGTGTCGCATCTACAAGCAGGCCCGATAAGGCACGACGCATGGTACGAAAACGCAGGCCGGTGGAAAAGGTAAGGCACCACTGAGGCACGCGACGGTCATGCGCCGGGAGGCGGGGTCGGCGATCCGGTCCCTGTTGGCGGAGCAGGCCTGTGCTTTGCGCGCAGATAGGCAATCAGTTGGGCAACTTCATCGTCGGTTACCGACTCGCGGAACGGCGGCATCTTCTGCCCGCCATTCAGGATCTGATTGGTGATTTTCTCGGGGGGCCATGCCTTATCTTTGGGCAGTCCGCTCAGGTCGGGGCCCTTTTTCCCACCTGTGCCCCCAACTCCATGACAGTATGCGCAGCCCTTGTCGCGAAACAGGATCGCGCCAGCTTTCTCAGCGTCCTTTTTCTTGGCGCCTGAGAGCGCGTTGGTATCGGTGGCGGAGAGGGCCATGAGAGCAAGAATTAGTAGAACGCAGAAACGTAGACTCACAGAGTTATTTTCGCATCTTCACTGAGCGAAGGCGACCGGCGCGGTTGGTTTTATGTTTTCGGTCTGATTTATTTCATATCATCATTATTGAGTAAATCTTTTTCGTGTCGATACTTGGAGTGTGGCCATCTGGGCGTGAACGAAAATTCAGGATTGTATGCGGGTCGATTGCGGCGCGAGTTGGGATTGCGCAATCGGCTCTATGCGCGGGGTCGTGCGCATGTTGAGAGCTATGGCGGTTTTCCTGTAATTGTCTATGCGCCGGAAGACGGACGGCATGGCAATTTCCACGAGTCCGCCTATACGGCTATCGCTGCGAGGCCGGAGTGGATGCGGCGGTTCGACAAGATTCACGCACAAGGGAAATCGCTGCCAAAGCCGGTGCTGGATTCGGAGCGGCGTTGGCGTGAACTAGATTCGTCGATGAGCTCCGACGCCTTATTGATGAACGTCTTCTGCACACCGGGTGTGATGGAGTCATCGGCGATGAAGGGGATGCTGTCCATCGGAGAGTGCGACGCTCCTGTCTTCGGATGGAAAGCGCGCGTACCGCTCAGCACCGGCCGGTTTGATCGCACGGAAGTGGACATGCGATGGGGCGATCTGCTGATTGAGTCGAAGCTGACCGAATCTGATTTTCAGTGCAGAGACGCGGCGATTGTGGAAGCGTATCGCGACTTCGATGCGGTGTTTGAGCGCGAGTTGCTACCGAGGGTCGAGCTACGGACCAAACGAAAACGCGAGGCCGTCGAGCTCGTTGAAGAATTCACGCAAGAGTGGGAACCGCCGTGCGAAGACGATGGAGAAGAGGCGCGCGTTTTTCAAGCGGCAATGGTCGAGCGTGCAGATGAACATCAGCCGCGCATTCCGGCCTATGCGAGTTATCAGCTCATTCGCAATGTGCTCGCAGCTTTTGCGCAAGGGGCAAAATTTTGCGTCATTCACGACCAGCGACGGCCGGATCTGCGGGAAGCATGGTTTCGTGTGATGGCAGCGGTTAAATCGGCAGACATGCGGGTGCGATGCCAAGTGCTGACGTGGCAGGAACTGGTGCCGTTGCTGCCCAACGATCTGCAGGTGTTTCTAGATTGCAAGTACGGAATCGCGCCGCCAGGTCAGGCCGCATCTGCCTGCGAGGGTGGATCCCAAACGGACTAGCTAGCTCTGATTGTGGAATCAGATTATCCTCCCGCGCCGGGGATGTAGTGATATTCAATCTTGGCGGGATGGGTGACCGGGTCGCCGGTGATGTCGTGGGTGTGCCACACGACGCTTTCGCTGGCCACTTCGGGATGCTTGCCGAGAAATTGCAGAGCGTATGTCGAGGCCGTGGGATCGTCTTTCTGATCGGCAAACTTGGCAGATTCGATGGCGGCCTTTTGCTTATCGCCAAGCCGACGATACAAGATGGCGAGTTGATAATGTGCAGCCAGATCATCGGGATCGATGGCTTGCAGCTTTTCGTATGTGTCCCGGGATTGCGCGTAGTCGTGCTGCTGGTAGTAGCTGAATCCAAGCTCGCGCAGGCCATCTTTAGCGCGCGGATATTTGGCCAGCATGGCCTGTAAGTCGACGATAGCCTCGTTGACCTGACCCGCGTTACGCTCAACCAGCGCGCGATAGTAGAGGGCGCGCGGATCACCGGGGAGCAGGGCAAGCGCCTTGGCCAGATTGGGCTTGGCGTCGTTGTAGCGCTCCCACGAAATCTCAACGATCGCCATGTTGGTGTAGGCGTCGGCGTAGTCGGGACGCAGCGCAGCAACGCGTTCAAAGGCCTGCACACTGGCCTCATACTGCTGTGCGTCAAGCAGCGCGATGCCGTAGTTGTTCCACCGCATCCACTCCTTGTTTTCGGATGAGGCGGGGGCCACCGGCAAGTTTTCGCCAATCTTTAATGTGCGAGTTTGTGTAGCGATGTCGATGACCGGCTGCGGAAAATGACCAACCGCCATGGCGTAATCGATGAAGTGCTGATTGAAGCGGCGGTACTTCACCGTCGCTGTCAGCGTGACGTCGCCATGAATTTCTTTGGGCAGACGGAAGCGGTAGCGCACCAGTTGCGAGCGGCCGGATTGGATGGTGTTGTTGTACGCGAGGACGCGGTTATTCCAAATCTGGTGCAGGTCGTTCAACTCGCCTTTGGTGTTGATCAATCGGTTGGTGAATGAGTGCGCCGAAGGATCGAGGTGGCCGTCGGACTGAATAAATCCGCTCTCGGAAATGATTTTGCCGGTCGCGTCCTTCACAGTGAAGTTGACCCACGACTCGTAGAAGTCGCGCTGCTCTGGTACGAACGAGTGCGCGATGCCTTTGTTTTGAATAACGACGTCGGCGATCAACGTTTCGTTAGGGGTGACGGAGAAGCTGGTAAGGCCAAGCGGCGCTACGAGCACATGATCAGCCGCAGTGGCTGCCGCGCTTTCTTTCTCAAGCGCAAAGATGTCGACGTTCAAGACGCCGGTATTCTGAGCGCCGTTTTTTAGGAATGCCGCGGTCTTTTGAGCCTGCTCTTCAAATTTGTAATAAGCGGGAATGAGGGTGTTGCCGCCGAGCCACCGATGGCTAACCAGGGTTCCATCCTTGGCGCCCGCATCGGCCGAGTCGGCCGGGAGCGGCTCGCGCATCATGTGGCAAGTCTGGCAAGTCGAAACCGTGTCTTTGCGATAGAAGGGAAGCGGCGACTGCTTGGTGAAGCTAGCCCCTTGCCACTCGTCGTAGACGGTGAAGGCACGCAGCCATTTGTATTCGTCGAGCGCGCGAGGGATGGCGGCCTTATGGCAGGCCGCGCAAAATTCCGCTGTCTGATAGAGGGGGCGCATCATGGCTTTGGAGTGGCGGTCGAGATGCGCGAGTATTTCAGAGTCAGGTACGGCGTGAGTGATCGGCGCGCCAGTCTCATCGACGAGCACGGCGGGAATGCCCATGACATAGCTGCCGGTGCCGGTAGCGTCTGTTGATTGGATGGAGTGGCAAGTTGAGCAGGTGACTCCTTCATCTTCAAAAGGGCGCTTTTTGGGCATGCCCTGGGAAAGGTCTCCCGAGAGCAGCGCGACGGGGTTGTGGCAGCCTTCACAATGCCGCGAAAACTGCACACCCTTTACCTCGATGAGCAGGTTAACGTTTTTCAAATACCAGGGAGCGCGGAAGCTGTTGGAGTGGGCCGATTGACGCCACTGGCGATACGCCTCCTGGTGACAGTGGCCGCAATATTGCGCGCTGTAGAAACTTTTAGGGTTGAGGAATTGGCCGTTAGCGGACGTGGAGTTTGACGGCAAAAAGGGCGATTCCTTGCCAAACGCGTAGTTGTAACGCAGCGAAACCGAGTCGTGGAACGCCGTGGTCGGCCCGGAAACCTTGATAGCCGCTGTGTACGCTGCAGGGATGGCTGGAGCGTCTGGGGCGGAGGAGTTCGAAGCTGGCGTGGGGTCGGTCGCGGCGCGCACAGCCCAGGTAGCCGTGACTGGCAGGGCAAGCAGGATCGCGATCAGTGCCCAGCGGCGCGGCGCGGTGTTGAACATCGTCTAGTGAACTCCGGTAAATGGCTACGGCCGCGCCCGCAAAATCGAGACAAGCCGCAAGCCATAATTGAACGTTAACAGGGCCACAGTATGGGCTGTCTACCATCGAAAGATGGAGAAGGCAGGGCTGGCGGGAGCAGCCCTGGGCCTGTTCTCAGCGAAGGGTCCACACTATGGGATGGACGGGGAGAAAGCCAGCTTGAACGGTATTGCTGCAAGCACATGCTCTTAGCCAAGAGGCGGCCCAAACTGGTAGTTTGTCTTAGAAGGATTTCTAAATTTTAAGATGGCATCAAGCCCTTATTTTTCTTTAGCCGTTTTATTTGTCGCAGCGCTTGGCTTTGGGCTGGCTCCGTTGGGGCTGGCAAGGCTTTGGGGCAGACTGCTTTCTCCGGCTAAACCCAACGCAATCAAAAACGATATCTATGAATGCGGCTTGGAATCGAGGGGCGATGCCTGGGTCCAATTTCGTTCGGCCTACTACCTTTATGCCATCATCTTTCTAATTTTCGATGTGGAGGCAGTGTTTCTGCTGCCATTTGCGGTGGCATTTAGCGGCCTCGGGGCAGCGGCTTGCGGGGCCATGCTTATATTCGTGCTGCTTCTGGTCGAGGGGCTGGCCTGGGCATGGGCCAAGGGCGTTCTGACTTGGGCGTGAGAGAAACGGGACGTAGGGCTGGCGAGTAGAGACGTAGAACAACAACCAGGGGACGAGGGGCTAGGGACAAGGGATTAAGGACGTAGAGGCTGGACAATCTGAGATTGATGGAGTGAGCGATGGCGGTTGATGAGAATCTGAAGATCGAACTGGGCAAGCAGGGCGTCTTCGTTACGACCGTTGAGGAACTCTACAACTGGGGACGGCGCAGTTCGATCTGGCCGATGCAGTTTGGGCTGGCATGCTGTGCGATCGAGATGATTGCGACGACTATGGCGCGCTACGACTTGGCGCGATTTGGCGCTGAGGTGTTCAGACCGTCGCCCCGGCAGGCCGACATGATGATCATTTCGGGAACGGTGACCAAGAAGATGGCACCTCAGGTGGTGCGCCTCTATAACCAGATGGCAGAGCCTAAATACGTAATTGCGATGGGAGCCTGCGCCATTTCGGGCGGCCCATTCAAACAGGGCTACAACGTGCTCAAGGGTATTGATCGGTACATTCCAGTGGATGTGCACATTCCCGGATGCCCGCCACGGCCCGAGGCGCTGTTGCAAGCTTTTATGACCTTGCAAAAGAAGATTGACGCCCAGCCGTTGACAGGAGAGGGACGACCACGACATCTCGATGCGGAGGCACAAGGCGAGTTTCCTGTACCGGTTGAGGGGGAACATGATTTGGAACCAGCCTCGAACAAGGGAGTCTGGACTGTGCCGGTGGTGATTCGCTGATGAAGACAGTTGAAGAAATCAAGACGGCAATCGAGGCGGCAGTGCCGGGGGTGGGGTTGACGATCATTCCCAATCCTGGACCGAGCGGTCAGCACTCGTTGCTGCTGGCGCCGGAACATGCTGCATCGGTCGCGAAGTTCTTGCGCGATGACGCGGAGTTCACTCTTGATTTTCTGTCGAATGTGAGCGGAGTAGACTGGCCGGACAAAGAGATAGCGGAAAAAGTTAAAGTGACGCGTCAAGTAACGAAGACCGTTGACGGGGAAGAACAATCGGTCGAGGAAACTGTGGAGGAGGTGCGTAAGCACGTCCAGCCGGGTTTCCTCGAGGTGGTCTATCACCTGTATTCGGTAGCAAAGAAGCATGGTCCCGTTACGCTGCGGATGCGGACAATCAATCGCTCAGATCAAGTGGAGTTGCCTTCCTTGACGCCCATCTGGCGGTCGGCCGAGTTTCAAGAGCGCGAGATTTTTGATTTGTACGGAGTCGTGTTTGTCGGTCATCCGGATCTACGCCGGCTGTTGATGTGGGATGGCTTCAAAGATCACCCGATGCGTCGCGATTATGTCGAGCCCGACGACTACGAGTACGAGCCGACGCCGCACGATAGTGTCCTTTTGAAGGCGAAAGCGCACCAGGCTGCGGTTGCCGGTCGAGAGAGTGCGCAATGACTCCTTCGACCATCGATCCCGAAAGGCTGGAAGGATGGAATCGTCCGCCGATCATCGAGCCAGATGGGGAGGGCGACCTGCTTGAAGTGGCCATGGGGCCGCACCATCCTTCGACGCACGGCGTGTTTCGCATGGACCTGGCGCTCGATGGGGAGCGTGTAATCCGGTTGAAGCCGGTTTTTGGCTACCTGCACAGGAACCACGAAAAGATTGCCGAAACGGTGAGCTACCTTGCGACGATGCCGTACACCGATCGGCTTGATTACATCTGTTCGCTGACCAATAACTGGGCCTATGCGCTGGCGGTCGAGAAGCTGGTGGGCCAGGAAGTCCCAGAGCGCGCCGAATATCTGCGCGTAATTTTGGGCGAATTGACGCGGGCTCAAAATCACGCTTCGTCGATTGGATTTTTGCTGCAGGAGATGGGCGCGAGCGGCACTCCCTTGATGTATGCCTTCCGCGAGCGCGAAAAGATTCTCGACTTGTTTGAGAGCCTCACTGGATCGCGCATGATGTGCAACTACATGCGCTTTGGTGGCTGCCGCGTTGACGCTTCGCCGGTCTGGCTGGATGCGGTGCGCAAAGTTGTGGCGGGGCTTCCGGCGTTTGTCGATGAGTTTGAACGCTTTCTGAGCGGCAGCGAAATTGTGATGGCGCGCTGCCAGGGTGTCGGCATTCTTAAGCCTGAGTTAGCCATAAATGCCGGTGTGACCGGGCCCATGCTGCGCGCTTCGGGCGTGAATTACGACATTCGCAAGGTGGATCATTACGGAATTTACGACCGATTCAAATTTCGAGTGCCGCTGGGCGATCATGGCGATATCTACGACCGTTACATGGTGCGCATCTTAGAAATCCGCGAATCGATTGGGATATTGGAGCAGGCGCTCAAGGGCATTCCCGGCGGCCCGGTTATGGACCCGAAGGCGAAGATTCGGAATTTCAGGCCAAAGCCGGGTGAAGCGTATGGACGCATCGAGGCGCCCAAAGGTGAACTGGGCTTCTACCTTATTAGTGATGGCGGGCCGAATCCCTATCGCTATCGGGTGAGGCCGCCAAGTTTGATTAACCTGACAGTTCTGGAGGATATGTGCCTAGGCAGCAACGTGGCCGACGTGGTGTTGATTTTTGGAAGTGTGGATATCGTGTTGGGAGAAGTGGACAGGTAGGGTTCTAGGGACCAAGGACCAAGGGGGGTTTCATTGCTGGGTGAGGGAATTCTAAAGGGACTGGCGGAGACGGCGAAGAATTTTGCCGGAAGTTTTGTCTCGGCGGAGCGGATGATAACTGTCCAGTATCCCGAGGAGCGTATCGCTCCAATGGAGGCTGCGCGCGTTTTTCCTTTCCTGGTGTACGACAGCAAACATCCTGAAGACAGCCTGGACTGGGAAGCGGGCATGCGTTGCGTGGCCTGCCAGATTTGCGAAAAAGAGTGTCCGCCGAAGTGCATTTACATCGAGAAGAGCAAAGACAAGAAGCCGGATTTTGTGGGCAAGATGCAGATCTACCCGGCGCGCTTTGATATAGACATTTCTGTTTGCATGAGTTGCCAGATTTGTGTTGAAGTGTGTCCTTTTGAAGCGATCAAGATGGATACGCAATTTGAGCTGGCAACGGATGACCGTTTCGGAGCATTGCTGCTTGATCGCAAGGAACTGGCAAAATCGAACGAGTACTATCACCACATTCATCCCACCGAGGCAGCGGAGGTAGATGCGCGTTTGGCTGCGGAAAAAGCCAAAGCTAATGCCAAGGTTAAAGCTGCCGCCGATGCAGCAGTGGCCAAAGCAGCGACACAACCTGCAGTACCTGCTGCGAAGCCGGCCGAAGGGAACAAGCAGGAATGATCCAGACGCTCGACCAGATCTTCGTTCTGCTCAAGCACTGGCTATTGAATTTTTTGCCTGCAGCTTGGCAGCCGGCTGTCGGTGTGGTGCTGAGCGTGGTCTGCATCATTGGGGTATTTCCGGCGCTATTTGCATTTACCACCGTGCTCGAGCGCAAGGGAATTGGGCGCATTCAAAATCGGCTGGGGCCAAATCGCGTGGGGCCATTCGGAATTTTGCAGCCAATTGCGGATGGAATCAAATCGCTGACCAAGGAAGATATCGTTCCACTCAAGGCCGATGCGGCGGTGCATTTTCTGGCGCCGATCGTGCTCGTAGTCGCGGTTTTCATGGGCTTCGCGGTTTTGCCCATGGGACGCAACATGGTGCTGGTGGATATGGATGCCGGCCTGCTGTTTTACTTTGCGATGGGCGCCTCGACTGAAGTTTCGGTATTTATGGCGGGATGGTCAAGCCGTAACAAGTATTCGCTGCTGGGCGCGATGCGCGCAGTAGCACAGATGATCAGCTACGAAGTTGCGCTGCTGCTGTCGAGCGTGGTCGTGGTGATGATGAGCGGTTCGCTGTCGCTGGTGAAGATTGTCGCGGCGCAAAATCAGTATTCGTGGGGCTTGCCGCACTGGTACATTTTTACGCCGTGGGGTTTCGCCGGCGCACTGATGTTTGGCATTGCGGCTACGGCAGAGACCAACCGCTCGCCCTTCGATCTGCCGGAAGGTGAATCGGAACTCGTCGCGGGCTACTTCACCGAATATTCAGGATTCAAGTTTGCGCTGTTTTTCCTCGGCGAGTATGTCGCAATGTTTTCAATCGCAGGTCTCGGGGCGACTTTGTTTTTAGGCGGATGGTCGGCGCCACTTGCGGCTTTGCAATTTATTCCGTCGTGGATGTGGTTTTTTGGCAAGTTGATGGTTGCGATGTGCGTATTCATCTGGATGCGCGGAACGCTGCCGCGACTGCGCCAGGATCAGTTGATGAATTTTGCATGGAAGTTTGTATTGCCGATGTGTCTTTTGAATTTGTTCGTGGCGGGGCTGTGGCGTTTCATGGGCGATGGATTGCTTCGGTGGGTGATTTGCTCGGCGATCTTGATCCTTGCATACGTAGGCATGGGCTGGGGCGAAATGAAGCGAAAGCACCTTGGACCGAGGACCTATCGCTATGCGGAGTGAGTCGCGCGCGAAGAGTTCATCGAACATCGGACTTGCGAATTTAGGCCTTAGATCTGTGGCTCGCCGCATGTGGCGAGAGAGGCGCGGTGTTCGATGGGCATAGCCTTCTATCTCGTCTCCGTGCTGACCGTGGCTGGCGGCCTGGCTGCAGTGCTGCTCAAGAACACTGTGCACTGCGCACTGGCGGTGACGACCGCGTTTGCGGGATTAGCGTTATTGTTTTTGCAACTCGATGCGCAGTTTGCGGGGTTCGCTCAAATTCTGGTTTACATCGGCGCGGTTGCGATCCTCGTAGTGTTTGCGATTCTGCTGACGCGTGGATCGGAGACGCCGAAGGGCGGCGTATTCAGCAAAACATGGCTGGCGGGGCTGGCTGTGGCGGCAGCAATCTTCGCAGTTTTGGGTTGGGCCGTCTTGCAAGTCGCGGGCTCGTTGCCCCAGCAGAACGCTGCGCCCGCAGTGACCGTGAATCAGATTGGCGAGGCGCTGATGGGTCGCTATGTGTTGCCGCTCGAGATTATTGCGCTGCTGCTGACGGCGGCGTTGATTGGGGCAGTGATTGTTGCTATGCATGAGAAAGAAGGGGATTGAGTGAGTCCGCTTGCGGGATATCTTTTAGTGGCCGCGTTAATATTTGCGATCGGCCTTGCCGGCGCGCTTACGCGGCGTAACGCGATCCTGGTACTCATCGGGATTGAGTTAATGCTGAATGCGGCGAATTTGAATCTGATAGCTTTCTGGCGGTATGGTCCGCATCCCGAAGCGCTGACCGGGATGATGTTCGCCATCTTCTCAATCGCCGTGGCAGCGGCTGAAGCTGCGGTAGGACTGGGCCTGGTGATCTCGATTCATCGTCACGCGAAGACAACCGACCTTGATGAGATGAACAGGATGAAGGGGTAAGCCGGTGATGCAAGAAGGAATGCCGTTAGCCCCGCAACTTGCCGCGAGCCCAATTGCGCAGATGCTGTGGCTGATTCCCGCGGTGCCGATAGTGGCAGCCGGAATCGTGGCGCTGGTGAAACAGCCTCGACGAAAAATGGCAGCGGGATTAGCAATCGGATCGTTGAGCTTTTCACTGTTGCTTTCGTTGATAGCGTTTGCGCATGTGGTGGCTGGTTGGGCCCACGGAGTGGCGGTGCGCGAGACGGTGAACTTCAGTTGGATCGAAGTCGGCGCGGCGCATGTCGAGTTGGGTTGGGTCCTCGATCCACTCTCGGCAGTGATGCTGGTGATGGTCACGCTGGTTGGATTACTGATCTTCATTTACTCAACGGGCTACATGGCGCATGACGAGAACTTCACGCGGTTCTTCTGCTTCCTATCGTTGTTTGCGGGAGCGATGCTGGGCGTGGTGATTTCAAACAGCCTGCTGCTGCTCTTTATGAATTGGGAACTGGTGGGGCTCACGTCTTATTTGCTGATCGGTTTCTGGTACCAGAGGCCATCCGCTGCGGCGGCGGCAAAAAAGGCCTTCCTTACAACTCGCGTAGGCGATGTTTTCTTCCTGCTCGGCATGGTGTGGTTATTTGCGCAGACCGGTACGCTGCTGTTTTACGACAGCGGTGCGGGTTCGATGGAGCCGCTTGCGTTGGGTGGACTACTGGTGCATCCGGCAGCACTCGGGTTGACTGCGGCTGGCGCGATTGGATTGCTGATTTTTGCGGGTGCGGCCGGCAAGAGTGGCCAGCTTCCGCTGCATGTGTGGCTACCCGACGCGATGGAAGGCCCGACGCCGGTGTCCGCATTGATTCACGCAGCGACGATGGTAGCGGCCGGCGTGTACTTAATAGCGCGCGTATACCCGCTGATGCACGCGGGCGCGCTAGCCGGCGGCACGACGACTGCGCTCACCGTGGTGACCTGGGTGGGCGCGTCGACGGCGGTGTTTGCGGCGCTGATTGCGGTCGCGCAGAACGACATCAAGCGCATCCTTGCTTATTCAACGGTGTCGCAGTTGGGCTACATGATGGCCGGGCTGGGCATGGGCGGCGTTGCGGTGGGCATGTTCCACCTGATTACGCACGCGTTTTTCAAGGCACTTTTGTTTATGGGGGCGGGGTCGGTGATCCACGGCCTGCATGAGGAGCAGGACATACGGCGTATGGGCGGATTGAAAGGCGCGATGCCACTTACGTTTCTAACGTATGCGGTAGGCATGCTAGCGCTCAGTGGATTTCCGCTGCTGTTCTCTGGTTTCTGGAGCAAGGACGCAATTCTCGAAGCGGCGCAACATTGGAGCGTCGCCAAAGCGCCGTTTTACATGCTGGTCTTCGGCGCGCTGCTGACTGCGTTCTATATGACACGGCAAGTAAGCTACGTGTTCTTTGGCAAGTCGCGCGCGAATGTAGATGCACACGAGAGCCCAGCGGTGATGACCATGCCGCTAGCGATTCTTGCTTTTTTTGCGGTGGCGCTGGGAGTGATTGGAACGCCGGCATGGCCTTGGTTCAGAGCGTTCCTTGAGGGGCGCACGGCGTCGGTTGACTTCCATGGATTCAGCGAGCCAGGGTTGATGACATTGATGGTGACTTCAAGCGTGGTGGTTTTTGTTGGCCTCGGTCTTGGCTGGTTGCTATATGGGAACAAGTCATCGAGTGCAGAAGAGCCGGATGTGCTCGAGCGCGCCGTTCCCCGGCTGTGGGCAGCGTTGCGCGACAAGCTGTATGTCGATGAACTCTACGGCGCGAGCGTGATCGCTTTTTACTATTGGTGGGCGCGCGTGGCTGATTGGCTTGACCGCAATGTTTGGGGCGGTGCCGTGGCCTTGATCGCATATGGGTTTAACGGTTGGGCGCGATTGAGTCGCTTCCTCGATACGAATATAGTGGACGGCAGTTTTGACAAAGGCTGCGAAGAATTGTCGACCGGTGGCGGGCTACTGGCGCATGTGCAGAATGGGCGCGTGCAGACCTATCTGCGCCTGCTGGCTCTGGCGGTAGTGGTGCTGGCGGCAATCTTGTTCTGGAGCAGCAGGGGATGAACGGTATTCCTATACTCACGTTGTTAACTCTGCTGCCGGTGGTCGGGGCGGCTATCGCGATCTTGTCGGGTAGGCACGCACGCGCGGTGGCGCTGGCAACATCGGTTGCCGGTCTAGCGCTGGCATTGGTGGTATGGATGCATCTGCCGGCGGATGGGTCAATCGGGCTGCTCGAGACGCACCCATGGGCGGCGTCTCTGGGCATTGAATACAAGCTCGGCGTGGACGGTCTGGGCGCGCTGATGCTGGTGTTGTCGGCCATCGTGACTTTGATGTCGGTCGATGCGGCGTCCCGCGTGCATCACCAGCCGGGGCTTTATTTCGCGCTGGTGCTGCTGCTTGAGTCGGGGCTGTTTGGCACTTTCACTGCGCTGAATTTCTTTCACTGGTTTTTGTTTTGGGAACTCAGCCTGATTCCTGCGTTTTTCCTGATCAAGCTGTGGGGCGGGTCGCACCGCGGGCCTGCGGCTACGCAGTTCTTCATCTACACGATGGCAGGTAGTGTCGCGCTGCTGCTGGCGTTCCTGGCGGTTTTTCTTTCGACCGGCAGTATGGACTTTGGAACGTTGGCAAAGATGGCTGCAACCGGAGCACTGGAGCAGCAAGTGACTGTGCATCTCGGGCACGTGATGATGTGGCTGGCAGTGGGTGTGCTCGCAGGGTTCGCAGTCAAGGTGCCGATGGCGCCGTTTCACACCTGGCTGCCGGCCGCGTACGCTGAAGCGCCTTCGCCAGTAACCATGCTCCTGACGGGCACCATGTCGAAAATGGGCCTTTATGGATTACTGCGAATTGCGCTGCCGCTTTTTGGCCACCAGATCGCACAGATCAGGACGCCGCTGTTGGTGCTCGCCGTCGTGACAGTGGTGATGGGCGCGTGGGCGGCCGCTGCACAAAAAGATTTGAAGCGCGTGCTCGCTTATTCCTCAGTGAATCACTTGGGATATTGTCTCCTGGGCATTTTCGCTATCGCCGTCCCCACGGTCGGTGCTGCGACACAGGCCAGTCAGGCGGCGGCGTTGAATGGCGTGATGCTGCAAATGTTCAATCATGGGCTGACCGCGGCCACGCTGTTCTGGTTTGTATCGATGATGCAGGCGCGCACCGGCGGCCATCGCGGCATTGACGACTTCGGTGGATTGCGCAAGCCCGCACCCGTGTTTGCAGGACTGATGGGAATTGCATTGTTCTCTTCACTGGGGCTACCGGGGCTCAATGGGTTTGTCGGTGAGTTCCTTATCTTCCGCGGAGTTTTTCCTTTGGCATGGGTGGCAGCAACGTTTTCAATCCTCGGATTGCTGGTTACGGCAGCCGTTATTCTCACAGTGATTCAGAAAGTTTTTGCCGGCCCCGTGCCGGAGCACTGGGCAAAGTTTCCTGACTTGCACGGCGGTGAGCGAATCGCGTTGGCTCCAGTAATAGGGCTGATGTTGCTGCTCGGAATCGTGCCGCGACTGATTGTCGATGGAATTAATCCGACTGTTGTGAACCTGCTGGCGCACTGGAGATTTTGATGTTAGCCCTCACGATCTATCTCTCGTTTGCCGGCGCGCTCATTGAGACGATGCTGCCGAAGACCAAGGCTGCGCCCGCGCGCTGGTTCGCGCTGATCGTAGCGATGGCCGGACTTGCATTGGGCATTGCAGGATTTGCTTCCGGCATGGGGAAGGGGTTAGTCACCTTCGTCGACATGCCGTGGGTGCCATCGATGGGCATTCATTTTCGGTTGGCGGCCGATGGCATTAGCCGCGTGCTGGTGCTGCTCACCGGGCTGGCCGCAGTGGCCGGCGTTTTGTTCAGCTGGAATATTGAATTTCGCACCAACCAGTTCTTCGCTTTTTTCCTGGCACTGATTGGCGGTGTCTACGGAGTCTTCCTCAGCTTCGACTTGTTTCTGCTCTTTGTGTTTTACGAAATTGCGATTGTGCCGAAGTATTTCTTGATTGCGATCTGGGGATCGACGCGTCGCGAATACGCAGCAATGAAACTGGCCATCTACTCATTCGTCGGTTCCGCGATGGTGCTGGTAGGGTTGTTGGCCGCGTATGCCACTTCAGGCGGCCACTCTACCGGACTCGCGGAATTAGCGCATGCGGGATTGCCGGTCAGCTTTCAGATGTGGGCTTTCCCCCTGGTGTTCACTGGATTCGCGATCCTGGCAGGCATGTGGCCGTTTCACACGTGGGCACCCACAGGTCACGTGGCCGCACCCACGGCGGCATCGATGCTGCTGGCGGGCGTGGTGATGAAGCTTGGCGCATACGGCTGTTTGCGGGTGGCGATAGCGCTCTTCCCGCATGGCATGGACCCCTGGGGATTCTCGTTCGCGGGGCTTACGTCGTGGCGGGATGTGTTTGCAGTGCTGGCGGTCATTGGCATCGTGTACGGAGCGCTGGTAGCGCTGGCGCAGACTGATTTCAAATTTGTGATTGGCTACTCCAGCGTGAGCCACATGGGGTTTGTGCTGCTGGGGCTTATGACGTTGAACCAAGTCGGCGTCACGGGCGCGGTGCTGCAGATGTTTTCACACGGCGTAATCGCGGGACTGCTCTTCGCCATCGTGGGACGCATCCTGTATGACCGCACACATACGCGCCAACTGGCGGAACTCGAGCGCATGCATTTGTCGAAGCGATTGCCTTTTGCGGCATGGGCGTTTGTGATTGCGGGCATGGCGTCGATGGGACTGCCGGGCTTCTCTGGCTTTGTGGCGGAACTGCAGGTGCTGATTGGCGCATGGGTGGCCAGGCCGTGGTGGACGGCGGCGGCCGGAGTGGGCATTGTGATCGGCGTTGCGTATACATGGCGCGCGCTGCAGAAGGCCTTCTTCGCTGATGCGCTGCCGACTCCCGATGAACATCCGCGCACTGGGTGGCCGAAGTTCGAGGCCATTACGTGGCCGGAAATTGCCGGCACTGCGCTGCTAGTCGCGGCAACCGTAGTTGTCGGCGTGTACCCGAGGATCCTGCTTGACACCATCGAGCCGGCGGTCAAAACGCTGCTCGCGGGAGGGGCGCAATGAATTACCTTGACCTCTTTCGCGTGACGCTGCCGGAGACGGCGCTCGAAGTTGCGGCGCTGGTCGTGTTGGTCGTGGACCTGGCGTTCCTGCGCAAAGCTCCCCTACAGGCACGCGCCACGGTGGCCGCGCTGTTGGGAGTGATTGGTTGCGGCGCGTCGATTTTGATGATGCTGTTTCAATCGCAGAATGGCCTCAGCTATCCGGGGACCGGGGAATTGCTGCTATCGGTGGGGGGATACACGGCCGTCGCGCAAGCGGGAATCTTAGTGTTGACGGTGCTGACGCTGTTCCTGCTTATCGATTCGAATTTTACGCGGCACGTGGGCGAGTACGTGGCCGTGGTGTTGATGGCGGCGACTGGTGGCTTGCTGATTGCAGCAGCGCAGGATCTGCTCGTGATCTTTGTGGCGCTGGAACTGCTGAGCCTGGGGCTTTACATTCTCACAGCGTTTGCTAAGCATTCGGGAAAGAGCGCCGAGAGCGCAATGAAGTATTACCTTTTCGGCGGCATGGCTACAGCGTTTCTGCTTTTTGGGTTCAGCTATCTGTATGGTATTGCCGGGTCGACAAGTCTGCACCAGATCATGCTGGCAATGTATCGACCGGATGCCGCAGCCACGGCTCCGCTGCTCTATGTGGCATTGGTGATGGTCGCTGCCGGACTGGGCTTCAAAGTTGCCGCTGTGCCGTTTCACTTATGGGCGCCGGATACGTATGAAGGGGCACCCGCTCCGGCGGCGGCATTCATCGCGTCGGTTTCAAAAGTTGCAAGCTTCGCGCTGCTGATTGGCATTGCTACGGCTGCGGCGCATGTGTTCGGCGACGCGCAGGTAGCGAGAGTTGCAGTCGTCGCGGGCGGAACGCATTCAGGATATCGTGGCTTTGGCGCTCCGTGGTCGGCGATACTGATCGCGCTCGCGGTGTCGTCAATGGTGCTTGGCAACCTGGCGGCATTGGCGCAGACGAGTGTGCGCAGGTTGCTGGCCTACTCCGCCATGGCGCATGCGGGATACATTTTGCTGGCGCTCGCTTTCTTTTCGTATTCCGCAGAGAGCACCAACGCGATTCTCTACTACATCCTCACGTATGGGCTGACCACAATTGGGGCGTTCGGCGTGGTGGCAGTGGTCGAGCGCGCCACGGGGTCCGACAAGATGGATGCGTTTCTTGGTTTGCACAAGCGCAGTCCGATCCTGGCGGATGTGCTGTTCGTGCTGTTGCTATCGCTGGCCGGCATTCCGCCGCTGGTGGGGTTCTGGGCCAAGTTCAATTTGTTCGTCGCGGTGTTGCGCGTTTCAGCGGGAGTGGTTCCATTTGCGCTGGTGGCGTTGGCGGTCGCCCTGAGCGCCGTGTCGCTCTATTACTACTTGCAGGTTTTGAAGCGAGCCTACGTGATGCCGGCGGTAGATGACACGCCGATCGTGGCGCATCCGGTCACGATGGGGGTGCTCATTTTGATTGCGGCTTCGGTGCTGGCGCTGGGGTGCTTTCCGGCGCTGCTGCAGGGATGGCTCGCAGGCTTTTAGGGTTTCAGAGCGAACGAGTTGTACGGCGAAGGGGTCCCCCTCCCCCCCCATCTCTGGATAGAAACCTATTCGTTTGTATGGTTTGGCCTGATGATTATCCTGTTGACACAGAAAGAAAACAGGGGCTGTGAAGTTCACAGGTGCTGTAGGCCGTATGTGCCAGACGAAGCCGCTCACGTACAAAAACCTTATTGCGGATTTCGATCAAGCTTAGGGGAAATGCTTTCCCTGCTTTTTCTTTGTTCCTAGTTTGGAATCGGCGCGAGTCTTCGGTGGCATCTTGAGTAGATTCCGTATGATTTTTGTGAACTCGTTTCCGTCTACCGGTGCAGTATTTATATTCGGCGCTGCTTTCCTTTTTATCTCTGGTAAAACAATCGACCCTCGGCGTGTTCTAACGTCTTCAATACCCTCCACCACAGCCATGTGGTCAGCTATATTTTTCAAAGCTTCATCCGTCATATCAAGAACAAAGCAATCTCTTGGAAAGAGGTTATTCCAAGCGATGTTTACCTCATCTTTATTGCGAAGTTCTCTCTTTCGCCTGAGACTCCACGCAAGCATATCTGCTGCCTGCAGAGGGACAACCTCTTTGTCGCTCTTGAATGCGGGCGTCCCGCTCAGGATGTCTTTTAGATGGGCCGGTTGTACCTCTTTGAAAAAACTGTAGAGGTAGCTAGCTTCCCGTGAGACTTCATCTTTTTCATCAAAGATGAACTCAATCTTGTCTTCTATTCCTACACGACTAGGAAGTTCTGCCAATTTGCCAATGAGTCCGAAATAACAAAAGATATATGGGTTTCTCAGATCATAAGGAACGATAGGA
Organism: Acidobacteriaceae bacterium; assembly: GCA_025350325.1. Taxonomy (GTDB): domain Bacteria; phylum Acidobacteriota; class Terriglobia; order Terriglobales; family Acidobacteriaceae; genus Telmatobacter. Next base: position 25,822 of record JANXYB010000084.1, read on the forward strand.
GAACACACCTGCTCAAACTGGACCCTACTCAGTCTTACCTCAATTGCCCAAGGTTCGTATTTCCTAATCACTTCTGACAGGCTAATGATCTTCTGTTTAATTTGCTCTATAGTCCACCCAAAATATGCACTGCCATTTCGGCGGTTTCCACCCCTTAAAGCACTTTGTGCCTCGTGCATGTGGAAGCCATCCTTGAGCGGCGGGTCACTACGCAGAACTGCTTCCCACTCATCAATGAATTGCATCCAGACTGATGTCTTCTGGATGTATCCGGCAAGTACGTAATCCTTCTGATCCTCAAAACTCAAGGATTCATCTACAAACGCTTGCAGCATCAGGAGAGTCTTGTTGAGCCTGATTTCCCTTGCGCAGCCGGA
>JANXYB010000105.1 GCA_025350325.1 Acidobacteriaceae bacterium
CGGCGTTATTTCTCAATTCAGAAATATGTCCTGATTTGGACGATGCAGAGAGAACGTCGGGATCTCAATATCAAACCGCTCACCGCTCTCACTCTCCATCTGGTACGCCCCGCCCATCATCCCCGACGACGTGTTGAGAGACGCGCCACTGGTATATTCAAAGCTCTCACCTGGCTTGAGGACGGGTTGCTCCCCGACAACACCCGGTCCTTTGACCTCGGTCAACTCGCCACGCGCATTCGTGATCATCCAATGCCGACTCAACAGGTGCACCGTTTCCCGTCCCTGATTTTCGATGATCACGCGATAAGCCCAAAAATACTGCGAGTGGTCCGGCGATGATCTCGTCTCAAGGTAAGTTGGCTCAACGCTTACCGCTATTCCTCGAGTATTTGCCATGTACGGTGTCCAATTTCCCATAGAGAAACTTTAGTTCAAAGTCCTGCGCTGAGCTAGCCCGGCATGATCTCGGAAGAATGCCAACAGGGCAATGCACTCATTCAGAACGGGTCTGAGCCGACATCGGACATTATCCCGAAAATCGCCGATGTTGCACGGAGTGCTTCTGGACTGATGCAAAAATCTCTAAAGCACTCATCGAGCATGCGCGAAAGAATCGCGGGGAGGATCCAATTCCGTGTTAGGATTTTTCTGCGCCTTCAAGCCCGGCGTGGTCCACCATCCAAGTCCAGCCCAGAAGCGCCACATCTCTCACCGCTAGCGAGGTCATTTTCCTATGCGCCTCCGTGGATTTCATACTGATTTACAGTCGGGAGTCAGTCACTCCCAATTTATCGGCCACGGGCTGAGGACCTTTCTTTCTTTCTCCGCTGTAAGACCGAACGGTATCAGCACCGGCCAGGGACCAATATCAGGGAGCAGTTAGGGCCAGAGCGGTGGCTGAACTGCACGGGTTTGTTCGTGCTTTAGGTCGGCGAGGATGCGGGACCAGTGGAGGATGCTGCGCTCCGTGCGTGCTAGTCGCCCCTGCGCCTCCCTGAGCCTGCGTCCTGCGTGGCGCATCCGACGGCGCCACATGTGGTCGAGTTTAGGATCCGTGGGCATACGAGTTTCAAACTTGAATGCCGGAATATTACGGGCTTACACCTACAGCATCAGCGCCGTCGTCGACTTCAACGATCCCACGGCCCTGAGAACATGGCAATCGGGATTCCGGTGGCGGCACTGGAAAGGCGTCGTCGGCCTCAGACGGAGTGCCGGGCCCGCCGCAGAACCGACAGGAGGAAAGTATACTGGCATGTCTTTTGATTCCGATTTAAAACGGCTTGGCTTTCTTGGAAGGCTGAAAGCAAACCCGATTCTCGGAATTCACTACGGGAGTCAAAAATGAAAACCTTGTCTCGTCGCGATCTTTTGAAGACCAGCCTGCTTGCTCCTGCCGTGGCGGCGGCTCACGGAATGGGCCCCGTCGGCGCAGCAATCCAGGCCGCCGGGGAAGACCCTGGCCCGGTTTCCGCCGGCGCCCCGCACAAATCGCCGATGTCGGGCGCCGGACGCGAGCGTCTGCTGCTGGATTTCGGCTGGCGCTTCCACCTTGGAAATGCCAACGAAGCGGCGAAGGACTATGGATTCGGGAGTGGAAGGACGGGCAGCTTCCAGAAGACAGGAAGCTTTCTTCCCGCCGCTTCCCTCGCATTCGACGATGCCGACTGGCGAGCCGTGGATCTGCCTCACGATTGGGCAATCGAGTTGCCGTTCGAAAACGACCCTGCGCTTGCCAGCAAGGGGTTCTACCCGCTGGGTCGGAACTACCCGGCCACGAGCGTCGGCTGGTACCGCCGTGTCTTCGAGCTCTCCGCCGCGGACGCGCGCAAGCGGATCACCATTGAGTTCGATGGCTCCTACCGAGAGACGATGGTCGTCTTTAACGGCTTCTACATTGGGCGGCACAGCGGAGGATACGACCCCTTCAGCTTCGACGTGACCGACTTTGCCACACCAGGCGCACCGAACGTTCTGCTGGTGCGCGTCGATGCGACCTCGAGCGATGGCTGGTTCTACGAGGGAGCGGGAATCTACCGGCATGTCTGGCTGGTAAAGAAGGACTCAATTCATGTGAAGCAGTGGGGGACCTTAGTGACTGCAGAGGTCCGGACTGGCGAAGCCGCGCTCACGATCCAAACAGAGGTGGATAACAAGGGCCGGGCCGCCCAGAATGTGCGAGTCGTCTCCACAATCATCGATCCCTCCGGAACGGAAGTGGGAAAAGCAGCCGCCAGCCCAGTGTCAATCCCCGCGGGAGGAGAACAGACCTACAGCCAGGAGATGGTCGTCAGTCGGCCCCTCCTCTGGTCCCTTGAGGAGAGAAAGCTTTATAAGCTGGTGTCCGAGGTACGCGCCAGCGGCGACGTTGTCGACCGTTGCGAGACGCCATTCGGCATTCGCTCTGTGAAATTCGACGCGGACAAGGGCTTCTTCCTGAACGGCAAGCCGGTCAAGCTGAAAGGAACCTGCAATCACCAGGACCACGCCGGAGTAGGCGCGGCTCTCCCCGACGCCCTCCAGTATTACCGCGTCCGAAAGCTGCAGGAAATGGGCTGCAATTCGTATCGCACGTCGCACAACCCTCCCACGTCGGAGTTACTCGATGCCTGCGACGAGCTGGGGATGCTGGTCTTCGATGAGACGCGCATGATGTCCTCAAACCCTGAAGGCCTCAGCCAGTTCGCAAATCTGGTTCGCCGCGACCGCAACCATCCCAGCGTATTCATGTGGTCTATGGGGAACGAAGAAGGGCAGGCGAACACGGACAAGGGATTGCATATTTTGACTGCAATGAAGGCCGTCGCGGCCCAGCTCGATGGCCCGCGGCCTGTGTCGATCGCTCCCATCCGCGCGATTGGTGTCGGCGGGCTGGTGGAGTGCGACGTTATGGGCTACAACTACATGGACCCCGGTGCCGAAGCCTACCACAAAGCCCATCCCGGCAAGCCCGTTATTGGCACGGAGACGGTGAGCGCGGTCGGCACGCGCGGCATTTACGTCACCGACTTCGACAAAGGCTATGTGGGTTCATACGATCCCTATACCACCACGGGCCGGGCATCTGCGGAAGGCTGGTGGAGCTTCTGCAATTCGCGGCCGTGGCTTTCGGGAGGCTTCGTGTGGACAGGCTTCGACTACCGCGGTGAACCTTCGCCAAACGGCTGGCCCAACATCAGCTCGCAGTACGGAATCATCGACACCTGCGGCTTTCCCAAGGATTCGTTCTTCTACTACCAAGCGTGGTGGACGAACGAGCCGGTCATGCACCTCTTTCCACATTGGAATTGGCCGGGGATGGAGGGCAAGGAGATCGCGGTCTGGGTGTACTCCAACCTCGACAAGGTGGAGCTACTGCTGAACGGTCAGAGCCTCGGTGCGAAGGAGATGAAGAAGGATTCGCACCTGGCGTGGAACGTGAAGTATTCTCCCGGCTCCATCGAGGCACGGGGCTTCAAGGGCGATAAGCAAGTGATGTCCGCCAAACGAGAAACCACCGGACCAGCGGCCAAACTGGTGATGAGCGCCGATCGCCATGAGGTCTCGGCCGACGGCGAGGACGTGGCCGTGTTTGCCGTCGAAGTCCGCGATGCGCAAGACCGCGCCGTGCCTATTACCGAGAACGAAGTGACTTTCCGTGTCTCCGGCGAGGGAAGGTTGATTGGTACCGGCAACGGCGACCCCACTAACCAGCAATCCGACACGGGCACGTCGCGAAAGGCCTTCTCGGGGCTTTGCATGGCCCTCGCCCAGTCAACCAGGACCGCCGGAAACATCACCGTGGAGGTGACTTCTCCGGGGCTCGGCACGGCCAGCGTAACAATTGCCGCGAAGGCAGCGACACTGCGTCCGCAAGTAGCGGCTTGGGAACGCGAGGCGCCCACAGGTTCAGGCATCACCGGCATATGGAGGCCAGTGCCGGGAGCTGCCGTGGTCCCAGGGCCGCCTACGCCTTTTTCTTCCAATGCAACGGTCTTCACGCTGCGGCAAAACGGTAATAACCTGACCGGAACGATGGAGGGCGTCGGGGGCGGCTTCTTTGGCGGCAGCGACATACCCGTCCCTATCACTGAAGGCAAACTCGATGGCAACAGCGTCTCCTTCAAGGCCGGCAACGGCAACTTCTCCGGCAAGGTGAACGCGGACCAGATCGAATTACTGCGAACGGCTGACCCGGGCTTTCAGCCGCCTATCCGTCCCTCGGAGCCAACCGGGTCCCGCCCGGCGATTGGGCCGCCTCCGGATGGATCAGATCCGTCGAGAAATCTAAACATGCGTCCCCCGGCGAGCATCCCATTGGTTCTGCATCGGGTACAGAGGTAGGTAAGAGCTAAGCCATCCGCGACGATTCCGAGTGTCCCAGGTCTCTCTTTTGAGATCTGGGATGCTGACAAATTAGAGGGACGCCGTTCTCTGATAGTCAACTCAAACGAGGTACAGCCTCCTTGCGCCAACCAAAGAACGAAGCAAGTGAAATGTACGTTCCAGGCGGCAGCGAGGTAGAGCAATACACTCTGGTAGCCCAGGCAGGCCGGGAGGACTGCGAACCGCGAGTTGTGGTGCTGACCAGATCGTCCAAATCGACCGGCACAATTTGCGCCGCTGACGGGTTTCCAGCCAGTCGGCACCTCCGTCCCGATCGTCAAGAGACTACTCGGCGGTCTCTTTCAAGCTACTCAACAATCCTGAGTATCTCCTCCTTGCTTGGTCGTTCCTCACAGCGAGGCCCAGAGCCTTTTTCTGTCCTATCACGAGCAGACGCCTGGCGCGGGTAATTCCGGTGTAAATCAGGTTGCGCTGAAGCAGCATGTAGTGCTGCATCGCCACTGGGATGACAACCGCAGGAAACTCCGATCCCTGCGATTTGTGAATGGTCACCGCGTACGCCAGTGAGACCTCATCCAACTCGCCATAGTCGTAAGCAGCCAGCCCGTCGTCGTAGCGAACGAAGACCTCCTGCTCGACAGGGTCAATCTTCTCGACTATGCCGATGTTGCCGTTGAAGACTTCCTTCTTATAGTCGTTGACGGTCTGAATGACTTCACGGGACATACCCGTCTCGCTGTCGGCAACCGTTACAGTGAGCTTTAGCATTGGATAACGTTGTTCCCGCACTCTTGCAGAAGACGGCCTCATTCGGGCATGGCGTCGATTCGCGTTACCAATCACATTAGATGCCGCCAGATTGCTGGTAAACGCCTATGTGCACGTGGCGTTCGATTCTTGAGATGGTGTCTGTGACGCACCACTTTCCCTAAATTTCTTACATCATCTGCCTGCTAAGGGTTTTCTAGAACAAATTCATGTCTATTGCCTGCCCCATCGCCTTGTAGCCCAAGTCGTTCGGATGAGTGTGATCGCCGCTGTCGAACGCCGGAAGCAAGCGCTTCGGATGTGCCGGATCGCGTACTACCTTGTCGAAATCAATAACTGCGTCGTACGCGCCGCTGGTTCTAATCCAGTGATTGATCTGTTCGCGCTTCGCTTCCTTTGCTGGAGTGTAGAATCCAGGCGCTATTAAAGAGTCCGCAAAGGGTAGGATGGTGCAGCCGTAAGCCACGATGCCCCTCTCGTGGGCACGCTCGATGAGTTGCAATAGGCCAGCGATGACATCTTTGGCGCTGACGTCTTCTGATGCTGGTGCAACAACTCCTGGTTGGGCGATATCGTTTAATCCGAGAAACACGATGAGGTATTTCACTCCGGCTTGCCCAAGCACGTCGCGATCGAAGCGCGCTAGCGCTGCGGGCCCGAAAAAGCTGATACCGTCAGGCGCAAGGGTGAAGAACTCGGTTTCCGGTAAGTGCTTCGTTCAGAACAGAGACGTTGTCTCGGCTTGCGTCCAATTGCAGTCGGGAAGCCAAGACGTCAGTCCACCGCCTATTCGCGTCAGCCGTCGACCCGATCCCGTCCGTTTCGGATGCGCCCATCACTACGATCGCGGCAGTCCTCTCATCGGTGAATACATCCACGCCCGCTAAGAAATCCCATTCTAATGTCTGGCCTGCGCCTTGCAGGTCAACTGCTCCGGTAAAATTGCCACGACTCGACGCCACGAAGCTCGTCTGGTTTGCCACTATGTGACTGGTCTCAGCAGTCGATGTCCCGGGGAGGTACACGCTCACTGTGACGTTGGCCAGGGGCGGAATCCTCAGATCAACCGGATCGCTGATGACCAACGCTCCAACAGGCACCTCGATAAAGGATCTTCCGCTGAATGTCATCGAGCGGTCGCTGTTCAGCACAATCTTTGCGCCGGAGTCACGCAATGCGATATGGGCGGCTCCAATCTTCAGGGGATTCGAACCGAAAGCGTTTGAGAATCGTACTCGAACCTGGCTGCCGGCAAGACTGGTGTGCACAATCATCCTGATCGTCTGGTTTGAATACTGCGTGTTCCCCTGGACAAACGCAGGCGCCGCCGCCCAAGTCCCCGTCCAGTGTCCTTGCTGGTTTTCAGATGCGACCGCGGCTGGCTCCAGAGTCGCACTTGCCGCCCGTACCGGAAATGCAGCCTCTCGCTAGGGCCGCCGCCACGAAAGCACTACAGCTTGACCCAGCGCTTGCTTCCGCGCACTTGGCGTTGGGCTTGCTCGCGACATCTGACTATAACTGGGCCGAAGCGCAGGCCCACTACCAGGCTTCCCTTCGCCTGGATCCAAGTTGTGCCGAGTGTTATCACCAGTACGGGCGGCTAACCGAAAATGCTCGGACGAAATGATGAGGCACTGGTGAAGGTTAATCAGGCAATCGAATTGGATCCGATTAACGACGGCGATTGAAATCAGTTGGCTGCGATCGCCTTTACAGCTCGCAAGTACGACCTCGCGATCACGCAGTTTGAAAGTCTTCACGAAGCAGCAGATTTCGTCCTACTCACGGTCGCTTATTTGGAAATGAAGAGGTTTCCGGAGGCGCTCGCTACCGCAAAGAAATGTAAGGGCTCAGATCTTTGTCCCATCCACCTGGCACTCGTTTATGGATTATGGGGACGGAAGCGGGAGGCAACGAAGATTATCAATAAGTTCATGCAAGCATCCCGTCATCGTTATGTGTACCCCACTGTTCTTGCGCGTGCATACATCGCGACCGACGATAGGGAACAGGCCCTTAAATGGCTGGAGCGTGCCTACGAAGAAAAGGACCCAGGGTTATTCTGGCTGAAAGTTGGACCGATCTACGACCCGCTGCGCTCGGAACCGCGATTCCAGACTCTGCTTCAGAAGTTAAATTTCCCTGAGTAAATACCGGCATGGTTGGCGCCCTTTCATAGGAAAGTGCAGAGACGCGCCCCAGCACTAACTCCACGCAATGAAGTGGGCAATCTGAGAACGATGCAGGGAAGCGTCAACGAACCGTGCCTATTTGGATTAATGTGAACCTGGAAAACTTCCGCGATGCGCTGCTTATCTGAAGGGCGAAGGTAGCGGCCACACGTGCGCCTAGTGGCGACTTGCGCAGATGGCTTTCTGCTTGATCAAAGGTAGTTTTCAGATATTCTTTATAAATTAAATAGCTTATTTGCATATACCTGCGGCAAGATGCACAAAACTCGATGCACGCCCGATTTGACATAGGTAGCTGCTCCTAGGCGAACATAAAGCGAAAGTGTTTTGCCATGAATTCTGCTCGCGCACTGCGTCAACAGATCGAAGCTTCACTTGCAGATCGGATTCCCTCGGCCCTTTCACCTGCCCAGCGAATCCGTCGCCCCATCATGCCCACAGGGATTCTCCTCGTTGACGAAATCTTGGAGGGTGGACTGCCCGTAGGAGCGATTACCGAGATGGTGGGTGCTGAGTGTTCTGGACGTACCGCGTTGGCACTCTCTTTCCTTGCCCAGATTACGCAGGCAAGCAGGGTATGTGCGTGGGTCGATGTTTCGAATTGCCTGCACCCCGAGTCAGCGGCCGCGACGGGCGTGGATCTGTGCCGCCTGCTCTGGGTCCGTTGCGGCGCGGCCGCAGCAACAAAAGCGCCACAGTTCTCTACGAATGGCTTCGCACTTCAGGAGAAATACTTTGTCCCGCGCCCAGTTACAAAGGGTCTGCACGGCGGTGGTTTCGGTCCTCATCCGCGCAGCGAAGTCAAAGGACTCTCCGAAGCGGTCAGCAGCTTTCTTCGGCCGCAGGTGACCGCGCCGCGATGTTCTGAACCGCAACGCAGCGTCATCAATGAGAGCGTAGTTGTCACGCGTAATCCCACGCAGCAGTCGACTGACAAGACAACGTCGATTTTCTCCGCCAAGCCATGGTCGCGGCTTGACCAAGCGTTGCGTGTGACGGATTTGTTGCTACAGGCTGGTGGCTTCAGCGCCATTGTTCTCGACATGGGCAGCATCGCGCCTGAATATACTTCGCGTGTTCCGCTGGCAACGTGGTTTCGCTATCGCGCCGCTGCCGAGCGCAGCCAGACCAGCCTTGTTCTATTGACACAACACGCTTGCGCCAAAAGCAGCGCGGAGCTTGCCCTGCGCTTCGAGCCGGGCAAAGCGTTCGGCGAGGAGAAGAGCGTATTTACAGGCGTAGAGTATTGCGTTGATGTCATGCGCGAGCGATCCCGACCCGCTTTCACTAATGTCATTCCATTACGGAAGCCGCCGCAGCGTGCGAGCGATGCAACTTGGCATAGCCGCACATCATGGGCAGGCCGCCGATGACCACACCTGTGGAGTTGTATGCATGTCTTTATGCGAAGGAATTTCCGTGCCAAGCGATGCTGCGCCTGCGCCCGGATGTGCGAAGTGAGCCATGCGTTGTGATGGCTGGCGAACCACCGTTCGAGTACGCTTGTTCGTTCAATGCGAAGGCACGCGTTCTAGGTATCACACGTGGTATGACGCGGGTTGAGATTGACACGTTCTCCTCGGTGACGGTGGTGTTCCGTTCACAAATCGAAGAAGAGGCAGCGAAGGCAGCCATACTCGAGTGTGCTGGTGCATTCTCCCCGCGTGTTGAAAACGCGTGCAATGACAATTCGTTCTGCTGCGTGATCGACATTGCTGGAACGGAAAAACTCTTTGGTCCCCCTGCCGCGTTAGCAAAAAGTCTCCTGGAACGGGTGCGCGATCTCGGTATCGCGGCCTCGATTGCCGTGAGCAGCAATTTCCAGACTGCCATTTGTCTTGTGCGCGGTCTGTCCTCAAGACCCGGCGTGACAATCATCGCTCTTGGAGAAGAGAGAGCAGCCTTGACCTCTTTATCGCTTACAGTCCTCGATCTAAGTGAAGAGCACGCAGAGACATTTTCTCTATGGGGAATACACACGCTCGGCATGTTGGCAGAGTTACCAGAAAAAGCGTTGATTGCCCGCATGGGACAAGAGGGCAAACGCCTTCTCCAGTTAGCGCGTGGAGAGATGCGGCATCTGTTCCAACCAGTTGAACCATCATTCGCGCTCGAAGAACGAATGGAGCTTGACACACCCGTGGAACTGCTTGACTCCTTATTGTTCGTTATCGGGGTCATGCTGGACCAGCTCATTGTGCGTGCTACTGTGCGAATACTCGCGCTTGCATCGGTTTCGGTCTCCTTGTTCCTGGAAGGCGGGGAGTCGCACACGCGCACGGTCCGGCCCGCACTTCCAACGAATGACCGCCAGCTTTGGATCAAGCTTATCCATCTCGATCTCGAAGCGCATCCGCCCCAGGCGCCCATCCTGTCACTAGCACTCACGGCTGAGCCCGGCGCCATAAGCAAGGTGCAGCTCGGGCTGTTCTCTCCACAGTTGCCTGAACCGATGCGCCTCGACGTGACGCTGGCACGTATTCGCGCCATCGTGGGGGAGGATTGCGTAGGCCGCGCGGTATTGAACGATACGCATAAGCCAGACGAATTTCGCATGGAAGCCTTCAGCGTTGCCACTGGATCGATTAGTGAATTGGCACGTCGTCCGCATTGTGCTGCCATGCGCGCACTTCGTCCGGCAGAGCGGATTACGGTGAAACTCCGCCAGAAGCGCCCTGACGCGCTCTTCTTTCGGGAAAAGCTATATACAGTTCAACAGGCCTACGGTCCCTGGGTGATGAGCGGAGATTGGTGGAATCAGACGCTCTGGAGTCTTCACCAATGGGATCTGGTCGCACACTCACAGGATGGCTCATCGTTATGCTGCTGCCTTACCTACCAAACGGCATCCGATTGCTGGCAGATAGTGGCGCTCTATGACTGAGCAATATGTTGAACTCCACGCAGCGAGCGCCTTCAGCTTCCTTGAAGGTGCATCTCAGCCAGAAGCTCTCATTCAGAGGGCCGCAGAACTTGAGATGCCTGCGATGGCACTGCTTGATTACAACGGCTTTTACGGCTCCGCACGTTTTCATACAAGCGCCAAGCGAAACGGAGTTCGCGCCCACATAGGAGCAGAGATTGCCGTATCAAGTCTCGGAGAACGATTGACGCCGCCCGCATGGCTGCCACATCAGTACAGCGCGCGGCCGGCGCGTCTGCCGCTCCTCTGCGAATCGCGTACCGGGTATCAAAATCTTTGCCAGCTCATCACGCAATTCAAGATGCGAGAGAAGACGAAAGCCGAAGGTGCAGCAACATGGGAGGACCTGCGGCAATACGCGTCTGGAATGATCTGTCTGACGGGAGGCGATGAAGGCCCGTTAGCTGCGGCATTGGTCAATGGTGGTGAGGATGCTGGCCGAAAAGTTGTTGAGCGATTGGTCGAAATGTTCGGCGTCGGAAGTGTCTACGTCGAAGTGCAACGCCACTACGAGCGCGAAGAGGAATGGCGGAATCAGGCGGCAATACGGATTGCACATTCGCTGAAACTCCCTGTCCTCGCGACCAATGGCGTTCGCTATGCGACTGAATATGATCGCGAGGTGTTGGACCTCTTCACTGCAGTAAGGCATCATACGGAACTCGACCATTCGGGCCGCATTCTCGCCTTGAACAGTCAACGTCACATTCGATCGGCGCGTGGGATGGTAAAACTCTTCCGCGATATACCGTATGCCATCGATAACACAGTCGAACTATCCTCGCGGTTGCAATTCCAACTGGACGACCTCGGTTATGAGTTCCCGCGTTATCCGGTGCCAGATGGCGATTCTATGGATAGTTTTCTGCGCAAGCGCGTCGCCGAAGGGGTGATGCGTCGTTACGGTGCCAAGAATAATCCTGACTTGCTTGAGCGGGCGAAGAAACAGGTTGAGCGTGAGCTTACGTTGATCGCCAAGCTTGGCTTTGCCGGTTACTTCCTCATTGTTTGGGACATTGTGCAATTCTGCAAGCACAAAGACATTCTGGTCCAGGGACGCGGCAGCGCTGCGAACTCGGCCGTCTGCTATGCGCTGGAAATTACTGCCATCGACCCAGTCGGCATGGAACTTCTCTTTGAGCGATTTCTGAGCGAAAGCCGGGGCGAGTGGCCGGACATTGATCTCGATCTGCCTTCGGAGGAAAAGCGGGAGCAGGCCATTCAATACGTCTATCAACGTTACGGGGAGCTTGGCGCCGCAATGACGGCAAACGTGATCACCTATCGCGGTAAATCGGCTGCTCGCGAAGTTGGCAAAGCGCTGGGCTTCGATCAGGAATCCCTCGGCAGGTTATCAAGCCTTGTGAGTCAGTGGGAATGGCGCGGCAAGACCGACACCATGGCACACTCGTTCCACAATGCCGGCTTTGACCTGGAGCACCCGCGCATTGCGAAGTACCTTGAGCTGTGTATGCGCATTCAAGACCTGCCTCGTCATCTCGGCCAGCACTCTGGTGGCATGGTTATATGCAAGGGCCAGCTGAACTGCGTCGTACCTTTGGAACGGGCCTCAATGCCAGGCCGCACGGTCATCCAGTGGGACAAGGAAGACTGCGCCGATCTTGGCATCATCAAAGTTGACCTGCTCGGGCTCGGCATGATGGCAGTCCTCAAGGATTGCCTGGAGCTTGTCCCGCAACACTATGGAGAGCATGTAGATTTGGGCCAGCTTCCCGAAGACCAGCAAGTGTACCGCGTGCTGCAGCAAGCAGATACGGTTGGCATGTTCCAGGTAGAAAGCCGCGCACAGATGGCATCTCTTCCTCGAAACTATCCAACCAGGTTTTATGACCTGGTGGTACAGGTGGCAATCATTCGCCCCGGTCCTATCGTCGGTAAGATGATGCACCCGTACATGCGACGGCGACAGAAGAAAGAGGCGGTCACATACCCACATCCCTCCCTTGAGCCAGTGTTGAAGCGCACGCTGGGCGTGCCGCTCTTTCAGGAACAATTACTCCGCATCGCCATGACGGTAGCCAACTTCTCTGGCGCAGAAGCTGAAGAACTTCGTCGCGCCGTCGGAATGCGTCGTTCGTGGGAGCGGATGAAGAATCTTGAAGGGAAACTCCGTGCGGGGATGACCGCCAATGGTCTGGATGCCGCTACCCAGGAGAAGATCGTCGAGAACATCAGCTCGTTCGCACTGTACGGCTTTCCCGAATCGCACGCTGCCAGTTTCGCCCTGATCGCATACGCATCAGCGTATCTCAAAGTGAAATATCTCGCTGCTTTCACTTGCGCCATCCTGAACAATCAGCCGATGGGGTTCTATGCTCCTGCTGTCCTGGTGAAAGACGCACAACGACATGGCCTGCGAGTTAAGCCAATTGACGTTCAAGTATCGAATTGGCCATGCATCGTGGAGCATGAGCTGGATGGCTCTCTCTCATTGCGCATGGGGCTTGGCTACGCGAAGGGTCTGCGCAGGCAGTCTGCGGAAACCCTGGTAGCTTCGCGTACCGAGAATGGACCCTTTCGCTCAGCGGAAGACCTTACCATGCGCGTTTCCTCTCTCAATCGCAAGGAACTGACGCTGTTGGCCCGCGTCGGCGCACTGAACAAGCTCGATGCAATTGAGCATCGTCGCGATGCGCTCTGGCAGGTAGAACGTGCCGGCAAGCTTGAAGGACCGCTTCTTAGGCAGAATATTGAATCGTTGGCCGATGACACCGAGCTGCAGCCTCTCAGGCAGATGAATACAGAGGAGCGATTGGTTGCAGACTATGCCGGCACTGGCCTCACGGTTGGGAAACATCCTATGCACTATCGTCGTGTTGAACTGCAACGACTGAGAGTTCTCTCGGCTCAGGAGTTGCGAAACTGCAAGGATGGGGACGTCGTCAAGACCGCGGGCTGTGTGATTGCGCGACAGCGTCCGGGAACGGCCAAGGGGTTTATCTTCCTCTCGATGGAGGATGAGACCGGCATTGCCAACGTCATCATCACACCTGATTTATATGAGCGGGAGCGTCTGTTGGTGACCCGCAGCAAGTTCATTCTGGTGGAAGGAAAGCTCCAAAATCAGGATAACGTGATTCACGTTAAGGCTACTCGTCTCACTGCGCTTTCAGACAAGGCGCTGGAATTGTGTTCCCACGATTTTCATTGACCATCCTTCTTCGTACCCCGCGAATCCGCTTTCTTGCGGGACTTGGATCGGCCATCTTTATCAAAGATTTTGCCTACGCAGGCGCGTTTGCTAAATGTGGCTCCCGTCGGAGCCCTGGATGTGCTCGGTCAGGGTCATGTTGGAACACCCGTCACCGCGTACTTCTTAACGAATGACAGAGTATCCGTTCACTTATTCTCGTTAAGGAGCACCTCAATTGTTGGAGTCTTGCTGGCGCTGGTCGGAAAGAGATGATGTCTGGACGTCGTTTACTCGTCAGAGCGATGGCTATGGATCGCCGTAAGCGGTGTGACCTATCAGAGTCTAAGGCGTTTGAAACGTGCCGGTGCCTTCCCCACCAGATACCCTGGTGGTCCACAGTGGGGGAAAGAGATAACGGGCAGCAGGAGACCAAGCTCTCCATCCCCATTCATATCCACCAGTTGAAGGCTGCGTTCCAGCTCGGCGATGGCGTCGATGATCACGATCATGGCGCGTCCCAGCGGACCGTCGGTGTCGATATTTTCCCGGAAGCTGACATACTCGCCCCCGATACGATTTAATTCGTCGAGCACATCGAGAAAATGCTTCACTGACCGGGCGATTCGGTCCGATGCCCAGACCAAGACCACATCGAAGCGGCCGCACGTGAGCATCTTGTGCCCAAGCGCCGTAACGCAGATTCATCGTGTACGCATAGGCCTGTGGTCAACTCTTAGTCCGCTTTTGCTTATGAAGGACGACATGCATGCCTTGCAGCTCTTATCGCCGATTACCATTTCAAGAGCATCAAGGATATGGCTTGGCGCGGTATCACTGTTGTGATGGACAACCGGCCATTCGTCACATTGAACCACTGAGGCGACGTGAGAAGCTGCAGTTGGCCCGCGCCCTTGAGGTCGACGTATTGGGTTGGCGTGGGATGTTGCGGCGAGCCCATCGCAAGCCATAACGTGTAGGCATTGCTGTGCCTGTCATCGAGCCGAAAATGCTCCAGCAGAACCTTGTGCAGGTGGGCCGGGAGGCCGGAGATCGTCACCGTGGTGGGAGCCGCTTCAGCCGGGCCGTCGACATCGTGATAGTTCCACGCCAACACGGCCACCTCGTGGTTGGTGCGCGTAGCGAACGCATCGACATCGGGTGCCTGACGCACACCGGTGCTGATAAGTGTGTCGAGCGAAACCTTTCCCGAACTGATCGCGCTGACGCGTTCTCCGGACAGGAGTGCGAACATGCGGAATACGTTCAACACCGGCTTGTCGACGCCGTTAGTGGCAAGCGAGCGAAACCCTTCAAAGTAGTCCTTGTCTTCAAACTCGAACGACCAACTCAGCATTGCGAGCAGATTCACTGCGTGGCGATCTTGCAGCTCAAGCAGGCCTTTGAACGCAGCGGCGGTGTACGCGGGGTAGAGCGTGCCGTTGCGATAGTTGTTCGCGGGATTCACCTTTGACGAGCAGGCCGCACAGCCTTCGGGGTCGGCTTCGCTGAGGATGATAGGCAATTTCTTGAGGCGCGGAAACGATGCGATCAGCGCGAAGCCCTTGTCGACGTCATTTAGCTCGCTATGGAGACCCATGGTGACCTTGCCGTCGCTAAATGTCGGCGACCCTTTGGCGTGGAACGAGATGAAGTCGATTGGAACTGGTTTTCCATTCGCAGCGCTCCGGCCCGAATTCACATGCTCAAGAAAGTTCTTGAGAAATAAATTCGCGCCCGATCTTCCCGGGCCGGTGGAAGCGGGGCCGCCGACCTTGGCGCCCGGGAGTGCCGCCCTCACGCCGGCGACAGCGTAGTCATAGAGCTTCCAATACTCCTCGGGGGTGGTGTGCCAGTAATCAATGTCAGGCTCATTCCAGACTTCAAAATACCACTGTAATACCTTCTCTTTGCCGTAACGCTCGACGAGGTGTGCCGTAACGACGCGCGCAAGTTCCCCCCACTTGACATAGTCCTTTGGGGGGTTGTTACTCTTGCCGGAGACCGTAGATTGCGGATAGCGAACCTGGTACGGCTCATGCCGATTGGGAAGATCAGCGGCAAGATCCTTAGGCATGAAACCAAGCTCAACCATGGGCCTGACCCCGGCCGCCTGATAAGCGTCAAAGATGCCGTCGAATATCTTGAAGTCGTAAATCGGCTTGCCGTTGGCGTCTTCGGAGTACACGTTGGTCGAACTGAACTTCAGTTCCGCCTTGCCGTCGCCTGAGGTCAACAGGTGGTGCGATCGGATGTAGACCGGTACCGGGCTGAGGTCGTTCAGTTCGCGCAACAACTCTTTTCCGTGGCGGGTAGTCGTGTAATTGGCCTCGTCGTAACCAAACCAACTGTAGATCGCCTTATATGGGCCAACAGTTTTCGTCAGGTCAACATGAATCGTAACGGCCGGCTGGTGCGAGAGTGCTGCGGGGTCGGACACTGTGCCTTGGGCGCCGACGGGAACACCCAGGAGGGCCGTTACAACCGCCTCGAGAACCGTAGCGGTGGCCGTGCATCGCCAGTGGAAACTTTTGGGTACGGGCGTCATCGTCAAATCTCACCTGTTTAGCGTCGATTCTACCTCCGGCTTAATCGGTACACGAACGGCTTGCGATTAGTACACAAAGGGGACCGGCAGTTCGTATTTCGTCGCGGGTCTGTTGAGGATTGCCGTACAACTCCGGAATCTGACTGACTAACCCGACAAGGATCAGGTTTTGTTCGATAAGGCGTCGAGCAAAATGGGCTCTCTTCGCTTTTCTCAAAAGCAGAAATCAGCGCAAGCATCAGAGCTTAAAATGAAGCTCTTATAGAACGCATCTGGGAAGACAGAAGGCTGGCAGAGCCGAGCACGGACGTACTAGGGCTTGTGCTCGTAAAAATCGTAAAGAGTGACGATGCACGACC
Source organism: Acidobacteriaceae bacterium (assembly GCA_025350325.1). GTDB lineage: Bacteria > Acidobacteriota > Terriglobia > Terriglobales > Acidobacteriaceae > Telmatobacter. The sequence goes on from JANXYB010000105.1 coordinate 16,271, forward strand.
TTCGCATCAGCTGGCATAGACTCTCTAATACGTTCAAGCAGCTTCCAATGCAACGCAGGGCGCTAACGCAGTAGCGTTCGATGGCGACGCATTAATAACACCAGGCCGCGGCGAATGTACAAAGCGAGTAGTGGCATCATGACCGCAGCAATAAGACCCCACACGACCAGGGCATGCCACTCCCACTGCCAGATGTCGCGAATCAGGCCCCACGGATGATGGCTGAGATGCTCGATCTGCTGCCGGCTCAACGGAAGGCGGCGAGTGTGAAACAGATGTACGCCCAGTTCGATGAACGGAATAAACAGGAGCAAGTGAATCGGCGCCACCGCATGGGCGCCGATTTGCGATGCAATCTGATTGAGCCCCAATATCCATGCGAGCATGACCACTACCAGCGTAGTAAGTCCTACCGACGGATTTATTCCAATGACAATCCCCAAGGCCAGGCTCCACGCCAGGCGGCGGGGTGACACACCGCCGCGTAGCAGACGCAGCAGCGGACGCAGTAATCTGCACCGAATGAACTCGCGAATGGGCGCGGGCACTAGCACAATCAGATGTGACGCACAGCGGCGGCTATTTGGTTGTGAAGAAACTTTATCGCCACAATAGCCAATAGGAATTTCTTGAATTGTAACGCTCGGCGGGTGGAAGCAGCGTTCCGTTCTGCGCGACTATATCGACGCCTGGGTGCGCTCGATGCAGCCAGATGGGCACCGGCAGGCCAGGGATGTCCAGAATCACTCGGATTCCTGCCGCATGCATCTTATCCATGATTCTGTCGAACCACTCGAAAGTGAACTTGCCTTGCGAGGGTTCAAAAGAATCCCGGGACAGGTCGCCCATGCGCACGACATTGAAACCCGCGCCCTTCATGATGGCAATGTCCTGATCGATCTGCTTGGGTGAGCGGTCGACGGGCTGATAACAGGCGCCCACAAATAGCTGACCTGGACCGGCCCACGCAGGATGCGCCGATGGGTCTTCTGCGGCCCGTGCTGTGTGTGAGAGTCCAACAGAGATGATAGCCAGCAGCAGCGCGAAGAAATGCACGTTGCATTTGACGTAGAGTGTTCGACGCTTCCGTCCGGTCATCTGCTTCCCCTAGGTAATAACCGCCGCCGCCCGATCATTTGACTGCCGTGTTCCGCACCAGCTTCACCAGGACGATATCGTTGCTGTTCATCGGGAAAGTCGTATTAACGGTGCCGTCGGCTCCGCTCTGCACGGGCTTATTTGTCTCAGGCAGGTCGCGCGTGAGGTCGTTCAAGTGAGCGATCTGCGTTTCAGTCAGTTCCTGGGGAGAACCAAGTTCGATGTATGCCGTGTATGCATCGTTCGAATGATACCCGGTGCGATGCAATTCAAGGCGATATGAGGTATTTGTGGCAAGGTGTGTCAGGCGCAGATGCACAGGCACGGCTGGATGCGACGCAATCACCTTTGTATAGAAGGAGCGATTACTGACCTTTTGCTCCGGCTGTTCGAAGTCCCAGATCACAGCTGTAACGTTTCCATCTTTTGAGGACAAGATCGCCTGGGGATCGCTTGTCGCAAGGCTGTTTCCGTCAAGCGCATGCAGATACTTGTACGCGAAGTAGGCCGGCTTGCGAATTCCTTGCGGGTTCAGCAATCCGAACCCACCTTGAAAGGGAGCGGTCGGCGGGCCGGGTTCTTCGAACAAATCCGTGTAGGTCCAGTAGCTCATTCCCTGTACTAAACCTTGGCTCGCTTTTAGCTTGTTGAGGATGTAGGGCGCGCTGATGTAGGAGTCGTGCACGGAATCGCGCGGCGTGTAACTGGTGCTCCACTCGGTGAAATAGAGCGGAAGGCCCGGAAAAGCTGATGCTGAAATCTGCTCGCGCACGTGCCGAACGTCGCCTATGATTGCGTCTGCAGACGGGTCGAGCTTGGTATCGCTCTTTCCGTTCTCATCTAGAAATCCACCCTGGACGCCATAAGTATGCGTCGTCACGAAATCGACTGGAGCGCCGCTGAGCTTGACGTGCGCCAGGAATTCAGGGACCCATGCTGCGCCTGCCGTACTGGGTCCGCCGACGCGCAATTTGGGGTCGATGTTTTTAATCGTTTTGGAGGTTAAATCGTAAAGTTCAAAGTATGCCTTCTGATCGCCGCCCTCCCAGAAGCCGGAAAGGTTTGGCTCATTCCATACCTCGAAGTACCAGGTGCGCACTTCGTCCCTTCCGTAGTGCTCTTCCAAGTGCCGGACAAAAGCGTCAACGAGGTTGCGCCAGCCATCTGGTTTCGGGTGCGATGTATTCCCGTGCCAATAGAAGATGCTGTTCTCGGACGTCGCCAACGCCTTTGGAGTAAACCCGAGCTCGACAAATGGCTTGATTTGCCGCGCCAGCAGATCGTCGTAAAGCCGATCGATCTTCGCCCAGTCATACACGGTCTTTCCGTTTTCAACGCGGACCGTTCCGAGAACATCATGGAAGATGGCGTGGAAGCGTATGTAGCGAAAACCGAGTTCGCGTGTGACAAATTTCAGCTGGGCTTGGCTGTCATCCCGGATCAACGTCCCGGGATAATCGGAGCCAACTGAAAGGTCGAAGAAGCGATCAACCGGACCGCGCGTGTCTTTCACGTCGGCGGCGACTTCACGCAATGAGTTCTGATTTGACTGAGCGGAAGTGAGTGAGATCGCGAGAAGACCAAGCATGACAATACACAAGTGCCGCATAGAGTAGTGAAGCATTGATTTCTACATCTCCCAGAGCTTGTAATTTTGATTTCGACAATCGACGTGATGTTAGCATCTGTTTCCGCAGCATTCCGGTAATGCTCCGAGACATCGGCTAAGCGGCCAGCGAGCGCCGTTGTTTCGCTTAGGCCAATGTCAGTTTGAGCACAGCAGCGTAATCAACCGCTGGTTTGTAGAGCTTTGGAAGCTCAACTCTTAAAGCATCGGTCTGCTGCTTCCAACTCACTGTCTGGTCTGTTCCGAGAAGTTCGAGTTTCGCAACTCTCCCTGGTCTTGTTACAGCTGAAAGTCCCAAGGACTGCACCGTGAACGACTCTGCCGGCCAGCCCAGCATCAGCGTATAAATCACAGTCCTGGATTTGTTGCACGTGAATCGTATATCTTTCTCTCCCAGTTTGCTCACGCTCCCACCCTGGAAGGACCCCGCCCTTATGCTGTTGGGGCCTTCCCCGTAGACCTTCCATGGCCTAGTCGCATAAATTGCATCACCGTTGATTTGCATCCATGCGGTGATGCCGTCGAGCACTGCGATTTCCTTGTTGTCGATGGTTCCGTCGGGCCTGCCGATAACATTGAGGATGAATGTTCCGTTCTTGCTCACGGTGTCAATCAGCCAATGGATTACATCGCGCGGTGGCAGATACCCGCCGTATTGTCCCGGCTTCTCGTAGAGCGAGCGGAGATAGTGCCACGCACCGAGGCAGGTTTCCGATTGCCAGGGATGCCTCATGATCTCGGCAGTAAGCCCACTCTCATAGTCTGCGACCACAGCCTTCGCCAGCCGGTCGGGAACATCTTTGACGTTCAGAACGGCTTCAAGCTTGCCGCTGTGTTGCCTAAGGCTTTTGTTATAGAAGTAGGCGCCGATGTTCATCCCAGCCCAGCCTAGCGGCAGAAGCGAATCGTCAAAGTAAAGCAGGTCAGGATTGTGTTGGTCGATGAGATCGCGCGTCCGATCGTAGAAGTTCTTTACATAAGATGTGTCAGGCAGGGAACCGGCCGGATGCTTCACACCGTAGAGTCGCTGAGGATCGAGGCCCTGCCACCACTGATCTTTGCCCTCCGCCTGGGTAAGATGGCCATCATATGGAATGCCCACGTTTGGGCCGGACTTGTCGGCGCCGTGTGACGGCTGAAACCACCACCAGTTACGCGCCTGATGCACTGTCACACCAAATCGCAGACCCTGTTTTCGCGCCGCTGCTGCCCAGGTCCCGATCACATCGCGATGAGGACCAATTGCGGCGGCATTCCAGGGCTGATGCTTCGAGTCCCACGCGTCGAAGCTGTCATGGTGATTAGCCAGGGCGACGAATATCTTCGCGCCGGCATTTTTGTATCGTGTAATCAACTCGTCCGGATCCCAGTTGAGCAAAGTCCACTGTGCGCAAAGCTCCTTGTACCCGAACCGCGACGGCGCACCATAGTGCTCGAGCTGATACTTGTATTGCCGCTGGTTTTCGACATACATATTGCGCGCGTACCAGTCTCCGGCTTCGGCAACGCACTGCGGACTCCAGTGAGCCCAAATTCCGAACTTCGCATCCTGGTACCAATCCGGCGCTTCGTACTCGAGCAGCGAATCCCAGGTGGGTTTGAACGGACCATCGCCCGCAATATTGGGGATTGACGAATTCAGAGGCACATCGTCCCACAGTCCGCCTGCGATCGACTGTGCTGCCGGGGTATAGTTCCACGCCGGTGGTTGCCACGTAGCTTCATCCAGCCGTTCCTCCACAATCTTTCCGTCGCTCACCCTGTAGAAGACCCTCTTGTCGGGCGGCAGCCCGCAAAACTGAGCGTAGTCCTGCGTGTATTGGTTGAACCCACTGGGCAGTGCAGGCTTGATCTCGTGCGCGGCCTGACCAGAGGATGGCACCGCTTTCGATGCTGCAGCGATTGCAAGCAGTCTGCAAAAATCCCGTCTGTGCACTTATGCTCCTTTGTCACTGGACGCCAATCAGATGTGCGGCTCTATTCCGGCAATGCGATTTGGCCATCGATATGGAACTTTCCGGTAACTACCGGCGCGGCTGTGTCTGGCTGGCCCCCGCCGACGCTGATCGTGTAATCACCTTGCGCAACGATAGGATTTCCATCCTCGGTCACTAAACCCAGATCGCGATCTTTCAAATCGAAATGAACCTTTTGGCTCGCACCAGCTTCAAGATGAACTCTTTTGAATCCGCGGAGAGCGATGAGCGCACGGCGGATTCAGGTTCCAAGTGCAACGGGTACGATTTTATCTGACCAGTGCTGAACGAAGTCGAAAGCGCCATCGGGGAGGAACAGTTCAGCGGGAGCTTTCCATCCCAGGGTTTTTCTAGGCCGAGTGTTGAGCATCCACG
>JANXYB010000117.1 GCA_025350325.1 Acidobacteriaceae bacterium
GTATACAGTTGCCTGTGCTACTCGTCACAGACGATTTACGAGACGCGCAGCCGCGGCGGCCATTCCCCGATGCAGGTTTGCAGGGTGAGGCGCAAGGCAACAGCAGAGCGCAGTTTCACGACAAGTTAGGGAATTTACGGAGTCGAGCATGGAGATCTGAGCGCCTCAATGTGAAGTGTGTGCCGCAATATGGGACGGGCAGATGGGCGCTCAGGAGTGATCAAAGTACAGGTCTAGGCAGCTGACTGTGCAAAGCAGGGATCACTCTCCGGGCATGGGATCGCATCCTGCACAACGAGGATCCGATCCAGTCCCACTAGCGAAAGAATTTCCGCCACGCGCGGCGCAACGTTAATGACCGCGAATCCGTGACCTGCGAGGTGGGCGCTGCCGTAAAGGGTGATCAGAGCCGCGATACCAGCCGCATCAATGCGCTCAACATGCGCTAGATCAAGCGTGACGGTCCGCTCAAGAACGATCGGGCCCAGTTGATCGAGTAAACCTTGCTCTTTGCCGCGCACCAACTCGGGAAGATTGCGGGGGCTCATGGTCGTGTTACCGGTTACAAAAATGCTCGTCATAAAACCTCCTTGAAACGTCATTTGCGGGCTCAGCAAAAGCAAACGACTTGACGCCCTCTTTCCTTGCAACTGGGTCGCCAATGAACTTATGAGGAATTCGCTGAAATCAAAGCGGATACGAGCACATTCATTGACTGACAGTAGACTGTTGTTGTTCGAATATGAATTTTCCGTTCACAATCGAACACCTGCAAACCATTACGCAGAAAGGAGGGGAACAGGTTCCATGTGTTTAGATGAATCAGTTCCGTCGTCGGATTCAACCAGTCACTCCTTGACGGCAGAATCTGTTCGCGCATTTGCGCAGGAAGCGGGCTTTTCAGAAGCTGGACTTGTGGCTCTGCCGCACGATGCCGAGTCTCGCGATGCGGACCGGTTTGAGCAGTGGGTGAATGCCGGTCGCGCAGGCACCATGGATTATCTGAAGCGGCAGAGCGAGAGCGGAGCTTTCTTGCGGGCCCGGGTGGCGACTCCGTTTCCATGGGCGCAATCAGCAATCGTGTGCCTGGCTGTCTACAACAGCGATGAGCCTCTCTCGACTGAGACGCATGAATGGAATGCTGCGTGGATCGCGCGCTATGCGTGGAGTAGCAGAGTCGACGCGGGTGGCAAAATCTCGCCCAGCGATTATCACAAGGTCCTGTTGAAGCGATTGCGCTCTCTGCAAGCAAACCTCCGCGAGGAGCATGGAAGTTTTGAGGCCCGCGCCTATGTCGATACAGGTCCGGTGGTGGAGCGCGCGCTAGCCACTGCAGCCGGTCTGGGATGGACTGCAAAAAACACGTGCCTTATTCATCCGAAGCTTGGATCGTTCACATTTGTGGCGGTGCTGCTGACTTCATTGCCGGTCGAGGCGCAGGCAACGTCGCCAACGATACCCGATCGTTGCGGATCGTGTCGGCGTTGTCTTGACGCATGCCCCACGGGCGCGTTGATCGCCCCTTATCAGATGGATGCGGCGCGCTGCATTTCATATTTGACGATCGAACATCGGGGGACCATCCCACCGGAATTGATGGAGGAGACGGGGCGGCAAGTGTTTGGTTGTGACATTTGCCAGGACGTTTGCCCGTGGAATCGAAAGGCTCCGATTAGCGCAGACCCAGAACTTGTCGCGCGCACAGAGTTGGTCAATCCAACGTTGCAGTGGCTGGCTGCTCTCGAGGAAGGTGATTTTGAGCGTACGTTTAACGGGTCGCCAGTGCGGCGCGCAGGATTCACAGGTTTGCGCCGCAACGTGGCCGTGGCTATGGGAAACAGCGGCCTGCGCGACTTCGCACCCCGACTGCAGCAGTGGGTAGAGTCGGCCGATGCAGGAGTGCGTGCCGCCGCCCGGTGGGCGCTTGACAAACTCACTAGCTGAAAGACCTTCGGAGTCAACAGATGTTCTTCGGGCATGAATGAGCATGGATGCACGTAAAATATGCTGCGTAACCTAAGGGAAGCGATCGCTTTCGGTGTTCAACGCCTAAGAGACAGGCCGCAATAGAGCCAATCGTCGTGGTGCCCTCCATACGCTTGGCGTGCGCATCTCAGCGTTACTTGCGTCACAACGCTTCTCAACGAAAGACGCTATGCTCTAAATATCAAATACTGAAAAGCAATTTATCTAACGCGCGGTTAGAGGCCGGTCAATTTCCGAGAGAGATAAGTGTCAACAGGTCCACAATCCAGCGTCTGCGAAGTCATTGCGATACCGGAAGTGGTGCGGATAAACGCGCCCTTGCCGATAGCCAAGTTAAAGAAGCCGGTCTGGCGCACAAAGGGCATGGCGTTGCTCGCGTATCTGCTCGACTCAGAAGTGCACACCTACGCATTCAGTGTGGCGGCGAACGCAATCATTTCCTTTATCCCATTTATCGTCCTGCTATATACAATTTCGCGGGCCGTGTTTCATTCCGAAATGATGATTGCAGTTGTGGGCAAGATGGTGCATTACTTTCTGCCTTCGAATCAGGATTGGGTGGCGGCAAGTCTTGCGGCCGCCGCATCCCGGCAAGGCGTGCAAGCGTTTTCGCTGCTCATGATTCTCATTTCATGCACGGGAATCTTTTTACCGCTCGAAGTCGCCCTGAACAGGGCATACGGCGTGATCAAAAGCCGTAATTATTTGATGAACCAGTTGGTCGCATTCGGTCTAGCTATCCTGATGGTGGCTCTTGCCATGGCAAGCATTCTGCTGAGCGCATGGCAGCGGCAAGTATTGGGAATTATTTTCTTTCACCATACTCAGAATTTTGTCTTCGACGGCATCAGCTATATCTGGCTGGCGGTCTCAACCGGCGTGGCATCGATTCTGTTTTTCTTTTCAATCTACTGGCTATTGCCCAACCGCAGAGTTCCGGCGCGAAATGTGATGCGTCCGGCAATCGTGACGGGATTGGTATGGTTGATCGCCAAGTATGTCTTCGTCGCCGTGCTGCCGCTGATCAATCTGAAGGCGATCTACGGACCGTTCTACGTGTCGGTGGGCTTGCTGTTCTGGGCATATGTTTCTGGGTTGATCTTGTTTGCCGGAGCGCAGTTCAGCGCTATGCCGCCCGATCCAAAAGCAGTGCAATAATTACTTTCAACATTTTATGGCAGCTTGAACGCTTTGATGGCAATCGCATTTGGACTGCGTCCTGCAGGGAGCATCGTAAACAGCGAGCGCGAAGCCGTCCGCACCACGGCAACATCGCCTGAGCGTGCATCAACAACGAAAAGCAGATGGCCTTCAGCAGAAAACGCCAGCGCAGATGGACCGTCGCCTACGTGGATGTGCCCGATCCGCTTGCCATCGTCGATCGAATAAATCATGACCTCCTGCGAATGGAGGTTGCCGACATAGAGCAGCGAATTGTCGGCGGACACGAGGCCTCTCACTGGTTCCGCACCCATGATGTAGGCGCCTGCGACGTCGTCGGTGTTGGCATAGATTTCGGAGATGGAGTTGGAGAGGGAGTTGGAAACAAAGATTTCGCCTCCATCGGGCTTGAGCGCTAGTTGAACCGGACCGCGGCCCACATCGAGCAGAGATTCAAGACGGTCGGTCTCAATCGCATGTCCGTCTGGGTGATTGTCGGTGTGGGCCAGAAGAATGGCCATCACCTGATTTCCGCCGGAGCACGCCGCAAACGCTTTGGATGAGTCCGGCAGGATGACAACATCGCTGGCACCGGGGCAGCCTTCAAAAACAGCACGCACCGTACGGGTCGCCGTATCGATGATGCTCACAGAGTTTCCTGCGCGGTTAGCGACGGCGACGGTCTTGCCGTCCGGAGCGACTCGCAATGACGCGGGCTCTTCACCGACGCCGATCTGGGCCAATTCGCGACGCGCCTTGAGGTCAACAACCGACACGGTGTTAGAGCCGGAATTAGACACGTAGGCCAAGTCGTCTTTTGCATCGAGCGCGAGCGCGGTCGGCAATTTATGAACGGGGATCTGCGCGGCCACGGAATTGTTTTCAGCATTGAGGACGGCGACAGAACCCTGACCCGACGGGCTGCCCGCATTGACCACGTAAATCTCATTGCGCGTGTTGCTGGCGGTGACCGAGATAGGATTCAGGCCAACGGGCAGTTCGCGGTCGACACGTACGTTGACAACGTCGTATACAGACACAGTGCCGCTGCCGCCGTTGCTCACATAGGCGTATTCGCGATAGTTCGGCTGAAACTGCGGGAAATCGTGAGCACGGCAACCGGAGACGGAGAGCGCTACGACGAACGCGAACATTCGAACCGGCGCGACTTGCTTCGAGTTCATTGATTCCGCGTTCCTTGCCTGCCGGTGATTTGAAGTGCGACGGTCTTACACTACCGGATTGAGCTGTCATGAGGCTTGGTTGCGGCGGTCTCGACATGTATGCCCCGGGGCAACTCGCGATGCACGATAGGCGCAATTTGCTCGATCTCATCCATCATGCGCGCGAACTGCTCAGGATAGATTGACTGGGGGCCGTCAGAGAGGGCCTTCTCAGGCTGATGGTGAACTTCGATCATGAGGCCATCAGCGCCGACAGCAACAGCACCCCGCGCCATCGGCAGTACCTGGTCGCGCTTGCCGGTACCGTGGCTTGGATCAACCAGGATAGGCAGGTGGCTGTGTTTCTGCACTGCCGGAACGATGCTGAGGTCGAGCGTGTTGCGTGTGTGATCGGCAAAGGTGCGCACGCCGCGTTCGCAAAGGATGACTTCGTAGTTGCCCTCGCTCATGATGTACTCGGCAGCCATGAGGAATTCGTCGAGCGTAGCGCTCATGCCGCGTTTGAGCAGCACTGGCATACGCAGACGGCCGGCGCGCTTGAGCAATGAAAAATTCTGCATATTGCGCGCGCCGATTTGCACGACGTCTGCCCACTCCGCTACCAGGTCGAGGCTCTCGTTATCGAGGGCTTCAGTGATAATTCGCAGGCCAAAGGTGTCTCTGATTTCAGCCATGATCCTGAGCGCATCGAGGCCCAAACCTTGAAACGCATAAGGCGAAGTCCGGGGCTTGTAGGCGCCTCCTCTGAAAAACTGCGCGCCCGAGGCGGCAACCTTCTCGGCAATGGCAAAGGCCTGTTCGCGGCTCTCGATGGAGCAGGGCCCGGCAACGATGGCGAGATTGCGACCGCCGATCGTGGCATCGGTTCCAGCAAAGTGGATGATGGTGTCTTCTTCTTTGACGTCGCGGCTGGCCAGCTTGTAGGCCTTAGATACGCGGATCACTTCGGCGACGCCGGACATTTCTTCGAGGTTGCCGCGGTCTACTTCCCCTTGGTTGCCGGTGATGCCAATAGCAGTGCGCTGCGCGCCGGGCATGGGGTGCGGACGGTAGCCCATGACTTCGATATGGTCACAAACGGCCTGGATTTCTTCGGCGGTGGCCTGCGCCTTCATGACAACTAACATCGCTGAACCTCAGTGTTTCAAGTTTACGGCAATTGCAGGAATTCTGTGTTCGCATGTTTTGTTACGATCGCGAAAAGCTGTCCGCGTCGAATTAGCTGGCATCGTGTTCTCTGCGCGCTGCTTGGCGTTTTTCAGAGCGCCACTTGATGCCAAGCCACGTCAGGTAGCCCAGTTGCAAAGCCCAAGTAACAATGTAGGCGGCAATTACGAATTGGTGATCGAGAATAGCTCTTTGATCCATTTTTCCTCTCCCGTGGCGGAGGTTCCTTCGTTGAGCAATACTCAGCGCAATTTTGCGTCGATCAGGCGCTTGCCAGGGCCTCTTCGGCCTCTTCTGCTGCAAATTGCTGATGTTTGCGCTCGACGTGATAGCGCAGAAACAGGATCAGTAGGCCCCAGCAAAGCCACGCCAACATGTTCCAAAGAAGCGGCTCAACCATGGATTTGTCCATACCGGAACCTTCCCCGCCGCCGAAAACCGGGGCAGGATGCTGGGTACGCCACCAGCGATTGGACATGTACACGATGGGCACATCGAGAGCGCCAAAAATGCCTAAAACTGCCGCCAGTGTCTGCATCTGCGGGCCGGCCGCGAAACGGCGCAAGAGCAGGTAACTCACGTAGATCAGCCATAGAACCAGCGTGGTAGTGAGGCGAGCATCCCATGTCCACCAGATGCCCCAGGCGCGGCGGCCCCATAGCGGGCCGGTCGTCAGAACAACCGTGCAGAATACGACGCCTACCTCAGCGCCAGAGAGCGCCCATGCGTCCGCTGCCTGCGCCCATGCGGGCCGGGTGCGGCGCCAGGCGAGGTAGCCAATCGAGCCGAGCAGGCTAATAGCGAAGAACAGGAAAGCGACCGATGCCGAGGGCACGTGGTAGAAGATGATGCGAAAGATTTCGCCCTGCATGGCGTCGGTAGGCGCGACGTAGATGGCCTGGTAAAAGCCCCAGATCATCAGCAGGACGGTGATCGCGGGAAATAGGCCGAGTGCAATTTTTCTCATAGTGAATCCTGGGCGGTCGTTAACAGTTTACGCCGAGGTTGATGCTTGGGTCTCCATCGGACGGTGGACTGATTATTCCGCATGGAACACCACGTCGAACAACAGCAGACTCACGGTAGTGAAGATGATGTCGTAGCCGACAAGGAGCTTGATCCACAGACTCGGGTCGCCGTCACCGGTGAGGATGAATCCGGTCGCCTGCACCATCGCCAAAAGTGCCGGCAGGTAAATCGGAAAGAGGATTAACGGCAGCAGCAATTCGCGATTCCGGCTGCGAATGGCAAGCGCGGCGAAGAAGGTTCCATTGGCTACCAGAGCCCACGTTCCAAGGGGCAGAACCAGGAGGAGCAGCCAGCCCTCGCCCTGAATATGCAGGTTGTAGAAGACCAGGAATACGGGGGCAAGGACCAACTGCACGATCGACACAAAGAGAAAATTGGCGAGAACCTTGGCGAGAAAAAGCTGCGCTCCCGAGGTAGGCGCCATGCGCTGTGCGTCCAGCACCTGGTGGCGAATTTCGCGCGCCCAGGCCTGGTTGAGCGCGCTTACCGAGGCAAACATGGTGGCAACTGAGAGCACGCCTCCGGCGATTCTCTGAGCAAATTCGCCGCGCGGATCGAAGGCAATCGAGAAAAGCACCACGACCAGAAGCGCAAAAAACAACATGGAGTTGATGGCGTCTTTTGAGCGCCACTCGATGCGCAGGTCCTTGACCAGGTGTGTGAACAGGGCCTG
>JANXYB010000132.1 GCA_025350325.1 Acidobacteriaceae bacterium
GTCGAAGACAACGGCGTAGCGCAGAAGATTCGCGTGCAGGAGGAGATGGATACCGCTCCCGTCTCGCTGGTGGTTGCGGTTGAGCAAGGCGGGGTGAGCGCGCTCGAGTTTAGCAAGCTGGCTAAGCTGGGGCCGTTGCTCGATGTCTTTCTCACCGACCCACGGAGCCAGGCGGCGTTGATTGGATTTGATGCCAAGCCGCGTTTGATTCACGACTTCACACACGCAAGCGAGAATTTGAACGATGCTCTGCAACACCTTGAGCCGGGCGGGAGCGGTGCAGCGATTCTGGATAGCGTGAGTTACGCTGTCGATCTTTTGGAGACGCAGCCCAAGGAGTATCGCCGCGTGCTGTTGTTGATCAGTGAAGAGCGGGACCATGGCAGCAAACATACCAAGGCTGCGCAACTGATTCAGAAAATTGGACGCTCGGATGTGTTGGTGCTGAGTGTTTCGTTTTCGCCGGCGCGTGCGGAGATACTGCACGATGTTAAAGATAACGGTGAAGACCGCACCATGAACCTGGTTTCAACGCTGGTGATGACGGTACAGGCATTCAGAAAAAACATGGCCAAGGAAGTAGCGAAGATGAGCGGCGGAGAATACACCAGCTTCACCGGGGACAAGGGGTTTGAGCAGCGTGTGTTGCAGGCGGCGAGGGATGCGCGGAACCGATACCTGATCACGTTCAGCCCGTCCAATCCCACGCAGGGGCTGCACAGCCTGCGCGTGCGCACTACGCAGGACTATGGCGCGCGTATCGTGGCCCGAGCAAACTACTGGCTGCAGCAGGAAACGCAGTAGATGCATGACTGCTGTATGAAGGTATTGAAGCGTCGGTTAAATGGCGCAGGGGTATGCATCCATGGTAATCTCACTTTAGACACTTGAGAGTGGACTGAGAACGCAAGAGGAGTAACACACGCCGTGCTGGCGACCGCTAAGAAAACTACCCTAATTGAACGCTTCCGCACCCACGATACGGACACCGGTTCACCGGAGGTTCAGATCGCGATTCTGAGTGAACGGATTGGCGAATTGACTGAGCACTTCAAAATGCACAAGAAGGATCACGCTTCACGTCGTGGCTTGTTGATGCTGGTCAGTAAACGTCGCCGTCTGCTGGATTACCTGAAAACGCATGATACCGATCGCTATCGCGACGTCATCGGCAAACTCGGGATCCGCAAGTAGCCAGAAAGCCAACATTGAACCGGAAGCGCCTAGACCGGAAACTGGTCACGGCCCTCGTTCCACCCAGAACTTGGGGCCATGGTGTACCTGGCAAACTGCAACCGCTGCCAGGGACCGCGCATAGCTATCTGCTGTGGGCGGTCTCTTTGCGCTTAATGGCACACAGGCCGGGAGAATCCGCTCCCCCGCGCACACATCACTCTCTTGCGCGCAGCCTGTCGTTGTCTAAGTGCAAAACTGCTTGCAGCCTTATTCCTTCCAGCGCCTCCCTCTCTACAAGTTTCCTAAGTGAAAAATTGAAACGAGGACTCTATGTCTAAGTATGAAGTAGCAGTCGAGCTTGCTGGTGGCAAGCGCCTGATTTTTGAGACCGGGCGCATGGCCAAGCAGGCGTCCGGCGCCGCACTGGTGACTACGGGCGAGACCGTGGTACTGGCCACTGCAGTTGCATCTCCCGATCCAAGAGAGGGCATCGACTTTTTCCCTCTTACTGTTGATTACCGCGAATACACGTATGCCGGTGGGCGCATCCCCGGCGGATTTATCAAGCGCGAAGGCCGGCCGAGCGAAAAGGAAGTGCTGACCTGTCGCCAGATTGACCGACCGATTCGTCCGCTTTTCCCGGATGGTTTCCGCAATGAGACCCAGGTGATTGCGCTGGTCCTCTCCGCCGACAAGCAGAACGATCCTGACGTGGTGGGCATCAATGCCGCCGCTTGCGCGCTGGCGTTGTCTGATATTCCGTTCAGCGCTACGGTTGGCGCGGTGCGCGTGGGCCGTGTGAATGGTGAATTCGTCATCAACCCGACCTACGAAGAGCGTGCCGCAACCACCGTCAACATCATGGTTGTCGCCCACAAAGACGGCATCGTGATGATCGAGTCGGGCGCGAAAGAAGAGACCGAAGAAGTCATTCTCGCGGCGATTGAATTTGCGCACACCGAGATCAAGAAGATTGTTGCAGCTATCGATGAGCTCGTATCGAAGGCCGGCAAGCCCAAGCGTGCATTCACTGCGCCGGAGTTTGACCAACCCTACTACGATAGCCTCATGGCCAAGGTTGGCGACCGTCTCAAGGATGCGCTCGACACCAAGGCTCATGGCAAGACCGACAGCTATGCGCTCGTCAAGCAGATCAAGGACGAGCTAGCCAAGGCGCTTCCCGCGGACGATTCGGGCGCGAAGAAAAAGCTGGCTACCTATTACGAGCACATGCGTGAACGAATTTTCCGTGCGCAGGTGACTAAGGATCGCATTCGACCGGATCGTCGCGCGTTTGACGAGATTCGCGAAATCACGATCGAGACCAGCGTTCTGCCTCGCGTGCACGGCTCGGCGCTCTTTACGCGCGGCGAGACGCAAGCACTGGTTACGATCACGCTGGGCACCACCGACGACGGGCAGCGCCTCGAAAGCTATGAAGGCGAAAAGAAAAAGCCTTTCATGCTGCACTACAACTTCCCGCCATTCAGTGTTGGCGAGACGGGCCGCATGACGGGCACGGGACGACGCGAGATCGGGCACGGCGCACTTGCCGAGCGCGCTATCGCCGCCGTTCTTCCCAGCCCCGAAGAATCTCCGTACACCATTCGCATCGTGTCGGACATTCTCGAGTCGAACGGTTCTTCGTCGATGGCTTCAGTCTGCGGCGCGAGCCTCGCGCTCTATGACTCCGGCATCGCTCTCAAAGGAGCGGTTGCAGGCGTGGCGATGGGCCTGGTGAAGGAAGGCGATGACTATGCCATTCTCACCGACATTGCAGGCGCAGAAGATCACTACGGCGATATGGATTTCAAAGTTGCCGGAACGCGCAAGGGCATTACCGCTTTGCAAATGGATATCAAGATTGGCGGTTTGACGCGCGAGATTCTGCAGCAGGCGATGGAACAGGCGAAGCGCGGACGGCTCTTCCTGCTCGACAAGATGGACGCCGCACTCGACGGACCACGCACCGAGCGCTCGCAGTATGCGCCGCGCATCGAGACGGTCATGATTCCGACCGACAAGATTCGTGATTTGATCGGCAAGGGTGGCGCGACTATTCGCGGCATCATCGAGCAGACCGGGGCCAAGATTGACGTCGACGATACGGGTCGGGTCAGTGTTGCCTCTTCGGACGGCGAGGGCTTGAAGAAAGCGCTCGAGATGATTGGCAACATCACGGCCGTGCCGGAGATTGGCAAGATCTATCTGGGCAAAGTTGTGCGGCTTGCGGAGTTCGGCGCGTTTGTCGAGCTGTTCCCGGGGACGGATGGTTTGCTGCACATCTCAGAGATCGCCGAGCATCGCGTCAAGGAAGTAAAAGACGAACTGCGCGAAGGCGACCAGGTGATGGTCAAGGTATTGGCCATCGAAGGCAATCGCATCAAGCTTAGCCGCAAAGCGCTGATCAAGGAGCAGAAGGCGAAGCTGGCCCAGTCTGCGCCGGTCGAGCCGGGCGAAGTACAGATCGATGCTTCTGAAGCATCGGCTGCGCCGACCAAGCCCAGCAACGATTTCGAAGACCGTCAACCCCGTTCCAATCAGAGCACCATTCTGATTGAGGGTGGAGATGACTTCGACGAGGACGATGAAGAGGGCGAAGAGATCGACGAAGAGAACGAGCCAAACTTTAACCGAGTCGAAGGCGCACCCGTCGCAGTCGGCCAGGTTGTAGGCGCTCGTCCTGCAGTTGGCGGACCGGCTGCCAATAACCGCCGTCGGCGTCGGCGTCGCGGTGGTCGCGGCCCCGGAACGGCGGGCAGCAATTAAGCAGGCGGCGGTGGCTTGAATTTAACCACGGCTTGCAACTTCGCAACGATTAAAGATGCCCGAACTCCTCGAAATTTGGGAGTTCGGGCATCTTTCGTCGTGCGCCTAAGTTGGATTGCAAAACAAGAGATCAGGCATGAGTCGTTTGAAGGGCCTCTTGGTGCCTGTTTAGTGAAATCGCGCTTGCCAGCGGCGAGGAAGAGACTAAACAAGCTGCTCAAACAGTAATTTTCGAGTTTGGTAATTAAACGTCCCTTGACCTTCGCAAGAGTGCGCTTTGCCACGTCGTCAGTTGGCTTCGGCGAAGCTTGAATCATCAGAATCGGCGGTAGCAACTATTCCATTCTCAAAGCCTGCATCGGTTCGATGCGTGATGCGCGGAAGGCGGGCACGGCGCAGGCGAGGATCGCAGTGAGCAGAAGGCAGGCCACGATCGCGATGAGTACGAGCGGGTCGAAGGCGCTTGTTCCATAAAGGATGGAACGAATCAAAGCTCCTGCGGCGATCCCGCCGGCCAAGCCGGCGAGCAATCCGATGAAAACAGGGCGAAGGCCGTCGAGAAGGACGATGCGAAGGACCTCGGATCGATGCGCGCCCAGGGCGATGCGGATTCCGATCTCGGTGACGCGCTGAGTGACCAGGTAGGAGAGAACTCCATAGAGCCCCACCCCTGCCAACAACAGGGAGAGCCCGGCGAAGGCAAGCACGAGAGTCGCGCTGAAGCTCTGACTGGCTGTGTTTTTCCCAAGCATCTGATCGATGGTAAGGACGTCGTAGACGGGTAGCGCTGGATCAAGTGCTGCAACCTGCTGCTGGATTGGAACGGAGAGCGCAAGCGGGTTGCCGACCGAGCGCACCACGATGGTCGCATCGCCGGTTTGTTCCGGAGCCCCGGAGAGAATTGGGAAATACATCATGGCCTTGATCGGCTGCGTGACGTCGTAGACGGTATCGCCGACAACTCCGAGAATCTCGAAGTCTTCAGGCTTGCCATACCATCTGACATTGATGCGTCTCCCGACAGGGGTATCTCCAGGAAAGAACTGGTCGGCGAACTTCTTGCTGACGACGAGGTAGTGGTCGTTGGTGAGGCGCTCATGACTGGTAAAAACGCGGCCGCTGATCAATGGGATTTGCATGGCATTGAAGTATTCAGGATCGGTGGTGCGCGTCATCGCGTCGTATTGAAGGTTGAAGCTGGGGGTGGGTCGCCCTGGAATCGTAAACACACTGTCGCTTTCGTAGCCGCCCCCCGGAGGAGTAGAAATCAGCGCCGCGGCACGAACTCCAGGCAGACGGCGAACGCGCTCGAGCAATGACTCGTGAAACGCAATGACCTTGTCGCGCGAATCGTATTGCTTCTCAGGAAGGCCGTATTTGACTGTAAGCACGTGGTCGGTAACACAGCCGAGGTCTAACGTGCGCAGATGGAGAAAGCTTCTGAAGAGAAGCCCGGCGGATACGAGGAGGATGACAGTGAGGAAGATCTCCGCGGTGAGCATGACCTTACGAAGCTTGGAACGCGATGCGCTGCCGCCGATGGATCGGGAGGATTCCTGGAGGACGGCGAAGACTCCTTTGCCGGTAGATGAGATGGCGGGCAACAAGCCGGCAAGCATCGCGGCGAAAACGGCAATGGCGATCGTGAATGCGAGCACGGTTGCATCTACGTGGATCGAATCTGCGCGCGGAAGGTCTCGCCAATGGCCGGCCAGCCAGTGTGTCGAAACCAACGAGAGCAGGAGACCCATCAATCCGCCGGCAAAGCAGATGAGGAGGCTCTCGGTCATTTGTTCGCGGATGAGGGTAAGGCGGCTGCCGCCGAGGGCGCTGCGGACAGCGACTTCTTTGCGCCGCGAGGCACCGCGCGCCACCAGCAGGTTGGAGACGTTGAGAGAGGCGATCAGCAACATGCATCCGACGGCGCAGAGCAGAACGATCAGCGGCGTCTTCACGTCGAGCACCACGTCGTTGATGAGGGGGCGAAAGACGGCATCTTCGGCGACGGGCGCCATTGGGTTAGCGAGATGGATTTGATATTGGAGCGCGCTTACCTGCTTGGTTGCGGCAGCGGCGCTGATACCGGGCCGGAGCCTGGCGATTACATGGCTCATGTGGGTGTCATGCATGGCGTAGACGCTACGATCAGCTCGTCCGAGACTCGTTAGGATGTCGGGCAGCCACGCTATAAGGTGAGAAGAACTTTATTATTTGCGCTGTCATACTTCGCTAGCGTGTCATGGCCATTACGGAAATTACTAGTTGAGCAACCCACTCCGAAGAGTGTTCATTGGTCCTGAGCTCAAGTGCGCCTGCGAAGTGATGTCTTGGCGTGGGCTCTTTGCTCGAGTCAAAACAGAGGATCGACTACTTGCAGTATGAGGTCTCAATCGTCGGTCTTGTTGAGTCTTTAGCGGTTTGGAATGTCTGGAGCGACGGGTTATCCGGCATGAATGCGGTTTTGACCGGACATTTCGGCTTCTGCCGAGATCCGATCTTCGTCAGCATTGTGAGGGGCTGCCGGCAAAGGCGATTCGACTGACGTGGCCGCCGATCGGATGGGCAGTTTAGGGGCATCTTTTGAGGCGTGCTTGTAGTCGTACATGCGCAGGTCGGCCGCGATACATAGAGATTCAAGATCGGGTGCGTCTTCAGGGAAGAGCGCCACCCCGATGCTGGCTCCCACATGCACGGAATGATCACCGATCTGGAGCGGCTTCCTCAGTAATTCCATCAGCGACTCAGCAACGAGGTCGGCGTTTGAGCGGTTGGTGGGCTCTTCGAGGATAAGAGAAAACTCATCGCCACCGGTGCGGGCGACGGTGTCGGAACGGCGGACACGACTGGAAAAAATGGAACTCACGTTCTGCAGCAGCAGGTCACCAGCATGGTGTCCAAGGGTGTCATTCACTTGCTTGAAACGGTCGAGGTCTACCACCAGCAACGCCGCTCTGGAACCAAGACGCCGCGCGCGCTCGAGGGATATGGCAAGTCTATCGAGGAAAAGACGCCGGTTGGGCAAGCCAGTCAATTCATCGTGCAATGCCAGGTATTTGTTGTGCTCTATCTGGTCCTCGAGAGAGAGCAGGATCATGCCGACGGCAACAACATATTTAGGCAGATTCCAGACTTCACTTTCGAGGTGAGCGGTGGGCAGCAGGGCATTGAGGAGCGGCGAGATCACGAACACTCCAGCCCAACCTAAAAACCCAACGATTGTTATTAGAGACCCGGCGGTGGCACGACCGTAGTTGTACCAGATGTGAATGCAGCATTCGAAATAGACAGTGAAGAGCAACGCGTTCAAGGCCAGATCGCCACCGTCGCCGGGGCGGTTTTGCACCACGAGAAGGAAAATGGACAGTACGAAATACAAGCTCACAACTACCAATCGCAGCACATGCTTGAATCTGGGCACTGACGTCAACGCAACTGTCAGCGGGGCGATACCCACCAAAATGGCTGAGAGATTCAACAGCCACGCTGGGGTTTCATTGGTGCAAATCAAAACAATGTAGAGAGTAATCGTGGTGAGCAGCGCCACCATCATGTGTCGGCTTGACCGTTCTCTGCGGTAGGGAACTGCGGCCCACATAAAGAACAGGCCCGCGGAAGACAGCGACGCAGTTCCGATATCCTCTGCGATAACGGTCAAAATGCCCGGCTTGAACACAAGCATGGATGTAATGAAATGCAGGGAGATCAACATCCAACCGGCCAGCCAAAGCCGGGGCATAGAGGTGTGACCCCGCTTTGCGACTGACGCAAACGCGCAGGTTAGTAAAGCGATGGCGACGAGATCCGGGAGCTTACTCCAATCCACGAATACACCCTCTATCAGAATGACCAATATGCTGTGCGGAAAGGTTGTTATATGTGATTCTACTCGTGATACGACCGTTGCCTATGAGAATACAGGGAGATAAACTTACGTAACCAAATTTCGCCCCCTGTTTCATCGGGACGAAATTTGGGATAACATTTTTTTAGCGATAATAACTGCATCAGGTTCATGAGGTTAACCAGTATGTCACTAAACCAAAAAGTTAGAAGTCCTGGTCCGATCCGTGCAAACCAACTGTTGCGAAAACGCGTTGCAGAACATCGCACTAAGGCAACAGGTTAGCGCAACAAGCTGTTGCCATCCGATTCCCGATGTTTGGTGTAGTACCCTGAGTCGGTTGGCGCTGCGCATCAATCGGCGGCGGCTTCGCCGTTGCGAGTTTTGAACACGTTACCCATGCGTTGAATCTGGGCGCCGACACCTTGAAGCTTCTCTTCAAAGCGCTCGTAGCCGCGGTCCATGTGGTAAACGCGGTCGAGAATGGATTCACCTTCAGCGACCAGCGCAGCTAAAACCAGCGATGCCGAGGCGCGAAGATCTGAGCACATCACGGCGGCTGCGGAGAGGCGAGCTGCGCCGCGCACAGTTGCGGTTCGTCCGTCCACCTTGATGTTCGCGCCCATGCGCACCAGTTCCTGCACATGCATGAAGCGATTCTCGAAGATATTTTCGGTGATCTTGCTGACGCCTTCAGCCTGCGTTGCAAGGGCCATGAATTGTGCCTGCATGTCGGTGGGAAAGCCGGGATACTCTTCGGTGGAGATGTCTGCAGCCTTGAGATTTCCGTCGGAGCGCACACGCACGGCATAGGGACCGAGAATGTCAACTGTGGCCCCCGCCTCTTCGATCTTGGCGATGACGGTGCGCAAATGCTCAGGGTTGCAATCGGCGACCGTGAGGTCTCCGGCGGTGATCGCTCCGGCGACCAAAAATGTGCCTGCCTCGATGCGGTCAGGATTGATGCGGTAGCGCGCCCCGTGCAAGCTGGTTACGCCTTGCACATGGATGGTTGACGTACCGGCGCCCTCAATCTTGGCACCCATCAATATGAGCAACGCAGCGAGATCGGTGACTTCAGGCTCACGCGCGCAATTCTGCATTACGGTTTCGCCGTGGGCGAGCACCGCGGCCATGAGCAGGTCTTCGGTCCCAGTGACGGTGATCTTGTCAAAGACCAAGTGCGCGCCCTTGAGTCGTGTGGCGCGCGCCTCAAGATAGCCATGCTCCTGCACGATGGTGGCTCCCATTTTTTCAAGGCCTCTGATGTGGAGATCGATGGGGCGGCCGCCGATGGCGCACCCGCCGGGCATCGCGACGCGAGCCATGCCGGCGCGCGCTACCAGCGGGCCAAGCACCAGCGAGCTGGCGCGCATCGTCTTCACGATTTCGTATTTAGCTTCAGGGAGTGTAAGAGTGCGAAAGCTGATGGTGGTGGAGTGGGGCAAAAGGCGGTCGCCAAGTTTCACCTCCGCTCCCATTGAGACCAGCAGGCGACGCTCTGTATCGATGTCGCGCACCTGGGGAATGTTTTCAAGAGTGACGTCTTCTTCGGTCAAGATAGCCGCGGCCATACATGGCAGAGCCGAATTCTTGGCGCCGGACACGCGAATGGTGCCGACGAGCGGATTACCGCCGCGAATGACAAATTTGTCCATGAGTGACGCCGACTCCGTGTCTCTTCAGTGTAAATCGGTGAACAGCAACGGCGACTTGGCAAACGGTATACTTGCTGCATTGTTACCGACCACAAATGATCGTTCAGAGAAGGCAATCGATGAATAGTGCGAATTGCAAATTGACGGGTTTTTGCGCGCTGCTCTTGTTGTGCGTGCTTGAGATGTTGGTTGCCGGGCAATGTTTATCCGCGCAGGCCAAGCCGGGTGTTGCGAGCGCAGCCAGACCTTTGCCGGCGATTGTCGAACGAGATGGCCGCTACGCGCTGATGGTCGATGGGAAGCCGTTTTTGATGCTGGGCGTGCAGGCTAATAATTCAAGTGCGTGGCCGGCTTATCTTCATAAGGTTTGGCCGGCTGCGGAAACGCTGCATGCCAACACCGTCGAACTACCCATCTATTGGGAACAGGTCGAGGCGACTCAGGGCAAATTCGATTTCAGCAGCGTTGATCTGATTTTGCGCCAGGCGCGCGAACATAAGATGCGTCTCGTGCTGCTGTGGTTTGGCACGTGGAAGAACGGCAGTTCGCACTATACGCCGGAGTGGATCAAGCTCGACCAGGCGAAGTATCCCTTTGTGCATAATGACAAAGGCGAATCGGTCGATTCACCGTCGCCGTTCTCTGCGCCGTTTCTTGAGGCTGACAAGACTGCATTCAGGGCACTGATGCGCCACCTCAAGGCAGCGGACCCCGAGCGCACCGTGCTGATGGTGCAGGTTGAAAACGAAGCTGGGGTATGGGGTGGAGTGCGCGACTATGGTGCGGAGGCGCAGAAGGCGTTCGCGCAGCCGGTTCCCAAAGCGCTGGTGGATGGCTTGGGTAAACAGGCTGGAAGCTGGCAGCAAGTGTTTGGCGAGTTCGCGGACGAGACGTTTCAGGCTTGGTATATCGCTACCTACATCGAACAGGTGGCCGCGGCGGGCAAGGCGGAATATGCGTTGCCGCTTTACGTCAATGCTGCATTGCGCGATCCTTTCCATCCCGGTAAAGCGCCGCAATACGAATCGGGTGCGCCGACCGACAACAACATCGAATTGTGGAAGATTGCTGCGCCATCGATCAGTTTGGTCGCGCCGGATATCTACCTGTCCGACTATGCGAAGTACATGAAGGTGATTGAGCTGTATAAACGCAAAAACAATCCGCTGCTGATTCCTGAGACAGGGAACTCGGCTGCATTCGCGCCTTTTGTGTATGCGGCTATCGGGCAGGGGGCGATTGGGTGGGCTCCGTTTGGGCTGGATTTGACGCGCTACAGCAACCAGACGAGCGGGCCCGAGTCGATGGAGTCTAGTGCGCTCAAGCCTGTCGCTGCGCAATTCGAATTGCTTGCGCCGATCGCTCCCATGCTGGCGAAAGGGAATCTGGAAGGCACGATTCGCGGCACCAGCGAAAACCCTGAGAATCATCGCCAGGGTGTCGATTTTGAGCGCTGGCATGCGGTGATTAGTTACGGCATGCCATCCTTTGGGAACGGGATGGAGCCGAAAGGAAATTCACCGGCCAACGGCGGCGTTTTGATTCTGCAGCTTGGTCCGGATGAGTTCCTGGTTGCGGGACATCATGCGCGCGTCGATTTCACACCGACTTTCGCGCCCGGTAAGAAGCGTTTGTGGCTCAAGGTTGAACAAGGGCGCTACGATGCGACGGGAAAGTGGAAAAGCGAACGCATCCTGAATGGCGACCAGACGGACTATGGCCTGAATTTGAAGGCAGATGAGAATGTGCTGTTGAAGGTGCGGATGACTACCTTTTGAATGGGCTACAAACCTTGTCTTTTGCATCGCAATCGGGCGATCTTGATCGCGGATGACCCATCCGTAGTACACGCCCAACGGGTGGGGCTTGCCGGAGGGGGAATAGCTATAGGCTGCGTCTGACGATCATGGCGGGGGTTTGCGATCCTTAAATTTCTGAGGCGATATCGGTCAATCCCGTAAAAATCCTTGAAATTACCTGCAAAACCGCGTTATATACAGGATTACCGGCATACCGCCGGAATCTACCTGGGGTCTCTCCCAGGAGGAAATCATGCGAAGCTCTGCCGCGCGCTCCAATTTGCTCGTCCCTGAAATTCGCGAGGTCATGGACATCCGCCAAGCCTCGGATTACCTTGGCATCTCTCCCGACACGCTTTACAAGTACGCCTCTGAGGGATTCGTACCTGCTTTCAAGCTTGGCAATCGATGGCGCTTCAAGCGTTCCCGGTTAGACGAATGGATGGATCGCCAATCGGAGCAGCAAGCGGCTGAAGTAAATCCCGAACAGAAAAAGCCCGTCCGCCCTGCAATGTAGAGGTACAAGTCTTTGCGGGCTGCGTGTATGGGGCGTCGTTCTCTGGCCGCGCCGCTCGTGATATACCTTTCCGGGTGGACCACTTACGACGAATAGGGCTACTGCGCCGCCGCATGACGCGGGCGGGCCTTCAAGGCTTGCTGGTCACACATCTTCCCGATTTGCGATACCTATGCGGTTTCACCGGCTCAAGCGCCGCGCTTGCGGTCACGCGCCGTTCCGCACGCCTCTTTACCGACGGCCGCTACAAAGCGCAGGCGGCGGAAGAGGTGCAGGCAGCCCAAGTGCAAATCATGCCTTCGATGCCCGCAGTTACTGCGGTGCAATGGCTGGCAGCTCAGCCTGGCGTTGAATTTGCCGGATTCGATCCCGCATGGACCACTGTTGCTGAGCTCAGTCGCTGGCGTGCGTCGTTGCCAACGCACCTGCGGCGCTCATTCTTATCTGCCCTCGCCGCTCCGCTTGTCGAGCCTCTGCGCCTCATTAAGGATGAAGACGAACTGGTCTTGATGATCGAGGCCGCGCTGCTCGGTTGCCGGCTTTTCGACTACATTCTGGGTGTCATTCGCCCAGGTCTCGCCGAATTTGAGGTCGCCGCAGAACTGGAGCACCAGGCACGCCTGCTGGGTGCCGAGGGTATGTCGTTTGAAACCATTGTTGCCTCGGGCGTGCGTTCCGCACTCCCTCATGGCCGCGCCACGGCGGCGCGCTTGCCGCGCAAGGGATTCCTGACGCTGGACTTCGGTATAATCCGTGAGGGTTACTGTTCCGACATGACGCGTACGATTCACCTTGGAAAGCCGGCTGCGGAAGAGCGGAATGCCTACGAGGCCGTATTGGAAGCGCAACAGGCGGCAGTGGATGCGGTAACTGCCGGCGTCAGTTGCGGAGATGTGGACGAGGCGGCGCGCAGCGTCCTAAGAAAAGCGGGGATGGCCGATGCCTTTTCCCACTCCACCGGGCACGGCGTTGGACTTGAGATTCACGAGTCGCCGCGTATCGGTGCCGGGCAAACAGCAAGGCTGCAGCCCGGTATGGTTATTACGATTGAGCCTGGAGTTTATTGGGCCGGCAAGTTTGGTATTCGCATTGAGGATATGGTGGCTGTAACTCGAACCGGTGGCCAGGTATTGACCCCGGCAACCAAAGCATTTATCGAGCTTTGAATATTTTTCCCGCCAACGCGGGATTTTAAGGGACGAATGAAACCACAAGACATGAAGGATCTGCGGGAACTGATCGAGTTCCTCAAGCAATACCAAGTTGCCGAATTTGATCTTGATCGCGGCGATTTGAAGATCCGGCTAAAGTTCGCAGCGGCTGAGGGTTCTGCGATGCGACTCGTGGACCTGACGCAACTCGCAGGCGCCGCTCCACCTTTGGCTACACCGGCCCCGGTTGCCGCACCGCCTGTGACAGCGCCTCTAGAACCCGCAGTCGATCCCGATGCTGGCCTGCACATCGTCAAGTCTCCCATCGTGGGCACCTATTATGGCTCACCGTCTCCCGGAGCCGCCCCCTTCGTCTCGCCCGGCGACAAAGTCGAGAAGGGCCAGGTCGTCTGCGTGGTTGAAGCCATGAAGCTGATGAACGAGATTGAATCGGACGCGGCCGGCGTGATCGTGAAATGTTTTATCACCAACGGCCAGCCCATCGAATTTGGACAGCCGCTCTTTTCCATCCGGCAAAGTTAGAAACGCAGGCAGGGTAGCCGCCACTTTTAACGTCGCTAACCGAGCTAGCCTGGCTAACTCCGCTCAAAGGGTATGAATGTTTCGTAAGGTCTTAGTTGCAAATCGCGGTGAAATCGCGCTGCGCGTTTTGAACGCTTGCAGGGAACTCGGCATTCGCACCGTTGCGGTTTATAGCGAGGCTGACCGCAATTCACTGCACGTTCGCTTTGCTGACGAAGCCATATGCATCGGGCCCCCGCGGGCTGCTGACAGCTATCTCAATGTTCCCGCTGTCATCTCAGCCGCAGAAATCTACAACGTCGACGCGATTCATCCCGGCTATGGCCTGCTCAGTGAGAATGCCAACTTTGCCGAAGTTTGCCGCGCATCGAACATCAAGTTTATTGGACCGCCACCTGAAGTTACGCGCCTCATGGGCGAAAAAGAAAAGGCGCGCCAGGCAATGAAAGCTGCGAAGGTTCCCATCCTTCCCGGCTCCGACGGCATTATTGCGACCGCTGAAGAGGCACAGGAGTGGGCTGAAAAAGTTGGCTATCCCGTCATGCTCAAGGCCAAGGCCGGCGGCGGTGGCCGCGGCATGCGCATCGTTCGCAATGCTGAAGAACTGCCCAATCTTTTTCATGCAGCTTACACTGAGGCCGCTAACGCATTCGGCAACGGCGAACTCTATATGGAAAAGTTTATTGAGCAGCCGCGCCACATCGAGTTTCAGGTGCTCGCCGACGAGCACGGCCACGTCGTATCCCTCTTCGAGCGTGAATGCTCAATCCAACGCCGCCATCAGAAACTGATTGAAGAAGCACCATCGCTGCAAGTCACTCCCAAGATGCGCGAAGAGATCGGCAAAACTCTTTGCCGCTGTCTCACAGATATTGGTTATCAAAACGCCGGAACTGTTGAATTTTTGATGGATCAGGATCGCGAACTCTACTTCATCGAGATGAACACGCGTATTCAGGTTGAGCATCCGATCACTGAAGCCGTGACCGGCATCGACATGGTCAAGGCGCAGCTGCGCATCGCCTGGGGCGATCGCTTGAGCGATATCCTGCCGGCGAAACTCGAAATTCGGGGACACGCCATTGAATGCCGCATCAACGCAGAGCATCCGCAGAAGTTCACGCCGTCGGCCGGAAAAATTACAGCTTTCAACGTACCCGGCGGCCATGGCGTACGTGTCGATACGGCGCTTTATGCTGAAGGAGTCGTGCCCCCTTATTACGATTCATTGATCGCGAAGCTCATCGTCCACGGAGTGAATCGCGAAGAAGCAATCGCGAAAATGGAGCGCGCCCTGAGCCAGTTTGTGGTGCAGGGGATTGACACTTCGATTTCACTGCACCAGGCCATTTTCGCCGATCCTGGTTTTCGTGAAGGGGACTTCAACACCAAGTTTATGGAGCGATTTCTCGCCAGGCCGCCAGCCTGACGACTGCGCTCGTGCATTAGCTGGGCGTGTTCTATGGAGAATCATGCAAACAAACTCATTGAAATTTCTAACCTTCGCAACTCTCATTCCGATGGCCATTGCGATGAGTGCACAACAGCCGCAACTTCCCAAGCCTGAAGAAACCGAAGTGTGGTCGCCCGTGCCTGCGGTTGTCACTCCCGGAGCTACCAACACTGCTCCGCCTTCTGATGCGATCGTGCTTTTCGATGGAAAGAATCTCGATGAGTGGGTCTCAGCTCAAGATCACACGCCTGCGCAGTGGGTCGTCGCTGACGGCATCATGACCGTGAAGAAGGCCAAGGGCGTCGGCAACATCGAGACCAAGCGCAAATTTAAAAACTACCAGTTGCACGTTGAATGGAAGGTTCCTGAGAACATAACCGGGAGCGGCCAGGCGCGCGGCAACAGCGGCGTGTTTCTTGCCTCGACCGGACCAGGGGACGATGGCTACGAATTGCAGGTTCTCGACTCGTACAACAACAAGACCTACGTCAACGGTCAGGCCGCGAGTATTTACAAGCAGAGCGCGCCACTGGTAAACGCGAATCGGAAGCCCGGTGAATGGGAGACCTACGACGTGGTGTGGACCGCGCCTGTTTTCAACGAAGACGGCTCCGTCAAAACTCCCGCTTATGTCACAGTCCTTTTCAATGGTGTGCTGGTTCAAAACCATTTCGAGTTAAAAGGGCAAACGCTCTACATTGGCAAGCCCTTTTACAAGCGGTATGATAGCGCGCCTATCAAGCTGCAGGCGCACGGCGACCAAAGCGAACCTATCAGCTTCCGCAACGTCTGGGTCAGGGAGCTGCCGTGAGAGTTCTGAGTAAAGCCTGATCACGGCAATCTAACCTGCTGAGCAAAAGAGGAATGATCATGGCTTGCGATCCGGAAGAGTTAAAGCACGTTCCTCTTTTCCAGTTATTAGACGACGACGAACTCGCGGTCCTTGCCGCGCAGGTCGACAAGCAGCAATTCGGGGCGCGCCAGCGCATCTTTAAGATCGGCGATCCACCCCGGACTGCATACGTGCTGCTCTCGGGCAGCGTGCGTGTCAGTACCATCGACGACGATCAGCAGGAAGTTCTCATCGACGAGCCCACGCACGGAGGCGTGTTTGGATTTGCCTCAATGATCGATGAGACGCCGCATCAGACCAACGCCATGGCCGTAGAAGCATCGAACTCGACCGAGGGGACATTACCGTCCTGCTACAGCGAAAGCCCATGGCCGGTCTCGATATGCTTACCATGATCGGCCGCCAGTTTCACGCGTCGCAAAGACTCATCAAATTGCGCGCCAGCCGCAATCCCAATGAAGTGATCGAACGGGAAGCGACCTTTGGCGAACGCATTGCCGATGAAGTCGCGCGATTCGGCGGGTCGTGGAATTTTATTATCTCCTTCGGCGTAGTCCTGGTCTCTTACGCGGCCCTCAACATCATCCTCAGAGGCCGCGCGTGGGATCCATATCCGTTTATCCTCCTCAATCTCTTTCTTTCGATGCTCGCCTCTATACAGGCCCCCGTCATCATGATGAGTCAGAACCGGCAAGATACTAAAGACCGGCTGCGCAGCGAATTGGACTTCGACGTCAACCGCCGCGCGGAGACTGAGATCCAGGCGCTTGCGCAAAAACTAAATCTTCTTACCGACAAAATTGAGGACGTTGAAAATCTAATTCGTATCAACGGCGGTAAATCAGCCCCTCAGGCCGGGGAGTCGACGCTATAGTGCTGCTTTGTTTTGCGCGCGGCCCACACCCCTCCCACGATGCAGATCGACTTCGACGCGTGGTGGTTGTCTCCTAGGAGAGTGCGGGAGGCGCAAAGTCCTCCCACCTCGAATTACGACTCTAGTGGAATCCGCAGCGATTGGTTGGCCTGAATCGCGTTTGGATCGGAAAGATTATTCGCCTTAGCTATGACCTGGTACTTATTCGCATCACCAAGAAAAAGCTTGCTGATCTTGCTCAGGTTATCGCCGCTTTTCACCGTGTACGTAGCGTCTTGCCCGCCGGTGTTGGTGATCTCGTGCTTCAAGTCCTTGTACTGCGGATCGACCTGCTTGATCACATCCCAAACACGCTCGAGCACCACCTGCGACGGAACTGAAGCCACGAGGTGATACTGATCTCCCACCAACTCGTCCTTAGTGAACTGGGCTCCGTACGGTTCGAACTCCTTGATCTTGCTCACGACCGGTGCGTATTTCTGCTGTAATGATTGAAGATCTGCCATGAATTATTCCTCCTCGAAACTAAGATGCAACTCGCGCACGGAAGGCAGGCCGTGCCACCTTAGGTTGCAGCGCGCACTCAGGTGAATAGACTTTGCATCGAGGAGGGTGCTCGCACCTTTTCCATTCCCACCTCAGGATGTAACAATCGCTCTGAACATAACGGCCCAGGGGCCCGCGGCTTAAATGCTTTATCGATATTTACTCGGTCTTGCCTTTTCTCTTCTCTCTGTCTTGGTGTTCGCGCCTGCCCTCGGCCTCGCGCAGGCGCGCACCGACTGGCCTGTTTATAACGGGGGCGCGGACGGCGATCACTATTCCCAACTCAAGCAGATTGATCGCAGCAATGTTCACCTGCTGACGCAGGCCTGGACTTTTGATACCGGCGAGAAAGGCGGGCTGCAGACAAACCCACTGGTTATCGGGCGGACGCTTTACGCCTTTACGCCTTCTACAAAAGTTGTCGCCATCGACGCCGTCACCGGCGTGCTCAAATGGAAATTCGACTCCGGCATCAACGCTGGGCAACCGGCACGCGGTGTAGCCTACTTCACCGACGGCAAACAGGGAAGGATCTTTGCCGGTGTAATGAATTTCCTCTATTGTCTCGACGCCGACACGGGCAAGCCTATCCCGAGCTTCGGACAAGATGGCCACGTAGATTTGCGCACCGGTCTTCCTGGAGATTCGAGCGCACTCTCGGTCGCGCTCACCACGCCCGGCATTATCTACAAAGATCTCATCATCGTGGGTGGTCGCGAGCCTGAAACACACCCTGCGCCGCCTGGCTATGTTCGCGCATTTGATGTGCGCACCGGTGCCTTGCGGTGGACATTTCACACCATTCCACTGCCCGGCGAAAGCGGCTATAAGACCTGGCCCAGGGGGGCGTACAAGACGGCCGGCTCTGCCAATAACTGGGCAGGCATGGCGCTTGACGTCGAACGCGGCATCGTCTTCGTGCCGACTGGCTCCGCGGTGATGGACTTTTACGGCGGCGATCGCGTCGGAGACGATCTCTACGCAGATTCACTGCTGGCTTTGGACGCTAACACCGGCAAGCGCATCTGGCATTTTCAAGGCGTTCATCACGACATCTGGGACCGCGATTTTCCCGCTCCTCCGGCGCTCTTTACCATCGAGCACGATGGCAAACGGATCGAGGCGCTCGCTCAAACCACCAAGCAGGGCTACCTCTACCTTTTCGATCGGCTTACCGGCAAATCGCTCTTTCCGATTCACGAACATCCCTACGGCACCAGCACCATTCCTGGCGAAGTGACCGCACTCACGCAACCTGCGCCCGACGCGCCCGAGCCCTACGCGCGGCAGCGACTCAGTGAAGATCTACTCACCACGCGCACTCCTGAGGCGCATGACTGGGCTCTGAAGACGCTGCGCACATTTCGCAATGGAGGGCAATTTTATCCCTTCGCAGTCGACAAGCAGACCATCATATTCCCAGGATTCGATGGCGGCGCGGAGTGGGGCGGTCCGGCCATCGATCCCACGACCAACGTGCTCTACGTCAACGTCAATGAAATGGCGTGGACCGGCGGCCTCGCACGCACGGTCACCGGAGGAGGTCCCGGCGAGCAGGTCTATCAAAGCCAGTGTGCGGTCTGTCATGGAATCGATCGCGCCGGTGCGCCCCCGACATTCCCCACGCTGATTGACGTCGAAAAGCGCATCACCACGGCAAAAGTCATGAGTGCGATTCAGCACGGCGTTGGCCGTATGCCGTCTTTCCCCAACATTGACTCAACCAAAATGACGGCCCTGCTCGAATACATGCGCAATGGCCCTGCTGCACAGGGAAAGCAGGAATTGGCTTCGACCGCAACGTCAGGGCAGAGCGTTGCCACCAGCAACCCCGTCGGTGCCAGAATCTATAGCTCGCAATGCGCTGCCTGTCACGGGGATCATCTTGAAGGCATCGCGCCCTCTCCAACACTGGTAGGTCTTGGCAGCCGCATGGACGCAGGCCAGACCACCGCAGTCATCCAAAAAGGCAAAGGCACTATGCCCGCCGTGCCCGACTTGAAAGGTACCGAACTCGGGGCCTTGATTCAATTCCTCGGGGTTGGAGCGCAGACTGCGAACCAGGCGCTCGCAGCCGAACCGGTCGCTGACAAATACACGTTTACGGGCTACCGCAAATTCCTCGATCCCGACGGCTATCCAGCGATCAAGCCACCGTGGGGTACGCTGAACGCGATTGACCTGAAGACCGGCAAGTATCTATGGAAGATTCCGCTCGGCCAATATCCCGACCTGGCCAAGCAGGGCATGAACGACACGGGCTCTGAGAGCTACGGCGGCCCTATCGTGACCGCAGGGGGCGTACTCTTCATTGGCGCTACGGTTTATGACCGCCGCTTTCGCGCCTTCGATAGTACGACTGGAAAAGTGCTTTGGGAGACGGTGTTGCCTTTCTCAGGAATGGCAACGCCCTGCACCTACATGGTGGATGGCCGCCAGTATGTGGCGATTGCTTCGAGCGGTGGCCGTGATCCTAAAGGGCCTGTTGGCGGCATTTACATCGCTTTTGCCCTGCCGAAATAGGCAAAGATCCGACCGGCAACATTGTTCCATCTTCCAGGCAGCAGTGCGATATGCTGACTGGCACCGTAGGAGGGTCGCACGATGGACATTCAAAAGGAATTGATCACTGAATACGATCAGGAAACCGAACGGACTCGCAAGCTTCTGCAAGCTATCCCCGAAAAAGCAGACTTCGCATGGAAGCCTCACCAAAAATCGATGTCATTAGGTAAACTCGCCGGTCACGTATCCGATACCAATGGCGATTGGGCGCTGCACACGCTAACCCAGGACCGCCTTGACTGGAATCCTGAGATGAAGTCCGTTGATCCGACGGGAAAGGCGGCACTGCTTGAGCGCTTCGAGAAGCAAGTAGGCGAAGCCAAGACGGCGTTGGCCAAGATGACTCCTGAAAAATGGGATTCCAACTGGAAATTTGTGGCTGGCGATCAAACCTGGATCGACGATCCGAAATACCGCGTGTGGCGCGTCTGGGTCATTAACCATCTGGTGCACCATCGCGGACAGCTAGGCGTCTATCTGCGACTGATGAATGAAAAAATTCCTGGGATGTACGGGCCCTCCGCCGACGAAATGTAAAATCATTTATTCGTGATGAGACCATTCGAACAGGCCGGGGCCTCGAAGCCTCGGCCTCATCATTTCCGCTGAAGACGTTTTGGAATACTGTGGGACGTTTTTGCAACGTCACTGACAACCAACACCCGGTCCGTCTACCCTAGTCTTCATGGCATTTGTCTTCCCCAAGATTTATCCGATTCTTGACTCGTCCTTCATCCCCGCGATCAATCGCGCCGACTTCCTGCACAAACTCGGCCACTCTTTAGCCAACGCCGGTGTAACGATTCTCGAATATCGCAACAAATCTGGTTCCGATGAAGAAATGCTCGCGGATAGCGCGGTGCTTCGCGCCGCTATGCCCGCACCAAACATAAAGTTGATTGTCGATGATCGCGCTGATCTCGTAGTCAGGGCGGGTTTTGACGGCGTCCATGTAGATGCCGGCGATATGACACCTACGGAAGCGCGTACGCTGCTCGGCACCGATTGCATCGTCGGCACATTCGGCGGCAGCGAGTCACTACTCTCGGGCATTCTCAATGAACCGGTCGACTATTGGGCCATCGGACCCGTTTACCGTACCAGCACCAAGCTGACGGTCGTTGCTCCCATCGGCCCGAAAGGCGTACGTCGCCTGCGGGAGGATGCGGGGGCAGACATCGTGCTCACCGCTGCTGGCGGAATCACGCTCGAAAACGCCGCCGAAGTCCTTGCTGCCGGTGCGACCGCCGTCGCGGTGTCTGCGGCGCTGTTCAACACACCCGATCCTGGCGCCGAATTCGTGCGCTGGATGAAACAACTGCGCTGATCAAGTTGTCGTCACATTAGAACGCACGGCCATCGCCAGGGCTACCACTTAGAGAGGCCCCACTCAAACAATGAAGGAGACAAATCGTCGCGATTCAAGTAAAAACAACCCAAGTGCAAACACCACGACAAGCTTCCATGTCGACGACCGCATCCCAGCCTGAAGTGCCCAAGCCCGAAGCACCGCAGCTGGTGCAGAGTCTGGGTCTCTTTAGTTCCACCGCAATCGTTGCGGGGTCGATGATCGGCTCGGGTATTTTCCTGGTCGACGCTGATATTGCCCGCGTTGCTAATTCGCCAGCGCTGCTGCTCGGTGCCTGGGTTGTCACCGGCCTGCTCACCATGATCGGAGCTCTCAGCTACGGCGAATTGGCCGCTATGATGCCCAAGGCCGGCGGGCAGTACGTTTACCTGCGCGAATCGCTCGGCCCGCTGTGGGGCTTTCTTTATGGCTGGACGCTCTTCCTCGTCATCCAGACCGGCACCATCGCTGCGGTGTGCGTCGCATTCGGCAAATTTCTTGGCGTATTTTTCCCCAGCATCTCGACCACACACTGGCTCTGGCACATTGCGCACGTGCCCGGCATTCCGGTTGGCCCCATGGTCCTGGGCAACATGGAGATTGGCGTCAACACCGCTAATCTCACCGGCATCATCATCGTTTTTCTGCTGGCTTTTGTGAATGTGTTCGGCCTCAAGCTCGGTGCCCTGATTCAGAATGTATTTACGTCAGCCAAAGCGCTGTCGCTTGCCGCGCTGGTTCTGCTTGCCTTCACCGTAGGCCGCAATGCGACCGCATGGAACGCCAACTTCGGCGATCACTTGAGCCAGTTTTGGAACAACGCGAACTGGAGTTCGCTACATCCGGTGCAGGTCGGTGTCGGTGGACCCACGGTGTTTGTAAACCTGCTGGTCATCCTCGCCGTCGTGCAGGTAGGCTCGCTTTTCTCTGCCGACGCGTGGAACAACATCACCTTCACTGCCGGGGAAGTAAAAAATCCCAAACGCAATATTCCGCTTTCCCTGATTCTCGGGACCGGCTTCGTTCTTAGCATCTACTTTTTAGCCACACTGGCATATTTGCTGGTACTGCCGATGCACGGCGACCCCAACGGCACCACCGTGCTGGCGCGCGGTCTGCAATACGCTTCTGAAGATCGTGTAGGCACCGCTGCGCTCGAGCAGATATTTCACTCTGGCGGAGCCTATTTGATGGCAGCGGCTATCCTTGTCTCCACCTTTGGCTGCGCCAATGGCATGTCGCTGGCAGGCGCGCGCGTCTATTACGCCATGAGCCGCGACGGCCTGTTCTTCAAGTCTGTGGGCAAGCTTAACCCGCGGTACAAGACTCCCGCCGCTGGGCTGTTTGTACAAGCCTGCTGGACAGCGCTGCTATGTGTCTCAGGCTCTTACAGCCAGTTGCTCGACTACATCATCTTCGCCGTGCTTGTTTTTTATATTCTGACGATCGTTGGGCTTTTTGTTCTGCGCTTTAAGCAACCGAATGCACCTCGACCCTACAAAGCGCTTGGTTATCCGGTGTTGCCGGCGTTCTATATCGCCATGGCGACTTGGATATGTATCGTATTATTGCGATACAAGCCTCAGTACACGTGGCCTGGGCTCGTCATTGTTCTGTTAGGAATTCCGGTATATCTGTTCTGGTCGCGTCGCTCTGCATCTCAAACGCAACATCCTGAAAATCAACCCGATCTCAACGACTGAGGAGGAAGTCCCTCATCCATGTCCAGGCTGCTACGTATCAAGCCAATGTCGATGCTGACTCAAGAGGCAAGTGAAACGGGCGAGCATACGCTCAAACGCTCGCTAGGCGCTTTGAACCTGATCACTCTGGGAATTGGAGCCATTATCGGCGCCGGCATCTTTGTGCTCACCGGCACCGCTGCCGCCACCGCGGCCGGGCCGGCGGTGTCGTTGAGCTTTGTGCTGGCGGGCATTACCTGCGCCTTCGCCGGCCTGTGCTACGCCGAGTTTGCCTCAATCATTCCGATTGCCGGTTCAGCGTACACGTATGGATACGCCACACTAGGCGAACTGGTGGCGTGGATTATCGGCTGGGACCTGGGCCTGGAGTATGGCTTCGGTGCGGCGACTGTGGCCTCGGGCTGGTCGGGCTATTTCAATAGCCTGCTGGCCCAGATGCACATCCACATTCCGCCGCAATTGACCGCTACGCCAGGGACTGTCCTGGTGTTCTACCAGGATCAATGGATGCCGTTGGCCTCGCTACCGATGGGCATCTCGGATGCAGGTCTGCAGCATGCTACGGGGCTGTTTAACCTGGTGGCCATCCTAGTAATTGTGGTGATCACAACCGTACTCGTAATCGGCATTAAAGAATCGGCCAATTTGAACACGGCGATCGTTATCGTCAAGCTCACGGTGGTCGGCATATTCATTGCATTGGGCGGATATTTTTTGCTCATGCATCCTTCCCTCGCGATGCACAACTGGCATCCGTTCATTCCTCCATCGGATGGGCACGGGCACTTTGGACTGAATGGAATCGCACTTGGCGCAGCCTCGGTCTTCTTCGCATACATCGGATTTGACGCTGTATCGACTGCGGCCCAGGAAGCAAAAAATCCGCAAAAAGACATGCCGATCGGTATTCTCGGCTCACTCGCAGTCTGCACAGTGCTTTATATTCTTGTCTCCACCATTCTCACCGGCTTGAAGAACTACAAGGAGCTCAACGTTGCGGCGCCGGTGGCCCTGGGCATCAAGGTCACAGGCATCGGATGGGGAGAATTACTGGTCAACATCGGTGCAGTGTTTGGATTGGGCACCGTGATGCTGGTGATGCTTCTGGGCCAGTCCCGGGTGTTTTTCTCGATGTCGAAAGATGGATTGCTGCCAAAATGGGCGGCAGACATTCATCCCAGATTCCGCACCCCGTGGATCTCAACTATCGCGGTCGGAACCATCGTCGCGATCATGCCCGGCTTCCTGCCGATTGAGCAGCTCTCCAAGCTGGTGAACATTGGAACGCTGCTAGCCTTCACGATCGTGTGCGCCGGCGTATGGGTACTTAGAGTGCGGCATCCTGACATGCATCGCCCGTTCAAAACGCCTCTGGTACCACTGGTTCCAATCTTGGGAATTCTCTCAGCCTTCTACCTGATGACACGGCTGCCGCTGATCACTTGGACAGTCATGATTGGGTGGATGATTTTTGGGCTACTCATTTATTTCGGATACTCGATCAGGCACAGCAAAGTGCAAAAGCTTGCGCAACCAGCAAAAGGGAACTGAGTAGGCTCGCGGCTAGCAACTAAGTTAAAACGGCCTCCCGCGAAGGAGGCCGTTTTAGTTTGGTGCAAGAGTTTAGCTTTATGCGGTGGTCTTGGCGCAGAACTGATCGAACGCTCGAATCAGTTCGCCGCCAATCTGCTGCGCGGTCGCTTGCTCAATCACGTAGCGCTGCA
The DNA here is from genome assembly GCA_025350325.1 of Acidobacteriaceae bacterium. Lineage (GTDB taxonomy): Bacteria > Acidobacteriota > Terriglobia > Terriglobales > Acidobacteriaceae > Telmatobacter. The sequence continues at coordinate 24,521 of JANXYB010000132.1, forward strand.
TCAGAAAAACCAGCTTGCCGTCGCGCAAAATCGCAATGGCAGGCGACGTCGGCGGATTGCCGTCGAAGTAGCTGCGCGCTCGCTCGGTAGCTTCGCGATCCTGCCCGGCGAAGACGGTGATTTTGTGGTCGGGCTGATTTGTACCATTCGCAAGTGCCAGTCGCACGCCCGGACGCATCTTGCCTGCGGCGCAACCGCAGATTGAGTTCACTACCAGCATTGTCGTGCCCGGCTGGGCGAGAGCGGCGTCCACTTCTTCCGCGGTCTTGGTTTCGTTGATCCCGGCACGCGTCAACTCTTCTCGCATGGGAATCACCATCAGTTCTGGATACATTGTCGCCTCCGGCAGGGAATTGTTGCCTGCTCCTATTCTACCGCCAAAACGGTTGGTGTAGCCTTAATCGGTGCTCCTTGAAGAAAACAAGCCGCTTGCTGCGTTCACGACCTTGGGAGTCGGAGGACCGGCGCGCTGGTTTGTCAACGTGAGCAGCGAAGACGAAATCGCCGAGGCCGCTGCATGGGCTCGCGCGCAAAGCGTGCCACTTTTCATCCTGGGCGGCGGCAGTAACCTGCTCATCTCCGATGCGGGATTTGACGGTCTCGTGCTTCACATCGCACTGCGCGGCATTTCCATTCTCGAGAATGGGGAAATATTCGATTCGGTGAAGTACGAGGTAGCCGCAGGCGAAGATTGGGACGCATTCGTTGAAACCACGGTGCAGAACAATTGTGCGGGCATTGAGTGTCTCGCGGGAATCCCCGGCACCGTGGGCGGCACGCCCGTACAAAACGTCGGTGCTTACGGACAAGAGGTTGCTACCAGCATCACCAAGGTTCGCGCCTACGACCTGCACGCTGAGGCCTATGTTGAATTGGCGGCTGCCGACTGCCAATTCGCTTATCGGCGTAGCCGCTTCAACTCGGTCGATCGCGGCCGTTACGTGGTCACGCGGGTAGACTATGCACTGATTCGCAGTGGCGCGCCTACGCTGCGTTATGCAGACCTGCAGCGCGCATTTCCCGCCGGGACACAACCCAGCCTTGCGGACGTGTCATCGGCCGTACGCAGCGTGCGAAAGAGCAAGGGAATGTTGCTCGTCGAAGGCGATCCCGACTGCCGCAGCGCCGGCAGCTTCTTCAAAAATCCAGTCGTCTCTGAAGAACAATTCGAACGCATCGCTGCCAACAGCACCATGCAGCCGCCGCGCTTTCCGGCCGGCTCAGGAACTGAAAACGCAGGCCGCGTCAAGGTGCCTGCGGCATGGCTGATCGAGCAGGCAGGTTTCGCCAAGGGCTATGTGCTTGGCAGTGCGGGTGTGTCGTCGCGTCACACTCTTGCGCTCGTCAATTTGGGAAGCGGGCGCGGCGGCGGATCGGCGAATGAGATTCTAGCCCTCGCAAACAAAATCAAGACAGCAGTGGCAGAGCAGTTCGGCATCGACCTTGAAATGGAACCGGTGATGCTCGGCTTCTGATGCTTGGCATCGAATGTTCGGCTTTGGGTCGCACTCTCATTCAAGTTTTGAACCAGCCTTCCAACCTTCAGAGACTTTCAAGTCGAGCCACTATGCGTTGCCGCTCGACCGCGAGCGCTTGTGCGGCAGGTCCCAGCGCGGTGAGCCGTCCCTGCCGCAGCAGAGCAACTTCAGCGCCGGTCGCAAACGCATCGGTGGCATCATGCGTCACAAGCACCGTTTGCGTTCCATGCTCGACTACCCAACTTTGCAATCGGGATAGCAGGGCATCGCTAGCCGCTCCATCAAGCGCTGAAAACGGCTCATCGAGCAGCAGCAGTCGCGGCAACGGAGCCAGCGCGCGCGCCAACGCAATGCGTTGCGCCTCACCCCCGGACAGATCCCGTGGCCGGCGTGCTGCCAGGCCCTGCCCATCGACAAGATCCAGCATTTCATGCACGCGGGCATCCCGCGTATGCGCATCGAGGCCGGCAAGTCCGTAGGCCACATTCGCGGCAATACTCAAATGAGGGAATAGAGCGGGCTGCTGCGCCACCAATGCAGTGTGGCGCTTTCCTGGCTTGAGAAACAGGCTGCGCGAAACATCGGTCAACACATTTCCATCGAGCGCAATGCGTCCATGGTCAGGCCGATCCAATCCTGCGAGCAGGCGCAGAAGCGTACTCTTTCCGGAGCCCGACGGCCCAAAGATCACCGTCCACCCCGACTCCAGGCGGCACTCTAATTGCAAATGAAAAATTCCGCGCCGCAGGTCAAGTATGCATTCAAGCACGGCGACCTCCGCGAGGCCGGCCGCCCACATAGATCGCCGCGAGGGCCGCAACACTCAAACCCAGCAACACTGCGGCGGTGCGATTGGCAGCAGCGTAATCGAAATTTTCGACCTGGTTGTAGAGCACGATCGAGAGGGTGCGAGTCGCGCCGGGAATGTCTCCGCCCAGCATCAGCACGATGCCAAACTCGCCCACAGTGTGCAGAAATCCGAGGACCGCCGCAGCCAGCAGTGACCTGCGTGCCAGCGGGATTAGCAAGCTAAACACCAGTCGCGCCCAACCCGCGCCCAGCAATCGAGCTGCATCCACCAGCGACGAATCCACCGCCGCAAAACCCGCCACGATTGGCTGCACGGCAAAAGGCAGGCTGTAGATTACCGAGCCGACCACCAGGCCTTCGAAAGAGAACGCCAGCGGATGCCCCAACAGGCCTGCTATGCCGCGACCCACCGCCGTCCGCATCCCTAACAGCACCAATAGAAAAAAACCCAGCACCGTCGGCGGCAACACCAGGGGCAGCGCCGCCAGAGCCTCAAGCAAGGCCAGCCACCGGCTGCGCCCCAACACCAGCAACGCGCCCAGCGGCACCGCGATCATCAGAAGGATGACTGTCGTGACCGTGGCTAGTTTCAGTGTGAGTGCGAACGCTTGCCAGTCCATGCGTCAGCGCGCCGGTGTCAAGCCGCTTTTTTCAAGCTGAGCCTGCACTGCGGACGAAAGGAAATAATCAAGGAACTGGTGCGCCGCCTCGCGCTGCGTGGTGCGACTCACGATCACGGCACCCTGTTCGATAGGCGGATAGAGATTCCTGGGGATTACAAAGTATCGTCCGCTGCCCGCAAGCCGCGGTGTTAGCGCCGACGTCAGTGAGATTAATCCCGCATCGGCATTTCCCGAATCCACAAACTGAGCGGCTTGCGAAATGTTTTCTGCAGTGACTAAACGCGACTTTAGCGCATCGTAGCGTTGCAAATTTGTCAACGCTGCAACCGCAGCTCGCCCGTAAGGTGCCCGCTCGGGATTAGCGATTGCCAGTCGCTGCAACGCCGGATCGCTCAGCATTTCAATCGAAGGCGGCGGCAGTTTTGAATCTTTACGTGCCCACAACACCAGCGTTCCCTTGGCATACATGATCGGTGTGGACGAATCAGGCGAGCCTGCCGCATCGGCCAGCCCCGCATCAATCAGCCTTTTGGGGTAACCCATATCCGCGGATAGAAACAAATCGAACGGTGCTCCATTTTGAATCTGCGCAGTCAGAGCAGCCGAAGCCTGGTACGTGGCCTCAACGTGTATGCCCTTTGCCTTCTCAAACTGCACCAGAATGGGCGGGAGCACGGGCCCAAGGTCGGCGGCGGCGGCGATGCGAAAAGGTGTCTGCGCCAGGCCGATTTGCAAGCTGGCCAATCCCAACAATAAAGTCAAAGTCTTCTTACGCATGATAGTTTTTCCGGAATCTGAGATACGCAAAAGTTCCCCTACGCTGGTAGGCTAACACCAAGCATGAACGACAATCTGCACCAGTTACGCTGTTTTGGATGCGGCGCCCGCATCTCCGGCGCGGAGGCGCGGCCCGATTTTCGCTGCTCAAGTTGTGGCGATCTTTTTGAGGTCGAGTACGCAGGTTGGAATCAGCGCCAGGGTCACGATCGTCCCAATCCCGGCGCGCTCAAATGGTTGTGGCGCGAGCGTCGCTGCTCAACCGAACCTCTCGACCAGAGCGGGGTATGGCGTTTTCGCGAGTTGCTTCCCATCCTCGATAACTTCGGCAACGCGGTCACTCTGCGCGAGGGCAACACGCCCCTCTACCCTCTGCTACGTAGTGCAAAGGCGCTCGGCATCGACCAGCTTTTTGCCAAGCATCAGGGCATGAATCCAACCGGCTCCTTCAAAGACACGGGCATGACGGCAGCGCTGAGCGTTGCCAAGGAGCGCGGCTTTGAATGGGTGGCCTGTGCCTCAACTGGCAATACCTCCGCAGCCATGTCTGCCTATGCAGCGCGCGCCGGCCTGCGCTGCCTCGTTCTAATTCCTGAGGGTAAGATCGCCTGGGGCAAGCTTTCACAAGCGATGGACTACGGCGCCATCACCTGCCAGCTGAAAACTGATTTCGACGGCTGCGTCAAACTGCTTACAAAAATCGTTCGCGAATCGCCCATCTACCTGCTTAACTCCGTCAATCCTTACCGCCTCGAGGGCCAGAAGACACCCGCTTTTGAAATTGCAGAGGCCTTTGACTGGAACGTGCCCGATCATCTGATCGTCCCCGGCGGCAACCTCGCCAACAGCGCCGCACTGGGCAAGGGTTTTCGTGAACTGCACGAACTCGGCCTGGTGGCGCGCCTGCCGAAAATCTCAGTGATCCAAGCTCAGGGAGCGAACCCCCTCGCGCGCGCTTTCGCCGCCAACGACGGCCAATCCATCGAGCCGGTTGAGGCCCATACCCGCGCAACGGCCATTCGCATCGGTAACCCTGCATCGTGGCGCAAAGCAGCTCGCGTCATTCACGAGACCGGCGGATGGTGCCTCGACGTCAGCGAAGCTGAAATCGCCATCGCCAAAGCGGAATTAGGCGCCGAAGGTCTGGGTTGCGAGCCTGCCTCAGCCGTGACTCTCGCCGGTCTGAAAAAACTACGCGCGCAGGGCAAAGTCGCCGGCAGCGAAACCGTTGTCCTAATTCTCACCGGGCACACGCTCAAGGATGCGGATTACACCATCGACTTTCACCGTGGAACTTTACTCAGTGAGAAAGAATCCGCCGGTCACGAGATTGCTATCGAAGCACTTCGCCGGAATGCGGTCGCTGTTGACGCCACTCCCGAGGCGGTGCTCGCCGCGATGCAGGTTGACGCACGATGAGCGTCTCGCCCGGCCAGCCAGGCAAACTGCGCCTCCGCCTTCCCGCCTCATCTGCCAACCTTGGCCCCGGCTTCGATGCCGCTGCCGTGGCTCTCAACTTTTATCTCGACGTTGAAGCCGAACTTGCGTCTGAATTTTCAATCATCGCGACTGGTAGCGATAGCGAACGCTGTTCGCGCCTCGACGACAATCTGGTTCTGAACATCTACACACGTCTGCTCACCGAGAATGGCAAACCCATTACGCCACTCGCCGTTCGCATGGCCAACAGCGTGCCCCTCGGTATGGGTTGCGGATCATCCGCTACCGGCCGGCTCGCAGCCATCGCGCTTGCCGTGCATTTCGGCCAACTGGGTTGGACGAGCGACCAGATACTCGAAGAGGCGTGCGCACTCGAGGGCCATCCCGACAACGCCGCGGCCTGTTGGCTGGGCGGCTTCGTCGTTGCCGCCAACGCGGGCCGCAAGGTGCATCTGGCACGCGTGGTACCGCCTGCAGACTGGCGTGCCATCGTGGTGCTGCCGCTCGATTCGCTGGCGACGAGCAAGGCGCGTGGGGTCCTGCCAGCTGTGTATTCGCGTGCCGATGTGGTGGCCAATATACAGGCGGTATCGCTGCTCGGCCTGGCCTTTGCGCAGGCGCGCGGAGACCTGCTGCACGCAGCGATGAATGACCGCATCCACCAGCCCTACCGCGCAGCAATTTGCCCGCTGCTGCCGCGCCTGCTCCCCCTTGCAGAAACCCATGGCATTCTCGGTGCCGCGCTGAGTGGTGCCGGGCCTGCGGTCCTGATCATTACCGGCAGCGAGGCCGACGTAGCTCCTGCCTCCGCCGCCATCCGGCAAGCGCTCGCGGGCGTCGCTGAAGTAAAACTTCACGTCTGCCGCTTTGAAATTACGGGCGCTAGCGAGTCGTGGGAACATCGCGGCGATTAATGTGCGAAGCGTCTTCGCGGAGCCATTAACATTTCTCAATCAGTTTGCTCGCAAAGATTTCGTTTTGAGTGACGCAGGTCACCGACCAAAGCCAATTGCTCGGTCAAACTTCATTTATCTTCATGGTTCGGATAGCTCGTAAAAAAGTAGTCCTAGAGCCGGGAGATACGAGGTAGCAGCGGAAAGGGGAAGCCGCAGTTTGCTTCGTCTACACACGGAATCGCCAGTAGCCATGCACGATTGACCTCCAATGCGGGCTACTGGTCTCCGCTTTCGCTGTGGAGGACACAGGCTCAACGCAATTTCATCTCAATCGCTCATTTTTCTTGCCATTGGAAACGAACCGGGCGAAATGCGCACGATTCGAAAGGTTGGAGTCGCCGAAGCGGGCCGCTTTGCGTCCTTCGGGGCTGCTGGCGCATCCTATATAGGCACGGTAAGCCGCTTGAAGACGACAAACGCGGGGCACCGCAAGGAGAATCATGGCTGGATTGGGAGTTCTTGAAGTAAGCGATGCAACGTTTGAACAAGAAGTGCTGCGCAGCGAGCAGCCGGTACTGGTTGATTTCTGGGCAGCCTGGTGCGGCCCCTGCAAAGCCATTGCCCCTATAGTCGACGGCGTAGCGAAGACTTATGCCGGCAAGCTCAAAGTGGCTAAGGTCGATGTGGACCAGAATACCGCCACTCCCTCGCGCTACGGGATTCGCGGCATTCCCGCCCTGCTTTTCTTCAAGGGAGGCAAGGTCGCCGACCAGGTGGTTGGTTACGTTCCCCAAAATGTGATCGAAGAAAAAGTGCAGAAGCTGCTGGCCTAACCCCGGTTGCGATTGACCCGAAAAAGCCTGGCAGTTTGCCGGGCTTTTTAGTTGCGATGTCTGTAGCCAGCGGACCGAGCCGCCAGCCTCAAATGCATTACCGGTATTTCCGCAGCACACCGAGTACGCGACCCTGGATTGCAACCTGCGCGGCGGGTACGAATATGGGCTCCATCTCGGTGTTAGCGGGCTGTAGGCGGATTACCTGGCCTTCTGAGTAAAACCGCTTCAAAGTCGTCTCAGACCCATGCACCAGCGCCACCACGATTTCACCCTGGCGGGCGGTGCGGGTACGCTCCACGAGCACATAATCCCCATTGATGATGTGTTCGTCGCGCATCGAGTCGCCGCGCACCTCAAGGGCAAATACATCTCGATTTCCCACCACATCGTGAAGAGAGATGGTCTCAGCAACCTCTGAGGCCTCGACCGGCTGGCCGGCAGCGATGCGTCCCACGAGCGGCAGGCGATCGCTTGAGCGGGTGCGCGCGCCGGGCGGCAGCACATCGATCGACCGGCTCCGGTTATGCACGCGGTCAAGCAGGCCCTTCTTTTCAAGGTTGGTGATGTGCTTGTGCACCGTGGCCAGGCTCTTCAAGCCCATGCCGCGTGCAATCTCTTCAAAAGAAGGGGAATAGCCGTTGCGCATAACGAATGACTCAAGAAAATCGAGAATTTCTTTTTGCCTTCTGGTGACAGCCATGGGCGGATTATAGCGAATAAAAAGCGAATCGCAACAGGTTCTGCAAGTTTTTCTTCTTCGGCGTTCCAATATCGGTAACCGGGTTGGCGCGATGCAACTGTCCTTATGTTCGCGGGACTGCGCTATGCATATATTTTGCCTAAGGAAAAATCTTCACATGCCGATGAGTTTAGGTGAGCCAGTTTGCCGAAGAGGATCAGTGCGGGTGGGTCGAGGGCGCTAGATGATCTCATTGAAAAAGTACGTTGACAGCGCAGAAAGCCAATCCAGGGACAACTCTGCTGATGCGGCAGCCGATGTTCTGCCGGTAGTTCTGGGTGCTTACCGGGCCACACTGCTCGAAATTGGAAGCTGCAGCGCGTCCACGTTTCCAGCGCTAGGTCAGGACCTCAAGCAAAACCTGGGCAGGATAGAAGAGAGACTTTCTGCCACCGTAAGCTCCAGCGACGTAATCGAAGCAGAGCATGCGGTGCGGGAACAGCTTCGCGAGTGGAGCGCGCGCGCAGTCCGCCACTACCGGCAGAAGGCGGAGGAAGTACGAGACATCCTCCTGGTTATGGCCTGCACCGCCGAATCCGTCGGTCAACGGGACTTGCGCTGCGCCCAGCAAATAGATGTCGTGACCGCCGAATTGAAAACCATTTCCAGCCTTGACGACCTGAGCCTGATGCGTGGGTCCATCGAGAAAGGCGCGGCAGATTTGAAGTCATGCATTGACCGCATGACCGCCGAGGGTAAGGCAGTCGTTGAGCATTTGCGGGTGGAGGTTGCAACCTGCCGGGCACGGCTCGAACAGGCGGAATACATTGCCTCGTGCGATGCGGTGACGGGATTAGGCAGCCGGCCTTGGATAGAAGAGCAGATAGAGAAGCGCATTGATTCTCGAAGTATATTTTGTGCTGCCTTGATGGATATAGACAGCTTCGGGCGCATCAACGTCGCACATGGGCGCGCTACCGGAGACATACTGCTCAAGCAATTTGCAGCGGAGTTGCGCTCCGCTTCGCGGGCTAGCGACGTTGCCGGGCGCTGGGGTGGCGACCAGTTCATCGTGCTTTTGAATACCGCATTGCCCGAATCGAAGGCGCAGATCGATCGCCTGCAGGCGTGGGCGTGTGGAGACTACAACGTCCCAGGAAAATTCGGCCCGCTCAAATTGCGCGTGGAAGCCTGCTTCGGTTTGGTGGAGCACGCGTTGAGTGAATCCATGGCACAACTTATGCAACGCGTCGAAATAGACATGTACGCGCATAAGGCGGCGGCAAAGAGAAAGACGGCTTGAAGCGCTGACTTCTTAGTGCTCGATGGCAAGCGGACCAAAATCAGTCGCGCCAACGCCCCCACTCGCCTGTATCCGCCGTCACCGCTCAGCGTTCACTAACCCGTTTGTGAACGCACGGACCTTACCAAATCCCTTATGAAATTCCTCCTGCCACTTTTACCAATTCAATCTTGAGTTCTCTCCCACCACACGTGAAGGTAGAGGAGTGCCGCAAATTAGTGCACTTTAAGTTTGCGACGATACGAAACAGGCGAGCAAAAGAACGCGAGCGACGCCGGATAGAGAGGTTGTCATGAAGTTATTGATTGCCGAAGACGATAGAGCGCTGGCATTGTTTTTGCGCCGCGGTCTGGAGGCGGATGGGCACCGTGTGCTGCTTGCGTTCGACGGCGGAGCGGCTGTCGATACGTTTCGCGCGGAATTGCCCGACCTGACCATTCTCGATCTGAACATGCCGGTGAAGGATGGAGAGCAAGTGCTCGACGAAATCCGTTGCATGGAACCTGACCTGCCGGTGCTGATACTTACCGGCCGCCAGGAGATCGAAACGCGGGTGCGCTGTCTCGATCACGGCGCGGATGACCTGATGTTGAAGCCCTTCAGCTTATATGAACTGCGGGCCCGCTGCCGTGCATTGTTACGACGCAAGCGGGAAGCACGGTTGCTGCTGCGCGCGGGCGATCTTGAATTGAATCGCCTCGACCATACCGTGGCACGCGGCGGTTTGCCGGTACCGCTCACCAATAAGGAGTTTTCGCTGCTGGAACAGCTAATGCTCAACCGCGGCCACTGTGTTTCTAGAGTGGAATTGCTGACCACGGTATGGAACATGGAGCCGGCGCAGACGACGAATATCGTCGACGTGTACGTAAATTATCTGCGCCGCAAGCTCAAGGATGCAGCCCCCGGAAAGCTTATTCGCACCCTGCGAGGCAAAGGGTATTTGGTTCCAAATGAATCAGAGTTGACGGCATTGGACGTAGCGCGCAGCGCCGTGCATGCGATTGCGGCATCGAGTTTCGCCGCTTGTGCCACCGAGCCCGCGAACTAACGTACGTTGAATGCTTGATCGAGGAGGATCTAAATGCTGGCTTGTACGGTCCCAGTTTTCCCGGCCATTACGCGTCCACGGCCCCGCACGGCGCTGATCGCGAGCGCTGACAGCAATTTTCGCCAGCGGCTCAACGAAATTCTTACCGGGCTACGCTGGCAGGTTCGCGAAGCTGAGGGCGGAGCCCAGGCGTGGGCTGAGGCCAATGGCTCAACTCCTGAAGCAGTCATCGTCGATTCATGGCTGCCCGATCTCGATCTTGACGAATTTCTGAAAGATTTTCATTCGTTCTTTCCCGAAGTGGACGTCGTTACCGCGGGCGGGGCATCCTCGATGGAGAGCCCGCGCGGCCCGCATCGCCAGGAACTGCTTTACGCCCTGCGCGGGATTCAAGACACAGACACTGCCGCATGGAACACCGCGCCGATTTTAGACAGTAACGACGCGACGGGCGGGACGCAGCAGATGCGGCCTTTTGCTCACATCCCGCAACTGGTGGTTTGGCCGGCCAAGGCTGCGGCCCCGATCGAAGCAGTCGAGTGCATCATTCCCGCCAGCGTGCATCAAAATCCTGCGGCTCATGCGAAAACGGCCTTGATCGCCGAACGGCTGCCGGAGCTGATTGGCAATGCATCGTGCATGCTCGAGGTCAGCCGCCGCATTCGCCTGGTGGCTCCGCGCTCGACGCCGGTATTGATTGAAGGGCCCACCGGATCGGGCAAGGAACTGGTAGCGCAGGCGCTGCATAGACTGTCTCCGCGCTGCCGCAAAACTTTTGTGGCCATCAACTGCGCTGCGATCCCCGAAGCTCTGCTCGAGGCGGAACTATTCGGCCATACCCGCGGTGCGTTTACCGGGGCAGTGCAAAGCCGTACCGGCAGGATTGAGGCGGCCGATGGAGGCACCCTCTTTCTCGATGAGATTGGCGAGATGCCCTTGGCGCTGCAATCCAAGCTGCTCAGATTTGTCGAGAGCGGCGAACTGCAGCGGATCGGCGACAACGAAACCGTCAAAGTGGATGTGCGCATTGTGGCCGCGACTCATCAACCGCTGGCACAGCACACCCAGGCGGGGAGCTTTCGCGCAGACCTCTACTATCGGCTCGCGGTGTTCTTAATTCGCACGCCCTCGTTGACCGAGCATGCGCAGGACCTGCCGCTGCTGATCGACCACTTTCTTGAGCAGATGGGCCGCGAAGCACCGGTCAAGCGAATCGACGCATCTGCCATGGCCAAGCTTGAGGCGCATACCTGGCCGGGGAATGTGCGCGAACTCGAACACGTATTGGAACGGGCCGCCATTCTTGCCGGCGACGACCCGGTATTGACTACGCAGGAAATTGATTTCGGTACCACTATCAACTGACCTGGGCTCTGAATCAAGTGGCGAATGCAACCCGCTGGGGTGACAGCGATGAATATGCAGATGGAAACGCGAATAAGCGATCAACTGGCGCGCTACCTCGATATGGCAGTCAGCGAAACCAAGCTGACAGCCGCCAATATGGCCAATGTAGACACGCCTGGATATCGAACTGTCGGCATCGATTTTGCTGCCGAGATGCACGACGCATTGGCAAGGGTTGAGCGGGGCGGCGTGGAGCATCCTGTGGACGTCAGGTTGGTTGACGGGCTAATTTCGCGCCCGGATGGAAACAATGTATCGATGGATCGCGAGGGTCTGCACCTGGCAGAAGCTCAACTCAGGTTCAAAACCGGTGTGACGCTGCTGCGCCTCGAAAACCAGCGCGTGATGGACGCCATTCACGCCGACAAGTAACGCGACCTGTTAGGTGCAATGCGCGGGAGGCGCTCTGATGAATCTTTTTGGATTGATGGACACATCGGGTTCGGCCATGCAGGCGGAGCGCATGCGCGCCGAGGTTGTCGCGGCCAACATGGCTAATGCGGAAACCACAAAAACCGAAGCCGGTGGACCGTATCGTCGCCAGCATGTGGTTTTTGCCGCTGACCAGGGCGATACAGGGTTTTTAAATTCAATCACCAATGCGACGGGCAGTTTTGCAAAGGCCAGTGGCCTCACGATGCCCATGTCGATGCTGAATGGGATGAGCGAGGCGGTCGCGCCCGGCGTTCATATTGCGCAGGTGATCGAGGATACCGGTGCTCCACTCAAGCGCTACGATCCGGGGCATCCCGACGCGGGCGCGGATGGCTATGTGGCTTACCCCGACATCAATCCACTGACAGAGATGGTGGACTTGATGGGAGCGACGCGCGCTTATGGTTTGAACAGTTCAGCGGTGCAGGCAGAGAAGGGCATGATTGCGGCAGCCTTGGACATTGCCAAGGCATAGATTTCATGGAACGACGCGATGGCTACGCGTTGCTGAGGACGATTTGAATTGGAGAAAAAATGCTGGCCAGTTTGAGCGCGATGAATGCGGTGGCTTCTGCGGCGACGCACCTTTCCGGCGGTGCCGGGGCAATCCCTTCCGGGATAGGAATTGGCGGTAAAACCGCAGCGGCGGGTACACCGTTTGCCGGACTAATGACCGATGCTGTCGGTCAGGTAAACGCACTGCAAGACCAGGCCAGTGCAGCGGTGACAGGGTTGATTACCGGTGCGGGGGTGGATGTGCACACGGCGATGATCGCGGCTGAGAAGGCGAGCATGGGTTTCGAGATGGCGCTGGCACTGCGCAACAAAGCGGTGCAGGCATACCAGAGCGTGATGGGCATGCAGTTTTGAGGGATTGTACTGCGTGAACATTTTTCGCCGCAAAATGTCTGACGAGTGAACAGAGTTATGGCCGTTAAGTTGGACGGCGGGACAGAAAAAGATGGCTACGCCAGGGACGCAGTTGGACAGAACGATGCGGGTGGGAGAGGGAGGCCAGATCTCCCATGGCCTCTCAGCGCTGTGGACGCGAAGCCGCGTGCAGTGGGCCTCGATGTCTTCGGGTCAACGGAATGGCGCACTCTTTGCGGCGCTGCTGCTGGCGGGACTGTTCGGTGGTATCGTGTGGTACGCGCTGGGGCCGGATTGGCGCACGTTATATGCGGGCCTCGACCCTGAAGATGCACGACAGACCGGGATGACGTTGACGCAGGCGCAGATTCCTTTTGATGTTTCAACCAATGGAACAGCCATTCGCGTGCCGTCCGCGCAATTAGATAAAGCGCGCCTGGCCACCGCTGCCAAAGGCGGCATCAAAAGCGGGCGCATGGGATTTGAGCTTTTCGATAAGCCTAATTGGGTCGGGTCGGAATTCGACGAGCAAGTCAATTATCAGCGTGCCCTTGAGGGAGAGCTTGAACATACCGTTGGCTCCCTGGCCGATGTTGAATCGGCACGTGTGCACCTGGTGCTGGCCCACGATTCTTTGTTTCGCGAAGAAGAGCGACCGGCGAAGGCTTCGGTGGTGCTCAAGCTTCGCCATGGTTCCCTGGGGGATGGTGAGCCCGATGCGATCCGCAATCTTGTGGCTTCTGCGGTAGACGGACTGGCTGCGGACCGCGTGGTGCTCGTCGATGCAGCAGGGCACTTGCCGCTCGGCCCGAAGACGGCGGCCGCGTTGCAGCTGAGCGCGGAACAATCGCTTGAAGAGAAACTAATTTCTACGCTGGAGCCGGTGACGGGTGCAGGGAATGTGCGGGCCTCCGTGACACTCGATTATGACCGTGACTCCACAGAGGAAACCAAGGAAAGCTACGACCCGACGCAGACGGCGACGCTGTCGATGCAGCGTACTGAACAATCGACTGGAGCGCAGCCAGTCGCTGCAGGCGTTCCAGGCACAGCGTCGAACGCACCCAATTCTCAAAGTTTGCCGGTCTACCCGAAACAGACGACCGCACCGCAAACGGCCAAGACAGAATCAGGGACGTACGGCGTTTCAAAAACGGTTCGCCACCTGGTAGCGAATCCGGGGCGCGTGCACCGGTTGACGGCGGCAATCGTGGTAAACGACCGGCTGATTCGACAGGCTTCAAAGGGCAATCAGGCGCAGTGGCAGGCCCGTTCCGCCGACGAGTTGCGCAACCTGACTGCGCTCGCACAGGCTGCGATAGGATTCGATACGACGCGCGGCGACATGCTTACCGTTGAAGATCTGGCCTTCGATGACAATCGCGCGCAGACATCGGCCTCGATGCCTACCCAGATCGTTTCCAGCGTCGAAAATTCACCGGTGCTGGTGAAATATGTGAGCTTGCTGCTGGGGATGCTGGTGGTGTTGGCCTTTGGTGTACGTCCCGCGTTGCGCCGTGCGGCCTCGTTTGCCTCAAAGCCGACGGGCGGCTCGCCGCAACAACTGCATGGCCATGCAACTGTCGCTCCGCAGGCTGCACTCAATCCCCCCGAACCGTTGGTGCCTGATCCGGACCGTCTGCATGCGCAGGAAGTTTTGGAACAGGTGACGACGCATTTGAAGCGCGAGCCGGCGCAGAGTTCGCGCTTGCTGCAGAGTTGGATTCACTCCGAATAGTGGGAAGTTGAAAGTTCCAACATCGTAAGCGACAAGGATTGGAAACAGAGCGGCGGGCGGAAACCGAGAGAGGCCGGAAGAGTGGCGGACCAGGGAAACGAAGGCGGATCGAGTCGGCATCGCAGCACATCAAGCGTGAGCGGATTGCGTAAAGCAGCCGTGTTGCTGGTGGCCGTTGGCGAAGAACTATCCAAGCAAATTCTGCGCAGCCTGCCCGAGACGGACGTGCAGCGGCTGACCGAAGAGTTGGCGGAGTTGCGCGGCGTTCCACCGGAGTTGTCGAGCGAGATTCTCGAGGAATTCTGGGAAATGCTCGAGACTCAGAATTACATGATTCACGGTGGCCTGGACTATGCCAGCCGATTGCTGGTCGATACCTTTGGCAAGCAGCGCGCTGACGATCTGCTGGCGCTGGTACGCCATTCTCAAGAGGCTGCGCATGGCAACCTTGCAAAGCTGCAGCGCACCGATCCGCAGCAACTGGGAAAGTTGCTCGATGCGGAACATCCGCAGACGATTGCGCTGGTGCTTGCCCATCTTGATCCGAAGCGCGCTTCGATGGTGCTTGAAAACCTGGGAGAAGAAAATAAGGTGGTGTCTATCCAGCGGCTGGCCGAGATGCGCCAGTTCTCACCGGAGATGGCGCAGAAGGTCGCGCACATTCTGCATCGCCGCCTCGAGAGCGTGGGCGATACGGGACGCAAGAGCTACTCCGGTTTCAAGGCCGTCGCGGATCTGATGAACAGGCTCAACGCCACCGAGGCTAAGAAGATCTTGGAGACCATTGAAGAAGGCCAGCCGGAATTGGCGCTCAGTATTCGCAATCTCATGTTCACATTTGAGGACCTGGTGACTGTGCCGCCGGCGACGATTCGCGAAATCGTTTCGGGAGTAGACAAGCGCCAGTTAGCCCTGGCGCTGCGCGGGGCCAACGAGGAATTGCGCGCCCAGATATTCAAGTCGATGAGTTCGCGGGCCGTAGAAATGCTGAAGGAAGATATGGAAGTGCTGGGTCCGGTTCGTTCGCGGGAAGTCGCGGAGGCGCAACAAGAGATTCTGAACCTTGCGCGGCGTCTTGAAGCGGAAGGCAAAGTAGTGCTCAAACTTGAAACCGGGGACGAGATGCTGGCCTGAGCGGCGGCGTCGTCGAGCGGGATGCATCGCTTTTGAAGGTCAGGAGTTGCCGAAACAGAGTTGCGTTGTGAAATCAATTTAGAGAATTGACCAGCGCGTCGTTTTCCCAATCGCAGAGAGATCATCGGAGGCAACAATCATGCAGCAAGCAGAGCTTGTCGAAGATTTTCAATATTTACAGGGCGATGAGCATGCCGTGCCATGGGACGGTCAAGCTGAAGTCTGGCCTGACTTGGACGACCTCAGCGGGAACGCTGGCGCTGCTTCGATGACGAAAAGCGGATCGCCCGATAACCGACGCGGCGGCATATCCGAAGCGCGGCACGCGGAGGAAACACGACAACAATTTGACGCGGTACGGGAAGAGGGATTTCGCCAGGGCCGCCAGGCCGAGCATGATTTGCATGCGAGCGCACTGGGGGATGCGGAGAGGCACCGCATGGAGGACGCAGCGGAAATGGTGGAGCAGTTTGCGACGGAGCGCGACCGGTTTCTGTATTCGGTAGAGCATGAGGTCGTGGCATTGGCGCTGGCCGTGGCGGCGCGCATTTTGCGGCGTGAGGCGCAAATGGATCCGCTGCTGTTGACGGGCGCGGTGCGCGTGGCCTTGGGGCAGCTATCGAAGACTACGCGCGTGCGCTTACGTGTGCCCGCTGCGGAACTCGACTTATGGAGCGAGACGATCGCACTCTTGCCCAATCTGGCGTTGCGACCGACCGTGTTGGCGGGAGAAGGAATGCTGCTTGGCGACTGCATTGTGGAGACCGAGATGGGCACGGTGGACCTGGGAATTCGCGCCCAGTTGGGGGAGATCGAGCGAGGCTTTTTCGATCGCGCCGGCGTTGATAGAGCGCCGGCAGTTGCGCGTTCCGACATGCCTCTGGAGCAGCCATGAGTGCTTTGCTAGACCGCTACTTCGTTAGCCTGCGCCACAGTCAGCCTTGGCGGTGGAGGGGGCAGGTTATTGAGTCGTTGGGCCAAACCATCGAGTCGAGCGGGCCGCTGGCATCGGTGGGGGAGTGCTGCGAGATTGTCGATCAGTTTGGCCAGCCGCATCGCGCCGAAGTAATCGGGTTTCGCGGATCAAATCTGCTTTCAATGCCGGTGGGAAGCACCGAAGGCATTCGCTACGGCGATGCGGTGTTCGCATTGGGTGTGCACCCGGAGATTGAGGTAGGCCCTGATTTGATGGGCAGAGTGCTTGACGCCATGGGCGCGGCGATCGATGCGGGGCGCAAGCCGCCGCCCGCGCAGGCGTTGCCTTTGGATGGTGTAGTGCGTTCGCCGCTAAGCCGCGCTTCGATTCATAAGCCGCTGGGCACTGGCATTCGCGTACTCGACGGATTGCTGACCGTGGGACGCGGCCAGCGCATCGGCATTTTTGGCGGGTCTGGCGTAGGTAAGAGCACGTTGATCGGAATGATGACGCGCAATACGGAAGCCGATGTCACGGTGGTGGGGCTGGTGGGGGAGCGCGGACGGGAGGTCGGTGAGTTTCTTGAGGATTCACTTGGCGAGGAAGGCAGGGCGCGCTCCGTGGTGGTGGTTTCAACCTCTGACCAATCGCCGCTTATGCGCATGCGAGCCGCGCTGGCGGCGACCACGATCGCCGAGTATTTCGCTGCAGAAGGCAAGCATGTATTGCTGGTCCTCGACTCATTGACTCGGTTTGCGATGGCGGCGCGAGAGATCGGGCTTGCCGCTGGAGAGCCGCCTACTGCCAAGGGATATACACCATCGGTATTCACGCGCCTGGCCAAGTTGGTGGAGCGGGCTGGGGAATTTCCTGTGGGGTCGATCACCGCGTTCTACACGGTGTTGATGGAGGGCGACGATCAGCAGGATCCGCTGGTCGATGCTGTGCGTTCTTTGCTCGACGGCCATGTCGTTCTGTCGCGCGGGCTGGCGGCGGAGGGATGGTATCCGCCGATTAACCTGCTCGATTCCATCAGCCGCCTGATGCCGGCGGTGACGCAGCCGGGTCATCGCGAACAGGCTGCGCTGTTTCGCCGCCTGATGGCGGTCTATGCGCGCTCTGAAGACCTGGTGCGCATAGGAGCGTACAAGCCCGGCTCCGACCCTGATCTTGAACGTGCGTTGAGGGCTCGCGGAGCCATGCGGGCATTCATGATGCAGGGTTCACAAGAACGTGTCGAATTTAGCGAATGCCTGCGCCGCCTGGCCGCGCTGGCACAGGAGATTTGAGCGATGCCCGTTTCCCCTGGATTACGTCGCCTGCTGCACATTCGCGAACTGGAAGAAGAGCAAGGCCGTATGGCGCTCGAATCCGCGGTGGGGGAGTTGCAGCGATTAGAGAATGCCATGAAAAACGTTACAGAGCGTGCGCGCAAAGGGCGAGAGCTGATAGTGTCAAGCGCAATTTCGAATGAGTTGTCAGACCGCTTGGCCGGGATTGAAGAGACGCGCTCGGCGCAGCGGGCGATTGCAGTGGTATCGGCGCGGACTAAGATGGCAACGCAACGCGTAGGCGAGACGCGGCACGCATTCATGAGTAAACGCGTAGAGCGTCTGCAGGCAGAAACGCTGATTGGGCAGACAGAAGAACGAGATGAGATTGAAGCCGGTCGCCGCAGCCAGCAAGCGCTCGATGAGTGGCATGGCACGCGTGTGCATGCAGGCGACCCGCACGAAAAAGCAGGCCCTTCGGTACGGCACGATGCGAATTTGATAAAGGCGGAAGCGAATCGTGACAAGGGAAATGCGGTGGGTAAGAAACTTGAGAGCAAAAACAACTAATCCTGGCCCGAAATTCCTGAAATTGGAATTATGCAATCCAATTCCTGACAATGCTCTAACCCATCCCAAACGCTTTTGGCAGGCCATCTGCTCCAAGTCACCGCATGACAGCCGCCATCGACCTCGAAAATTTAACTGCGGGCTCAGCGCTCCGGAACGGCGCGACCTCCTCGGGTGCGCGGGGGTTGGGGGCAGGGGCCAGTGGCCAGCCGGCATCGTCGTTCGTGGTGGTGCAGGATCAAAGCTTCCGTTCGAGCTGGCAGACCTTGCTGGGTGCGGTGGCCAGCGATGGAAAGCTCGAACTGGCAGTTGACGGAGGGCGGACTGGCGCGCCGGATGGGCACGTGCGCACGCATCCTACGAGTCGAATTTTGGACATGCTTTCGGCGCCCGCTTATCTTGGCGCGGACGCGTTGGAGTTGGCGCAGGGAACACCGGTTGCGACGGCCGATGCCACGAAGGTTTTGCTGAAAATGTCCGCAGATAACTCGGCCATTCATGCCAAGCAAAAGGCCATGGTGAAAAGCAGCGTGGAAACACAAGCGCCCCATGAAACCGCCCCTATAGCGAGGGAGGAAGCGGGCGGAACGGCTGTCCGAGAAGTAAAGAAACATTCCAACGCAGCTTCTGATTCTGATCCGGCACACTCTATCTCTCTCGGGGCAAATGAGCAGATTTTGAATCGACTCGGAATACAACCTGAACTGACGCTACCTTTATCGGAGAGCGTATCGCGGCAGATCACGCCGGTGGAGATTAAAGGCTTGCCTGAGTCAATGTCAGGCACGGTAAGAGAGCCCTTGGTAGCCGCGAGCAGTTTGCTACCCACAGCGCCAGGTGTGACGAAAAACGGTATACCGGACGCGACTATCATTGCTGGGCAGACTGGTTCGTCAATCTCCACTCCAGTGTTAGAAACGTCACGCCAAACACAAGCACCAGACATGGCGCTGCAAGCGTCCTCAGCAACGGGTGCACCCACAGCGGACGCTCGCCGCGACTACGTAGCGACGCATGCGGCAATCACCTCGACGCCTTTGCAAATACCTTCCCCGGGGTCAGGCACACCGGTCACGGCAGCCGGGACCGTCCGGCCCAGGGCAGCAACAGCATCCACTGAGGCCAAATCTGCTGAAAGGCTCACTGCGTTGACTGAAACATCGGTAGCGCAAAGGGAAAATACGCATGCGGTCAGCGAGCATGACTCGAGGGCGCAAGCGAGTCTCACTCCTGCGTTCAGTGGTGCGCGGCAAGATGTTGATTCAAGCATCAATCGCGATTCATGGCCGGTCCCCGCAGCGATGGGGCCTGGTATGAGTGATGCCCACAAGACGACTTCAAATGGTCAGCTTTCTATTGCGGCTCAGACGTTGAACGCTCTCGATGCTGAAACATCTCCAGTAACGCCGACGTGGGTTCGCGCCGGCGCGCACCAGGTTGAAGCAGGATTTCAAGATCCTGCGCTGGGCTGGGTGGCAGTGCGAGCGCAAGCGGATTCAAGCGGAGTGCACGCCGCGCTGGTTGCCAGTTCGGCGGATGCAGCGCAGTCTCTCGGCGGGCACTTGGAGGGATTGAATGCTTATCTCGCGAATCACCACACCACGGTCGACTCTGTGACGACAGCTGCGCCCGAGAACCAGTGGGCGAGAAACGGAATGGATGGAGATGCGCAGCAGGGTATGCATCAGGGTATGCATTCAGGTGCAAGCCAACAGGATGCTCAAGCAGAGCAGCAAAGCGGTCAAGGCGATCAGCTGTCGGAATCTGCGAGCTACCTTGATGCTGACACTTTGACGACTGGGAGAGCCTTGAGATCCGCGGATCATCTGACCGCGGCAAATACACGGGCTGCCTATTTTGCGGAAGGCAGTAGATACATATCGGTTGTAGCTTGAGGCTCGTATTGAGCAGACACATAAGGCATAGGTGCCGAAGGAAAGGTAAAGACAATGGCAACAGCAGCAATGGGACTATGGAATCATCACGCAGCGGCGTCGCAATCGGCCAAAACCACTTCACCGATGGCGGCCGCCAGCCCTACTAATGGAGCGAGCGCGGCCGGCAGTGATTCGGCAGCGATCTCCGCCAACGACTTTCTCACGCTGCTGGTGACGGAGATGAAGAATCAGGACCCCACCGCCAACACCGATCCCAATCAATACATTAACCAACTGGTGCAGGTGAACAGCCTGGAGCAATTGATTTCAATCAACCAGACACTGAGCAGCGATCCAGCTGTTTCGGCAAAGCCATCGGCTCACAATGTTGGCGGCAGCGACGCGATTGCATCAACGCACGTCACCAAAAGTGAAACCGCCAGTGCTGCAGCGTCGCTCGAAGCGAATGCGGGTATTAGAGAAACGCACCAAAGCCTCGCCCATCGCGCCGCTGGCAATCTCAGCATTCCTGAGCCAAATCAGTCGGCGCAGCGGGTGGCGCGTTCTCTCGGCGGCCGCACCGCTGCGTTGTAAATCGGCGGCCGCAAAAAACAGGCCACTGCAACTTACTCAACCGCGAGCCGCTTCGGCGCGCATCCTCTATCAGGAGATATCATGGCAAGCTTTTATATCCCTCTTACCGGTCTAAATGCGGACTCGACTGCATTGAACACCATCGCTAATAATCTCTCAAATATGAATACCACCGGCTTCAAATCTCAGTCGGTCAACTTCTCCGATCTCTTTTATCAGCAAGTAGGTTCTGCTGGTTCCGGTGATCCGATTCAGCGCGGCTCTGGCACACAGGTTTCTTCAATTGAGACCGACTTTTCTAACGGCTCGCCTAACACCACTAACGTGGATACAGATGTGGCGTTGCAGGGTAATGGATTTTTTGTTGTCAACGATGGCGGCACGAATCTTCTGACCCGCGCCGGGAATTTTTCGTTGGACACGAACGGCAATTTAATTACTGCCAATGGGCTTGGCGTGATGGGCTACCCGGCCACCAAGGGTGTGGTCGATACCAACGCGCCATTGACTGCCATTCACATTCCTGAGGGCGAAATTGAACCGCCCAGTGCGACCACAAGTTTTGGGATGACGGCTACTCTCGATTCAGCTGCAGATGTGGGGAGCAGCATTGCCGGGAAGGTGCAGGTGTACGACTCGCTGGGCAGCCATTACCAGGCGACGGTGACATACATTAAGACTGGCATCAATGCCTGGTCCTACAACGTCAGCATGCCCGACACGCTCCCGGCAAATTCGAGCACTACAGCCGGTGTCACCAAAGTGACGTACAGTTTCGGCTCAGGCGGCACCGCGACGGTTGACTCTGGGACGAATTTGACCATCACCGGAGCAAATGCCAGCGGCATGTCCACTACGATTACAGCCCCTGCGGTTACGCCAAACGAGTCAGCGGCAACCTACGCAGCCGACCTTACTACAGCACTGGCGAACGCCGGAATTCCGAATGTAACGGTGGCAGTCTCAGCCGGCGGGCAACTTACGATTACCGGCACTGGCATATCGACTAACGGAAGCGTGATTCAGGACCCGGCGGCATCGGCGAACGCCTCAGGGTCATTAAGCTTTGACTCGAGCGGCAATTTGACCAGCCCGGCCACAAACGTGACGGGCATCTCCTTTGCCGGTCTCTCCGATGGTGCGGCAAACATGAACCTCACCTGGGATCTGTTTGGAACTAGCGGTACCGGAAACCTGAGCCAGGTGAATCAAACCTCTGCCGTGTCAAACACCGCGCAAGATGGCCACGCAAGCGGCGGCTATAGAGAATTCAACATCTCGTCAGACGGCACGGTCACGGCCACGTTTACGAATGGAAACAAACTGAATGTGGGGCAATTGGCCCTCGGAAACGTAGCCAATTTGCAGGGACTGCAGCATATGGGGAATGGCGACTACGCGACCACTCTGGCCAGCGGCGCAGCGACCATAGGTGTCTCCGGCACGGCAGGTCTGGGCACGATGCAAGACAAGGCTCTGGAGGCATCGAATGTAAATATCAGTGCAGAATTTGCTGCACTGATCATCGCGCAGCGCGCATTCGAGGCTAATTCAAAGGCGGTAACAACCTTCGACACAGTGACGCAGGAAACCATTAACATGATTCACTAAACGGGGCATGATTGATTCAACGGGACGCACTTTGGCAACCAAAGGACATGCAATCTGCGGACAATTGCAAAACGTGTCGATTGAAAACCGCCAAGGTCGTACGCGGGATGGACAACGTTGGGCAAATAACTCGAGACGCAGAACAACCCCGCCAGAGAGTCCGATCTGGCGGGTACTTGTGTCAGGGTATTGTTTTGTCTTGCCAAAGTTGAGAATGGCCTGAGCCGGGCCTTCAGAAGTTTCATCAATGCAGGGTGAGGATCTTACGCCTCGTCATTGGTCAATTCCAATAATCACGAACATTGCTCAGAAGGAACGTCCTGAGCTTTGTCGAGCCAAGAATCTCCGTGGTTTAGAGTCTTAGCCGATCTTATTTCGCTCATGAATTGCGAGAACAAACCTTCATTTGCGATGCGGCGTCTCATTCGCTACACAAATTAATTGACTTTTCATGAATTAGCGATAAACTTGCCACGCTGTGATGCGGCTATTGGCAGAGAATATTCCTTGCGAATGCTTTTGGAATTCAGTGGAACGAGGATGGGCCGGCTCAGCCGTTCAATTTGCTTAATCTGTCAGGAAGATCTGTTTTTTGCACGAATCACGGACACTGGCAGATAAGCTTGCCGATTCTTCTCCCCCTCGGATCTAAAAGTCTTAGAGCTTAACAATCTACTGTTTTTTAGGGATGCCGGCCATGTCGGTCCTCCATCCTTGAAACGGTTGTGTGCCTAAGGACACTCTTAGAAGGTCCTTGCTGGTGGTTCGATGACAAGCTGTGGCGATTCGCAAGCGCTCGATAAGTTGATCGGTAGAGCGCCGGGTTTTGAAAAAGTTCTTCGCACGCTGCCAGGTGTTGCGAAGAGCGACGCGACGTTGCTGCTGCTAGGCGAGACGGGAACCGGCAAGGAACTTGCAGCTCGCGCCATCCATTATTTGAGCCCCCGCGCCGCGTATCCGTTTGTGGCAGTCAATTCTGGTTCGTTGCCAGACTCGCTTCTTGAGGAAGAGCTTTTCGGACATGAACGGGGCGCTTATACCGACGCTCACAAACGTCGGGCGGGCCTGGTTGCGCAAGCCGATAAGGGAACTCTGTTCCTGGATGAGATCGACGCACTTGGATCTAAAGGGCAGGTTTGCCTGCTGCGGCTTCTGCAGGAAAAAACCTACCGCAGTATTGGCTCCTGTGTTGAGTCCAAAGCGGATGTTCGCATCATCACGGCCACCAACGCTCCTCTCGAGGAGTTGATTGAACGTAAGTGCTTGAGAGCGGATTTGTATTACAGAATCTGCATATTGCGTGTCGTAATGCCGCCACTGCGTGAGCGCGTTCAAGACATCCTTCCGCTGACAGAACACTTTATCCGTAAGCATTCGCCGCCGGAACGTGGATTTGTCGCCGTTTCACAGGATGCGGGGCAGAAGCTTTGCCAGTACGCATGGCCGGGTAATATTCGGGAACTCGAGAACGCTACGATACGCGCGCTTTGCGCAACGGAAAGTAACGTGCTCAGGGCGGAAGAATTCGAGTTGGCAGGAGACCACGTTACTACGGGCGCGAAGCCGGAGCAGTTGCCTCTTTCCAATTTCAAACAAATGAAGCGGCAGGCAGTAGACGCTTTCGAACGACATTATCTTGAACGCCTTATGTGTGACCACGTCGGAAATGTAAGCCGCGCCGCCAAGTATGCCGGCAAGGAACGCCGCGACCTTGGCAAGCTACTTAAAAAACACGGACTCGATCCGCGGCTCTTTTTCGAACAGCGGTGTAGTGGGTGAATTTATCCCCATCCCGGGCCAAAATGCACCCATCCTAAAACGTCTCGAAACTTCAATTGGAACCTTAGACCGGGTGTTCGCCCACCCAGCAAGATTTGCTGACCTCCGCAAATCGTTGAGTTTGCTGTGCATTTTAATTGGTTATTTGATTGCTATAGATAAAGCGGCACAAGTGTGGAACATCATTCTCTATTTGTTCATAAGAAACCCGAGGAAGATGAACTGGCCGCAGTGGTCATGGAATATTTGCGGGAGCATCCCGACGCAATGGACACAGCCGAAGGGATAGCGGACTTCTGGTTTGATCGCAGTCTCGTCAAGGTTGAGTTACGCAGGCTCATGAAAGTCCTGGATACCCTTGTGCAGTTAGGTCTGCTTCTGGAAGTCAGGAAAATCGATGGTGCGCTTTACAGGCTAAATTCCGCTGGCTGTAAATCAGCAGGCGAACACGAGATTCATTAGCAACGATGGAGGTCTAGTGCCAAGTTCAATCCGATCCAACCGTCCCGATCTTAGTGAGCGCTTCCCAGTCGCTGGTTTAACCGTCAGGACCGCTCCTGGCCAGGGTTACTTTGAAGTTGCGGTGGCGAGCGATCCCAAGTTGTTTGACGCTGCCCATCGCGGCGATCGCAGCGCCACCAACTTCTATTCCAGCCGTGCAGCGGGAATCTTACCGGCTAACCATGGAGAGGCGGTTTACCTGCTTCCCACAAATGCACTGTCACGATTCGCTGGGAGTGAGCGACTTTACTATGCTCTCGCTACATTCTCAGACCGCGATCGCGGCAACCCTGAGATTGTCAGAGTGCCCCCCGAGATCGCTCCCTTCATTCATATTGCGAAGACATTCACCGGGCGCGCGCGGGCTATCAACGGCGTGGCGAATGTGCGCGGCGGGCTCACTGGCGATCACTATGGTGCGTCTTCCGATTCACTTATCTGGGCAGGCGACACGATGGAAGCGGGCACATCGCAGCCGGTGGCAATCAAAAGCGCTCAACAAAACGGATCGTCGATGAACGGCAGCGACAAGTCAAGGCCCGGAGCGATGAAGGCCTCGGCGGCGGCGCTTGCCGAATACGACGACGGTCTCGGACCGATGGATTACGCGCAGTCTGACCAAGACGCGGACGATGGTCCTGGTATCGAGGGCCCAATTCCCGATCAGGCGGTCATGGGACAGGCGCAAGGTTACTCGCGGCCCTTTGTTGCGGCAGAGTATCCGCAAGCTAGTCGATTCGTACCTGCGGCGGCGACAAACTTCCGAGCAGGGACGGGAGTTCGCACCATCAATCGGATAGTCATTCATATAACGGATGGCGGCCGTAACATCGACGGCCCCATCAGTTGGTTCCA
The DNA here is from genome assembly GCA_025350325.1 of Acidobacteriaceae bacterium. GTDB lineage: Bacteria > Acidobacteriota > Terriglobia > Terriglobales > Acidobacteriaceae > Telmatobacter. The sequence continues at coordinate 49,972 of JANXYB010000132.1, forward strand.
GAATCCCCAGGCCCGTGTCAGCGCTCATTATGTCGTAGGGCAGGACGGCGAGGTCGTGCAGATGGTGCACCACAATGACATCGCTTATCATGCCAATTCGGCGAACCGCGACAGCATCGGCATAGAGCATGTTGCCAACGTGCATGGATTGATGCCGACGGAGGCGGAGTACAGTGCGTCCGCCGCCCTCGTCAATTGGCTGTGCAACCAGTTCAATCTTCCTATGGATCGCACCCACGTTCTGGGCCACTCCGAGGCTGACCCGCACACGACGCACACGGATTGCCCGAATTCAGTGTGGAACTGGGACTACTACATGAGCATGGTATCGAGCGGCACTAGCCAGCCGATGCCGACTGCGTCGAGCCTTGCCTACGACCAGCGAACGTCGAAAGCTAAAAATGGTCATCAAAAAAACAAGGGTTATGGAGCACGGCCGCTCGCCGAAGTTGCACCGCTCGATGCGCCTACCGATCCGGCTGCCCTCGCAGCTTTTATGAAGGACTGGCAGAGTCGGCGTCAGGCCTGGGCCGCAGGTGTGCCCGATACCAGCCTCTTTCCTTTCTCTGCAATTTGCCAGTTGCGTATCGATCCGACCGATAGCGGATACGGCCAGGGTACGGGCTTTTACATTGCGCCTGATCGCGTCCTCACGTGCGCGCACAACTGCCATGGAGCCAGTTCGATCACTGTCATTCCGGGCAAGAACGACAGGGTGACCCCTTCAGAACCCTACGGTTCGTTTACGGTGCAGTCACGTCAGTGGACCATTCATCCTCAGTACAATCACGACGCGCCCGGCCAAGATCGTGAAGACTTCGACCTTGCCGTTATTCAGGTAACCACTCCGCCTCCGAATGGCGCCTATTTCGATTTTCTTGAGGAGCTCAATCAGTCGCGTCCCAGTCCCATCATGGTGTGCGGCTATGCGGCCAGCAATGTGGACCGCGACCGTCAGCATCTCGACGCCGACATGATCCGCCAGGTCACTGACAATCGCATCCAGTACAACATTCAAACCACTCCGGGAAATAGTGGCTCTCCTGTTTTCTACATTGAAGTCTGGGAAGACGATACGGCGCGGGCATCGGTACAGGAGACCCGCCTGGTCGGTGTGCACGTCTCGAATTTCGACCCGACACTCAATCAGGCTTGCCGGCTTACGCAGGACAAGATTTCGTGGATCCGCTCGGTGGGATCAACCACAGGCAGTGGTGTCACGCAGTCGCTTGGCGCGCTCGGCAAGAAGCCAGTATCGCGCCCAATGCCGTCAAAATCGATGAATGGCAATGGCAAGTCTGCTAAGCCTGCGGGCACCCTCGCCTACAACATTATTCGCCCAACCTATACGCCTGGTGATCCGGAAGAAGCGAAACGGTTCATGGCGCAATGGGCAGCCCGCCGCGAGCGTTGGCGTGCCGGTGTCCAGGACACTACCATCTTTCCGCACTCGGCAATTTGCCAGCTCAGGACAACCACGCCCAATGGCAACTTCCTCGGGACGGGCGCCTACATCGATCGTGATCTCATCTTGACCTGCGCCCACGTTTGCGATGGAGCAACCTCGATCACAGTCATTCCCGGCAAGAACGACCTCGCCAATCCCGCTGAGCCTTTCTCGTCTTTTTCGGTTGACTCGACGGCATGGACCACTCATCCCCAATACAATTCGCGTGCCGCCGGGCTGTCTTCTCACGACTTCGACCTGGCCGTAATCCGCGTCCCCACGGGGCCGCCAAATGGACTCTACTTCAGCACGCTTGAGGAACTGCTGGTTTCGCAGAGCAGCCCCATCATGGTCTGCGGTTATGCAGCGGAATCGGTCAGCCAGGATCGTCAGCATCTCGACGGCGATCAGATTCAGAGTGTGCAGGACGAGCGCTTCAGCTATGACATTCAAACCGAGGGCGGCAGCAGCGGTTCGCCGATCTTCTACCTAGTCGGCTGGGAGGACGATCAAGCCAGGGTATCGCGACAAGAGCTGCGCATCATCGGCGTTCACACCAATCTCGGTGTGAATGCAGATGGAACTATATCGAGCACCGAAAACGGAGGCTGCCGTCTGACCCAGACAAAGATTCAGTGGATCGATGGCTTCAGGACCGCGCGTTCGCAGTCGCTGGGCTATAAGAATGGCAAGCGCAGTACCACTCTTGCGGCTGAGGTTTTTGCCGACCCCGATGTGCAACGCATGCGCAGCACCATCACTGCGAATGCGTCTCGGCGGGGTGCCGCTCCGCCCGACAACCTGGTTGTCTTGAAGGCCGGACTGCAAAGTTTATATGGCGCCGCTCTGCAGCAAGCGAATGGAACTGCACGGCCGCTGGGCGACTCTATGGAAGAGGTGATGGCTGCGCTTGTGAGCATGAACCTCGCGGCTCCGGAGCAGGATTTTGATTTCGTCGATCAGGATGGAGCGCCGACCCGCGGGAGCACACGCCCAGAGCATCTTGAGACTTCTGTCGAAGACTGGATCATGAGCCACGGAGTTACCGGCGGGTGGCGCTGTTTCGGGCTCACGCTGCTGGATGGCTACCATAACGTGATTCTCGCGCTGGCCTTCAATGGCGCTAATAATCCCGCGACCAAGCTCTACTGGCTTGACCAGATTCATGGTGGGTTCGACGACGTGACACGATCTTGCGACACGCGCATAACGGCGCATACGCAGAATTGGTGGGACCCGCTGGAGCAGGCGCAAAAGGTCAGCACCAAGGTGTCTGTGTGGCCGTTGAATCCTTAAAAACACGCTCGGATAAAAATCGCGGATGAATGGGCGCGACGAACCAAGCCAGGAGGACGAAATGCCAGTCGGCAACACGAACGGCAGCATGATAAACGCAGGACCGAGTGTAAAAACCGACAAAAGGAAAGGCGCTGCATTTGCAGTTGCGCCCGCCGTCGCCAGGGGTCGTTACCCAATGCCGATCGCAAGCGCCGCCACGCAGACATTGGGCTCGGTCGATCCGCCGCAGGCCACCGGTCGCTATCCCTCACCCGTATGGGCTACTGCCAAGGCTTCGAGTCTTGCTAGCAGCGACGACATTCTCAATCTGAAAGAAGCGGACTATCAAGAAGAGCTGGGAAGTTCGCCGCTGCCGCAGATCGCCGGCCAGGCAGGGACTACTGAAGTCGACAATCGCGAGATATACCAGATCATTCGCGAAGTGGCTCTACCGCACTCGGGTAAAGACCTCTACTCCGCGCTGCAAGCGCAGGATGGCTTCGGCCTGTGCTATGGCCTTGTGCTCTTTTCGCAAGCCTCAGGCCACCTCGGCAAAGTGCTCGAGTTGATGCGGTCACGGGATGCGTCGACATTTCAGCAGCTACTTGGTTCAGCTTCAGATGAACTGGTCGCGACCACCACCGCCTCAACTTGGGAGGAGCGGCTGCGTCCGGTGCAGGGAGACAATCTCTGGAGTGACAAGTGGCAGGCACGTTTCAAAGCCGCCGGCGACGTCCCGGCATTTCAGGCTGCGCAAAATGAAGCCGCAATCGAGAGTCAGTTCAGGCCCATGCTCAATATCGCAGGACAGCTTGGCCTGGATACGGACAGAACCCTCGCCATGGCCTACGACCGCGTGATCACGCGCGGTCTCGGCGGCGGACTGCGCTGGATTATGGAAGTGGCCGGTCCGCTTCGTGATCTAGCTCAACAATCCTTCGCTCTCAACTTTTTAGGCTTTCCTAATCTGCGGTCCTTCCAGAATGCTGCAGGATTGGAAACCACCGGTAGCCTTAATCCCGAAACCTATGGGGCAATCGTCGCGTCGCTCCGCCAGAATGGTTGCCCCATGCCTTCCGCGCAAGACTTTACAGGACGCATGATATCCGCTGCTTCCGGCGCCGTTCGTACTCGTCTGCTTCGGCTGAGGGATTCGACAGTTTTGCAGGACGTCCACTATGTGATCGACGGGGATTAGAAACCTATGAACCCGATGGATAGGGATCAAAATATAACGGCGGCACGGAGGGTGACGGCAGATGCGGCGGCGTTGCTGCATCGCTCGCCTGCCTTTCGCCAGCTGGCTCCTGCGACCCAGCAGGCGATCTCACGCGATGTAGCAAAAATTCAGCAGGCCTTGCAGCCGGCTGGTTCGCTTGCCAACGGCAAGTCCATTGAGGGAGCGACCGCCACTGGTACGACTTTAAGAACGTCCCACGATCCATATGCGTTTCCTCTCGACACTCCGGACGACTTTTATCGTCGTCGCCGTCGTATCGGTGAGCAAGACCCTGCGGCAGCTGGAAACGGTGCGAATTCGCAGCCTGCCTCACCTTCTGCACAGGCGGGGCAACCGGATCAGCCAACCTCGGGTGCAGCCCGACAGGCAGCTACAGAAACGATTGCGAAACGCACCGGGGCGCTGGTAGATGAGATTAACTTTCCCGCATTTGTGGCAGGTCTGGTTCACGGGACATATGACGCGATGGTCGATGCAGCTATCCGGCAGATGGAGGCCTTTGCCGACCTCGTCAGCGCGGTAGCCAAGGATGTTGATCAATTCACTAGCGAAAATGTAACCACCAACCAGGTATATGACTGGTTACAGCATCAGTACCCGCGCGATCTCCTCCTCGACGTGCCGGTCGGGCCGAATGCAGCTGAACCGCAATTGCATCCACGCGCGGCCAGTGGAGATGACACTGAGAACAGCCCGGCGTGGCTAGCTGACTTTGGGCTCGAGGGGCTGCCCCTCACCGATGATCTGATTGCGCAACAGCTTGTGCCCGCGGCAAAGCGCAAGGTCGGCGAAAACCGGATGCAAACGCTGGCCACAATGGTGCTGCTGGGCATGAACCGGATCAACATCAAGGATGGTTCAATCTCGGCTAAGGTGCGCTTCCGCGCTGCTGCGAGCGATCAGGCCGGGGTCATCTACGCATCCGGACAGGATCCCGGAGGCCAGACCTGGGCGCAGAGAGGAAGCGCCGCGCTCGACCAGCACTCGACCATGATCTCTACCGTGGGCGTTAACGTTCAGGCCGACAGCGATCTCAAAGCGGAGCTGTTTGGTGAAGTCAGGATCAACTTCGTAAGCGAGACCGTTCCTCTTGAAAAGTTCGCCGATTCAGCACGTGTGAATCTCTTGCAGCACAATAGCCGCGCTTCGTCCCGGCCTCCTGCGGCTGTTCAGGACTCGGCGCAGCCGGCGCTTCCCCCTAGCACTTCGCCGCAGCCGCAGCCGGTGGCAGTCGCGGTACCGGTACCGGTAACTGCCCCACTTCCTGTTGCAGTCACGGGAGCTAAGAAGTGATGATGCCCAGACTTGATGTGAATCCGCGGACCATGGCGCAGAGACAGCCTCTGGCAGAAATGCTCGTCGATCTGATCGGGGCGGTAAGTCCAGACTGCAAAAGCGGTCTGCGCGTGACGTCGGTGTTGCTCGATCTGCCCGTCGAGATTCGCTTGCTACAGAGCGGCGACGAGTTCATCTTGCTGGCTGACCTGCCGCGCTGGCGCTGGGCGACGGACTTCGACGAAGTACGGAGCCGGATCAATCTAGAGTGCCGTGAAGGAGATTTCCAGTGAGCGATCGGGAAGGCGGTCTGCCTTTGGAGCAGTTCATCCAGGCTCTCACGAGCCAGCTCGACCGTGCCCAAAGCACCATGGCTCTGAAGGCCCGCGCCGGACTGCCGCTCACCTTTGCCGTCAAGGATCTGAGTTTGAACCTGCGCACGCATGTGGAGATGGTAGACAGCGTCGTGCGGATTCGTCCGGCAGGACCTGGGGAAGGGGATGCCAGCACGCTGCATCTCTCTCTGACGACCATTACCAGGCCAATGATTGAAGAGAATACATATGCGTTTGCCGCTGCCCCCGACGAGCCCTCACTCAAAGAGGCGGTTGGCAAGGAGATGTCGGAGTCCGATATTCGGCGGCTCGAGTGGTCTGGCATTCACACCGTAAGTCAGCTCCGTGAGGCTCAGAAACACGGCGGCGAACAGGCTATTGAACGCGCCTCCGACATCCCTGTCATGCGGCTTCGAGCCGCACTGGCGCGGGCTTCGCAACCGATGATGAGTGGTGTCTTTGCATTGAATGTTCGGTCCGATGAGCCTGAACTCGCGAATGCGACCTTGCTTCGCATCCAGGGTCATAACCTAATTCTGGATGAAGATCCAATCGTCCGCATAAATGGGGAGTCGGTTCCAGTAGTTCGGGCGCATCCGCGAGAGATTGTCGTTGCGGTCCAGCCACATCACTTGCAAGGAAAGCTCTCCGTTGAGACTGGGCCTGGGGCGGTCGGAGAAAGAGAATTCAAGATTGCCGGTCAGCCTTCGCCAACGCACGAAGGAGCCCAGCCATGAACCACGAGACGGGTAGGATCGATCGGCGAACGCCCTCGCATTCGACGAGGGGAAGCCTCATCTTGAAGCTGGCCCTCGGAGAAGACCCGCATTCAATTCCTTCGGCTCTCGACATCCGGATGGGCCGCGAGAATTTTCGTGTGACGACCGGAATACATGCAGTGGACCGCGTGCTGCGCCATTTCTCTAGTGAACAACAAATTTTTCGCGTTCACTCCTCGGCAGCCAGTCTGCGCGGGGCGACGGCGGGACACCAGGGCTTTGATGAAGTTGAACATGCCATTGGATTATCCAGAACCTTCGAAGTCGATCTCGACGACGATTGCCCGATCGCGGATACGATTGACGCGTTACAGCAGATTGTTTTCGTCGAGCAGGCTTATCCGCACTACCTTTCGATCACTCCGTTCGCCACGCCCACGATGGCCATGCATGTCGATCGAGAAGAGGCGTGGCGTTCGCGCAATATGATTCGTGCGGCAGAAGCGCTGGCATACGAACCCGGGGACGGCGCCGTGATCGTGGCGATTGTTGATACCGGCGTAATGCTGGAACATCCCGAGCTCGAAGTAAAGATGCGGCGAGGCTATGACACTGTCCAGTTGATTGCGACCGACCTGCCCGCCGGCGCGCATCTGCTACAGGACGAGAGTCGAGGTTACGGTGAGCCTGAAGACATGGTTGGCCATGGCACCTCGTGTGCCGGGATCATTGGTGCAGTGGGCGATGAAATACCGCCGGGACTTGCGGGCAATTGCGGCGTCCTTCCTATCCGTGTGCTGGGTTCGGCCCAATACCCGGGCAGGTCTGAGCCGGTTGGCATCGGCGCTATCGCCGACATCGATTGCGGCGTGAAGTACGCGATTGACTTGGGTGCCAAGGTTCTCAACTTCAGTTTTGGAACGCCGTCCTCCGACATGGATACGAACGCGGCCATGCCTCACCAGGATGTCGTGCAGTATGGATTAGCGCGGGGCTGCATCATGGTCGCAGCCAGCGGTAACTCGGGCAGGGAAGAGACGTTTTCGCCGGCAGCATTGGACGGAGTGATTGCGGTTGGGTCGGTTGACGCGAACGGCTCGCCTTCGGAGTTCAGTACGCGCGGCGCGCATGTGGCGCTATCGGCGCCCGGAGAAGGAATTATTTCGTCGAGCCTGCATGGCTACTCGCGCGTTAGCGGAACAAGTTTTGCTGCTCCCTCGGTGAGCGCTGCGGTGGCACTGCTGGTAAGCCGTGCGCTGCGTCGTGCACAGTCTTTCGACGTTTCCGATGCGCGCCGTATCCTATGCGCGTCGGCGCGGCCGTGGCAATCGGGGCGCGGTAAAGGCGGAGGTGCCGGAGTCCTCGATGTCGCCGCGGCCCTCGCTTTTCTTGATGGCGAAATAGACACGAATCTCGATCTCGCTGCTGCGTCTGGCAGGCACGGGCGGTCGGCGTCATTGAAAGGAGCTATCGCCTGAAAAAGAAAAAGGTAAGTAATCCTAAAACGCATCCGGTTCACCACGTCCAGCTTGATCCGCCGGTGAGTGAACCAATTGACGATCCGCCGTTTGGATCGATAGCGGTACCCCTCGCCGAGTCTCCGGTCGCATTACAGACCGGATCACCAGTCGGACAACCTGCCGGACAACAGATCGCACCATCAAAAGGAGAACAGATCATGGCTACACTTCCAATTGTCTTCCTGGATATGCTCGAGGCCGAGGCGACAGCGCGGCAGCACATCCAGACTCGAATCGATGAACTCACAGCCCAGAAACAACGAGATGGTCAACTCGACCAGCTGCTCCAGAACGAGTTGGACGCTGACACCGCATTGCTGGCTCAAGACCCGCCAGTTCCCATCGACCCCCTTTTCAAGGCAGTGCGCGCCGACATCGCGCCCACCCTGGGTGACTTGATCAACGGTAAGCTGCCGAGTCAGCAAGGTGACAACCCCGCCCCCACCCTCACGGCTCCGGAACAAATGCTTGGGGCAGTCTACGGAATCCTGGAGCGCGAGAATCAGGTTGATCCAACCATTGGAACCCGCTTCTCGCAAGCGCTGGCATTGGGTCGCGGCGAGTACAACGGCAACCGGGCCTTGTATGACAATGTCTTCGCCATACTGCTCAAACAGGGTATTGCTACGGGGCAAGCTGACAGCGCAACAACCGCCGGTATCGCGCAAGAGCAGCAACAGCAGGTTCGCGGATCGCAATGGTCACAGGTTGCGCAAGCATTGGTTCGCCAAGGTGTGGTTGCAAGCGACTTTCAGCTGGAGGTCAAGACTCTGTTTGCGCTCGCCGGGCAAGTGGGCGTCAATGACAGTGCTCCTCCATCCTCGATCAGTATCGACCTTCCCGATCTTGATGCGCAGACCAACGTCGAGATCGTAGTCGACAATCTTATTGGCATGCAGGGCCTGCATTTCGCAGCCATGTTCGAGGAGATGAAGGCCTTCGCCGTGGTCGATAAACTGGTCGAGCAGTTTACTTACGGCCAGCTTCCACTGGGCCGTGGCAACGCGGGCAATGTGCTGTATGGCTATTGGAAAAAGAGCGTCAACCGGCTTACCGAAATCGAGCGCAGGAACATGTATGCGCGCGCCTTCGGAACCCCGGGCGGAGATCCTTCTCAAGGCTCGGCGAACGCGGGTTTCCCTGATCTTTGGATGCGCTTCATCTCTACCGTTTCTAATTTCGCCAGGCAGCTAACGATCGATGACTTGTTCCGCACTCGCCTCCCGGCAAACCTGAATCAGGAGCAAGTGAAGAAGTCTGGCCGCGACCTTGCAGGCAATCTTTCACTGCACGGTTATGGCATCGCTTATTTCGCGGCTACGGAACTCCAGACGCAGATTCGCGAAATTATCGGCTTGCTCTCTGACGAAGAAATCAAGGGAGCGTTCGGCGCCAAGGATATGTGGGGTGTTCTGGACCAGGTTGCCTCGCTTGAACTGGGCAGTTCCCCGAACAATGTGAAGTACAGGACGATGGCTACTTCAGGCGCGATCATCATCAAGTGGCTTGCCGACCATACCTCCAGATTGACCGCGGGCGGCGCCACTACGGTGCTCAACGTGGCCGACATTCGCAATCCACCGGCGCGTCCGATTGGGGCAAAGCCAACGTCAAATCCTACCGATCGCGATCTCGTGGATGCATGCGAATCATGGTTGGCGGTTACGGGAACTCCGGATACACGCGTCACGGAGATGTCTCAGCCGACAGAGGGTCCGACCTTCACTTCTACGCCGATTCGTATTCCGGCCGCGGCAAGGGATCTGCTTGATTCAGTCGGTGTGAAACCCATGAGCTACATCAACGGCCAACAGAAAGAGCATAGCTACCGCTAAGCGGAACCAGGGGGTGTGATCCCACTGGCTGCATCCGATTCGATTTGCCGATCGCATGAACCCTGGTTCCGTTAAGGAGATTTGTCAAATGAAGACCATGTCCGAAGTAGTAGGCGCGCGGCTGCAGACCGCCGCACGCAAGCTGGGTACTGTCGACCCGCTCCAGTATGTTGGACCGTTGCTGCAGCGTACTTTCACTTATCCCACCGGATCGCCCGAGTATGCGGAGAATGCGCTCACGCCAGGGGCGGCACCTTGCGAGCCGTCCTTTAATGAACGGGAGCCAGAGATGCTGCGATTCACAATTCTTCCCCTCACTCCAGAGCACTCGCCCGCGTCGCGACGCAACGAGGCTACGCGCGAAATGCGGCGGCTTATCGCTCCCATATTTGGTCACGGAGCGTTGAACTGGTTTGACAAGAGAAGTGAAAGCTGGCGCGGGACAGGTACCGAAAACCGTCTGCATTATGGCGCATTCTTTGGCAGCGCGTACGATACCGACGGCCTGCATGCTTCAAAGATCTATTACGAGATGTCGCCCAACAACATCGATGATCTTCCGGCAAACCTGCAGGCGCTTGTTCACACTGCACAGGAGGCGATTCCGAGCCTGACTCCAGTCTTTACGTCCATCAGTTGCAATAAGGAGCATGGTTGCCAGCGCGTCACGCTGGTCCATCGGGGACCGCTTCGTCTCGCTGATCTGGGCCCGCTGTTGCATCGGCTGGGACTTGGTCATCAACTCGCAAGCATCATGCAGGTAGTGGGTGTATCTCTCGGCGGCCTGTTTAATCTTCCCGAGCGATCGGTGCTCATAGGGCTTGCGGACAAAGAAGATGGGCCAGAGATGAAGGTAGAAGTGCTTCTGGGAATGATCCCCGATCTGCCCGCGACCTTCCTTGATTTGCTGACCATGGGACTGGCGGAAAGGCCTCGGGAACTGCATGCGCTGGGCAAGTGGCTGCGCGCCTTCACGCCAGAAACCACGGATTGGCCGGGAAGATTCTCCGTGCTCAGCATTCGCGCGACACCGCGCACGCCGGCGCGCGTGAGCCTGTATCTGCGGCCCATCGAGTTCGAGGTGAGCCAGCGTCTTAGCGATGTTTCCCGGCTGCAACTGGCTGGCCGCTGATTTAGGAGGAATTGTGCTATGCAAGCAGCCATGCGCCATCCAGAAACGGTAGTGCCGCCGGTCACTCCTGAAACTCTCCAGCTTGTCCGCGCCAATGTGCGCGGCCTGTTGCTCGAGAGCGAGGCCTTCCGCAAACTTCCGCCAGACAAGCAAACTCAGATTGCGCGAGATATGGTGGCGGTGAGTTCATACCTTGCGGAGCCTGAAGGGATCAAAGGAAATAAGGTCGCTGCTGCCGGCGCAAAAATCAAGAAACACGATCCGTATGCGCTCTCGCTGGCAGGAGGCACGACTCAACAAGCGAACGCCGATGCTCCGCCGACTTTCGTCGCGCAGGGAGCACGGGAGGGAGCCGCTGTGGCGGGCGCGCTCCTACAGGCCGTGAACTTCCCGGATTTCGTTTCTGGCCTCATCAAGGGAGTTTTTCATGCCATCGTGCAGTCTTCGATCGAGCAGATGGAGGCGTACGGAAAGCTGGTCGCTGACGTAGCTAAAACGCTCGACCAGTTTCGCGACGACAACGTAACTCCCAACCAGGGAATGGATCACCTGGTCGATCAGTTTCCCGATGTGTTCCAGATCAGTGTTGATACCGGAGACGACGGCAACACGCAGCCTAGAGTCACAGCCAGGGATGGCGTTGACGAATCGACAGCCTTGAAGCGGGTGAACAGTTCGCTCCCCGTGGGTAGTCAACCGCTGGCTAGCCTTGACGATGACGAACTGCAGGCGAAGGCGGTTCCCGCTGCGCGCACGCAGCTTGCCAATAGCCGTCAACAACTGCTGGCAACGATGGTCCTCATGGGCATCAATCGCATTGTGGTCACAGATGGAAAAATCTCGGCGAAGGTGCTCTATGACTTCACCGCGAAAGACAACATGAAGTACAAGAAGAGCGCGACCCGGTTTGATTACGACAAGAACCTGAAGCGCAACACCAGCGAGGGCACTACAGATTCCGGCGCTCAGGGCGGAGAGACCAGCTCAAGTTACAGCAAGGACTCAGGGTCTCAGGACGACCGTCGCGACGGCAGTTGGTGGGCAAAAGGCACCTACAAGAATACGAGCGAGCCGGTGCTTAACCTCGTCAGCGCAACCCAAACGACCGGCGACGCAGAGTTGAAAACGAAGGCCAGTCTCGCTGGGCAGGTTGAGGTGAATTTCAAAAGCGACTATCTGCCGCTCGAAAAGATGGCCGACTCATTTCAGATATCGAAGATTCAGGATGCGGCTAAGCCGGGCGCAGCCGTTGCCAACAACGCCGCCAAGACTCCGGGAGCCCCGCCCGCCGGTGCAGCGGCAACCGCTCCAGCACCTACGGCTGTTCCAGCAAAGTAACGGAGATTACCCATGGCGACCGTTGCGCAATCGAAAGTGAATTGGGCTGACGACCAGACCTTGCGCGTTGTCCGGCCACAGGTACGCAAGTTGCTTGAAGCCTCGTCGGGTTTTCGCGCTCTGCCATCCGAGCAGCAGCGTGAACTCGCCTCGACGATGGTTAAAGTTTGCAGCTACATGAGCAACCCCCATGGGCTTGCAGCCAAGGAGCTTTCGCCGCGCGGAGGCGTGCTCGCGCTGGCCAACGAAGACCCCGTGGAAGCGACGAAGAGAAGGCTGTCGCAAAAACCTGGTTCAACTGGAGCGGACTTTCAAGCCGGGGGCGTAAAGGCAGGCGTCGAACAGTTTGGAGAGCTGGTCAAAAAAGTAGATTTCCCGCTCTTCGTATCCGGGCTCATTCAGGGAGTTTTTAAAGCCATCGTAGATTCGTCCATTCAGCAAATGCACGCGTATGGAGAATTGCTTGCCAACGTCGCGAAGACGGTCGATCAATTTGCGCAGGATAATATATCCGAAAACAACGCGCGCGATTGGCTGGCGCAGAAATACCCCGGCGATCTGGGCATCAATACGGATGCAAATTCCAGCGGCTTCGCAGCTGGGGGTCCCGCGCCAACGGTCACACCAAAGGTTGAAGTCACGTCTGACGATGCGGAGGCTTCACTGCAGAAAATCTCTTCCGACCTACAGCTCGCGGAGCCGGTTACAGACCTATCCGATCCGCTCGAAGAACAGCGCCTCGTCACAGCCGCGAAGTTGCAGATGGCCCGAGGACGCCAGCAACTTCTCTCGTCGATGGTGCTGCTGGGCATCAATCGTATCGTGGTAACGGACGGACTGATCCATGCCAAAGTTGTTTTCGACATGAAGGCTTCGGATGTGGCTAAGAGAAAAGCAGTAGCTTCGATGTATGACGGCGATGAACAGAAGTCCTCTTACGAAGCGAGCACCGGATTCAGCAGCTGGCTCTCCCCGGCCTCGGCTCAGGCGTCGGCCCAATCGAGCAGCGATCACGTCACCACGGTGCAGTCGTCTATCGACGACACATCGCAATCAAACGCAGCTGTGAAAGCTAATCTCACTGGCGAGGTCCGTGTAAATTTCAAGAGCGATTATCTCCCTATGGACAAAATGGCCAGCCCGCAGATGATCGCGGCGATTCAAGGCAATGCGCAGCCGATTGAGCCAGTGCGCAAACCTGGAACCAATCCTCCGCCGCCAACCGCCGCATCTCCAGCCGCACAACCAGTTGCGGCAGCCCCAGCGGCCCACGCGTGACGACAATGGCAACCACTCTTGGCCCTGCAAGACGAGCCCGCCCGACCGATGATCATGAGCATGATCGCGGGGCTTCTCGCTACGATAATTACGCTCGTTACGGAGAGCACAATCAGGTTCGAGACGATGCATCTCGTCGCGATCACGGTGATTTGGCTCCGTTTCTTGCCCTGGGTCAGCGGCTGCTTTCGGCCGTCGAACAGCATGCGACGCAACTGGCACTTTACTCTAGCGGTCTACCCGATCTCCCTCCAGTTGTGGGCAGCGCTGAAGATCAATCCCATTTGCGCACTGTGCCGCCGCTCTACCTCGCGTCGGAACTTGAAGCGGCAGGTTTACTTACGGCCGTTGAAACGCTGGCAGGACTGTTTGTGACGGGAGGCTTATCATCCGATCCGGGGCCGGCCGCGCCTCTGCTGGTAGCGTTTTGGCGAGGGCGGCATCAGCGTTTCGCCGCGCCCGAACGGCGCGCGTTTTATGCCAGGCTTTTTGGTGGCGACAGTGGGCCGGCTCTCGCGATGGATGGAGGCCGCAACAATGATTTTGAAGGCTTGATGATCAGCTTTGCTGAAGCGCTTTACAAACTGCATCCCGATCCGTCCTTCGATAACCTGGGCTTTTCCAGCATGGGTGCAGCGACTGAAGTCACGCTTCAGATGGCGGCGTCGGCACTCGCCGAAAATCTGGCGTCGAGGGGCGGAGGGATGGCGCTCTATGCAGGCCGCGATCTCTTGTCTTCGATTCACTCTGCTGTGTCTATCTTGAAGACTCCTGCGGTTCAACGCGCCTTAGGCGTCCACGGAATCTGGACTGCGGTCGACGCAATCAATACTGCCTACCTGCATCAGAGCGCTGACATCGACTCACATATCACCCGCGGGCAATCGGGCATGGCGCTGTTGACCTGGCTTTCTGAGATGACGCAAAGCCTGACGGATGATCGCAAATTTCTTCTTTCGGCGGACGATCCGAGCATCGCCGCCGCTACAGCGTGGCTTGAGGCGAGCTTGACGCTTCGAGAGCACGAAGCGGCTCAGGCGCCGCTGCCTGGGCCGTCATCCGCAGTGCAGTCGACTCAGAGCGCCTGGCGTGGCTGACCTCACTCAACACGACCTGCTTCCTCTCGTGCGTGGCACGGTTCGCAGCTTGCTACTCGCTTCACCCTCTTATCAAGAGCTCGATGAAGCACAGCGCAAGCGCATGGCGGCCTCCATGGTGCGTGTCAGCCATGCGGCGGCCGCGCTCCTTCATGAGGAAATGCAGAGCGACCGCGAGGCCAGAAAGAAGTCACGTCTCTCCAAGGCTCAGTCTGCGGGCGGCGACTTCAGTGGTGTCGCAGCCCAGCGCATGGTCAGCACTACCCGCGATGTTCTGAATGCAGTTTCTTTTCCGCGCTTCGTGACCGAGCTCATCAACGGTGTCTTCAAGTCGATGATCGATTCCAGCGCTCAACAAATGAATTCCTACGTCGAGCTTTTAAACAATGTGGCATCCTCTGTCGACGGATTTGCGGACATGAACTTCGGACACGACCGGGCACGCGCCTGGCTGGTCGAGAAGTTTCCAGCTTCGTTTGAATGGTCTTCTCCGCCTGACCCTTCCGCCGATCCCGCCGACAGCGATCCGCCTACGCTGCAGATGAAGGACAACGGAACCATGCCATCGGAGGAAGCGCTGCGCACGGCGTTGGGGCTGGAGCCGGATGAGTCTGTCCCCGGCGGCGATCCCGAGACGCTGGTTCCGTTCGCGCGTCGCGCACTGGCCAAGTCAAGGCAGCAAATGCTCTCAACGATGGTGATGATGGGCATGCAACGGATCGTTGTTGAGAGTGGAAAGATCAATGCTGAAATGCGCTTTCACATCGACACCCGCAGCGCTGCTCAGGCCGATCGTGGAAGCACTTTCAGCGAGCAAAACCAGATCGAGGCGTCGGGCAGTTATGGCGTCGGCCCCTGGGGCGTGAGCGCAAAAATGACTAATAATATTGGTTACGTCTCAACGGAACGCTCGCAGACTACAGAGGAAATGAATACCGATCTGAATCTGAATTCGTCGGTTGAAATCAATTTCAAAAGCGATTATTTACCACTGAATCGCATGGCCAGCAGCGGGCAGGCCGACCGGATCAGGAACAACAGCATCAATCCGGATGCTGAAACAGCCGCCACTACGGCTCGCGAAACCAGGAACGCAGCCAGCGACGCGACGCGCCGTCAGTCACTCGACAGCGCTCTCAACCCGCAACCCGCACGGTCGGCTGCGCCGGTTTCGAGCGCACCCCAGCCTGCGTCAACTGCCCCTCCGGCAACGCGACCGCCAAATACTACACCACAAAAGGGAACACCACCGCCCGCCGGAACACCGCCGGCATCAGGGTCGCAGGGCTCAGGAACGCAGTCAGGCGCTACCCCACATCCAGCCGTTCAGCAGGCAGGTGCACAGACCAATCCCAACCAACAGCCGGCGGTGGTCTAGTCCCTGCAATTGACAACCGCAGTGTGATACACCGCAAAACCGCAAGGTTATGCTCCAGCCGCTTGGGCACCGATACGCTCATTGCCGCAAAGCCCTAAAATGACAACTTGGCAGTCATGACTTTATGAATTCCGCTGCCAGCGGGGAGATTTTAGATGGCACATGCCGAGGTTGCGGTTGAAACGCGCACATATCTGCAAAAACTGGACAAGCTAGCCGAGGTGGCCGTCCAGGTCGGCCTGGGATTGCAGGCAGGGCAGGAGCTGCTTATTACGGCGTCGATCGAGGCTTTGCCGCTCGTCCGGCGCATCACAGAACAGGCTTACCGCGCCGGAGCATCGCTGGTCACCACGCTCTACAACGATGATGAAGCTACCCTGATGCGCTATCGATTCGCACCCAACGAAAGCTTCGATCACGCTGCCACATGGTTGTACGACGGCATGGGCACCGCCTTCAAAAGCGGATCAGCGCGCCTGGCAATTACCGGCGCTAATCCACTGCTGCTTTCCACTGAAGATCCAGAGAAGGTCGGTCGCGCCAATCGTGCCATGTCGATCGCTTATCGCCCTGCGCTCGAATTGATTACCCGCCACGAAATCAACTGGGCCATCGTCGCTAGCGCCACACCCTCCTGGGCCGCGGCAATGTTTCCTCAGGACGAGCCCAATACCGCCTTGGCCAAGCTATGGGACGCCATCTTTGCAACATCGCGCGTCAATAACGATGATCCTGTGGCCGCATGGAAAGCGCATGATGCCCAACTGCATCAACGTGCCGCCTACATGAACGAAAAGCGCTACTCCACTCTGCACTATCGGGGGCCGGGAACCGATTTCCGCCTGGGACTTGCCGACGATCATATCTGGATGGGAGGAGGCACGACGGCGGGGAATGGCCTCTACTGCATCCCCAATATTCCTACGGAAGAAGTTTTCACCACCCCGCACAAAAATCGTGCCGATGGAACCGTAACTGCCAGCAAGCCCCTTTCATATCAAGGGACGATGATCGAAGGCATTCATGTTCGCTTTGCGAACGGAAAAATTGTTGAGGCGCGCGCAACCAAGGGCCAGGAAGTGCTGCAACGGCTGATCGACACCGATGAGGGGGCGAGGCGACTGGGAGAGGTGGCGCTGGTGCCGCACTCTTCTCCAATCGCCCACAGCGGTTTGCTCTTCCTGAACACACTCTTTGATGAGAATGCAGCGTCGCACATCGCGCTCGGCCAGGCTTACACTTCCTGCCTCCGCGACGGAGACAAATTGACCCCTCAGCAACTTGCAGCCAAGGGCGCGAACGACAGTTTGATCCACGTAGACTGGATGATCGGCTCGGACCAGTTGGATATCGACGGCATCACGGCATCAAACGATTCTGAGCCACTGATGCGGCGGGGCGAGTGGGTCTAGGCAGGCTTCTTCGGCGGCAAATGCGCTAATATGAGGTCCGGTCACGGCTTTGCTGTCACGGCATCAAACAGTTTATGCATAAATCGGCTTGACCGACCGCCCGAGCCTGTCTATATCAATACGATGAAGCAATTGGCTGCTGAAGGTGTTACTTACTTTTTTGGCCGTGCTGTGCGAGCGAAAACGGTTGCCTGTGTTGAGTCGCCCGCGGCGGGTGCGGTTTCCGCTTGAATAAGTTACGGCTTTAAATTTGGGAGTCAGGGTTCCTATGATGGAATTTCATATTTCGCGTAAAGCACGGGACCGCTACAAGTTTTCTGAATTGCTTTTCTCCTATACGGGAAACGTGGTGTTTGCCAATATTGCCGCCTGCCGCGCTTTCGCCCATCAAATGAACCATGTCAGGGAAGCGGACAAATATCCCGACCGCGCTGTACATGCGGGTTCACTGTATGCGATGGGGTTGATCGACGAGGCCAGCCACGTGCTGATGGCCCGCTATCGCGCACAATTCGATCCTGAAGTCATGACCGCGGCGCTTGATTATTTTGCAGCCCGTGTGGGCACCGATCAGCTTGAGACTCTGTTGTTGACCTTTGTTGAACATTTTCCAGGCCTTTCTGTCATGCGCGGCGTTGAGACGCCTCGCGAGTGGTTGGCGGGGGAAACCGACGGCATGCCCCATCGCGCAGTGGCTCTGGAAGAACTGCTTTTGTTGTGGACCGCGAATCGCAACGAGGCGTTCAAGCGCTTTGAAGAACTTTTTGAAGACAAGGCTTTGGCTGAGAAGACGGTTTATCGCGAGGTCACGAACGACCTGCCCGGGTATTTCGCGACACGGCCGTTGGTCGCAATTGAGGGTGCGGCCATCAGTCTGCTCGACCTGTTGAGGGCTCCGGCGACCGGCGCGCCGGGTTCGCTCAATGCACAGCTCAAACTGATTCGTCGCTTATGGAAGCCTCTTTTGGGAGACAGCCTCGACCGATTCCTCATGATCGCTTCTGAGATTTTGCACGAAGAAGAACTAGCCATCTGGATGCAGTTCAACCCTGCCGCATCGCAAGCCCGCAGCGCCGCCGAAGAAGCGGCACGGCGTCGCCGCGAAAGTGGAACGCAACAGTGGCCGTCGATCACGAGCCACTCCGAGGTTCCCGTCTTTGGCGATCCTGCGCACGAATACGAGAAGTTCAGCGCCGATACCGCGTGGATGCCGAGCACAGTGCTCATTGCCAAAAGCACGTATGTGTGGCTGGCGCAGCTCAGCAAAAAATACGATCGCAGCATTTCGCGGCTCGACGAAATTCCTGACGAAGAGTTGCAATTGCTCGCCGACCGCGGACTCAATTCACTATGGCTCATTGGCGTATGGGAGCGCAGTCGTGCTTCAAAAACCATAAAGCAGTTGTGCGGCAACCAGGATGCGGTAGCTTCGGCCTATTCACTCTTCGACTACAAGATTGCCGAAGATTTGGGGGGCCAGCCGGCCTACATCAATCTTCGCGATCGCTGCTTCAGGCACGGTGTGAGGCTGGCTAGCGATATGGTGCCCAACCATATGGGCATTGATTCTCCGTGGGTCGTCGAACACCCTGAATGGTTCATCTCCCGGTCTGAAACGCCCTATCCGGCATACAGCTTCAACGGACCTGACCTGTCGCATGATGGTCGCGTTGAGATCAAAATCGAAGACCATTATTTCGAACAGACCGACGCGGCAGTGGTCTTTCGTCGCCACGATCGGCACACCGGCGATACCCGCTACGTGTACCACGGAAACGACGGCACCAGTTTCCCATGGAATGACACTGCGCAACTCGATTACCTCAATCCGGCGGTGCGCGAACAGGTGATCCAGACCATTCTGCATGTGGCGCGGCTATTCCCGGTGATCCGCTTCGACGCTGCAATGACGTTGGCGAAGCGGCATTTTCACCGGCTCTGGTTTCCGGGTCCCGGGACCAGTGGAGCCATTCCGTCGCGTGCTGAATACAGCATGAGCCAGGCGGAATTCAATCAGCACATGCCCCATGAATTCTGGCGCGAAGTCGTGGATCGCGTGGCGGCTGAGGTGCCCGGTACACTCCTGCTTGCTGAGGCCTTCTGGCTCATGGAGGGATACTTCGTGCGCACGCTGGGCATGCATCGCGTCTACAACAGCGCGTTCATGAACATGATGCGGGATGAAGAGAACGCGAAATATCGCTCTGTCATCAAGAACACTCTCGAATTTGATCCCGACATCATGAAACGCTACGTGAATTTCATGAGCAACCCTGATGAACGGACCGCCATTGATCAATTCGGCAAAGGCGACAAGTGTTTTGGAGTCGCTGCGCTGATGGCGACGCTGCCGGGCTTACCCATGTTTGGGCACGGTCAAATCGAGGGTTTCACAGAGAAGTATGGCATGGAGTATTACCGTCCCCGGTACAATGAGACGCCAGACCAATCATTAGTCGATCGCCATGATCGAGAGATTGCACCGCTGCTCAAGCGGCGATGGATTTTTGCAGAGAGCAGTAACTTCCTGCTTTACGATATGTTCGAAGGCTCAGGCTCGGTCGACGAAAATGTCTTTGCCTACTCGAATCGCAATGGCGGCGAGCGCGCGCTCGTTGTGTACAACAATCGCTATGGCACGGCGCACGGCACCATTCATTCTTCAGCGGCGTACGCTGACAAATCAGTTGCACAATTGCGCCAGCAACGGCTCGGCGAGGGCCTCGGTCTCAGTGGCGGTTCGGGAGCAATCACTGCCTGGCGCGATTCACTCACAGGTCTCGAATACTTGCGCCGCTCCAACGATCTAGCCGACCGTGGATTGACGCTGCAACTGCACGCCTATCAATGCCACGTCTTCATGGATTGGCACGAAAAATATCCTTCCGCCGATTGGCCTTGGGATAAGCTGTGCGATCAACTCAACGGTCGCGGAGTGCGCAGCCTTGAGGACGCGCTCGTCAATATGGAATTGCAGCCTGTTCACCAAGCGTTACGAGCTCTGCTCGATCATGAGATGGTTCGATCGCTGGCTGACATGGCGGAACATCCGCGCGGCATCGGCGGAGTGAATAGAAAGCAGAGTCGAAAGCGCAGCGAATTCTTTAACCAGGCATGGGCACGCTGCGAGGGCTTCTTGAGAGCCGCGCAGCCCGCGTTCATATCACGCGGCGGCACGCGACCCACCGGTGCGATGACCATGCCCGGCCTGCTGGGGCCAGTCTTTCGCGAACGACTTGTATCGGCCATGCGCATCCCTATCGTTGAAGCGCTCTTCCCGTCGCCGTGGACGGCCCCAGCGCGCCGTGTGCTTCCAAGTCCAAGTCCGCAGTTGACGGCAACCGCAATGTGGGCGCCCGTATTTGCGTGGTGCGTATTGCAAGTTTTGTCTGAATCTATCGATGCAGAATCGCCAGCTGCGGTGGCTCTCGATATCTTTGACCGCCTGCGCTTGCGCGAACCGTTGGCGCAGGCTTTCAACGCCCTCGGCTTCGAAGGAGAAGCAGGATGGCAGGTTGCCGCGCGCATCAAGGTTTTGCTGTTGGCTGAAGCGACGGTGCCAACCCAGGAGCCGGTGCCGTGTGAAACCGTTGCAGGAATCGAGCCAGTTTCCGGGATCGAGCCAAGTGAGGCAGAATCCATCAAGCCCGTCGCTGCCGCGTCGGTCACGCAGACTGAGCCAAAGACTGCACCGGTCCCCGTGAATGCTCAACCCGCTGTTTCCAGGATTGCCAAAACAGTTCGCGCTGGCGTAGGTCTTGCCTCCGCTCTTTGGACGGACCCGGATGTTCGCTGGCTGGCTGGCGTGCACGATGCCGGGCAGCACACCTACTTTATTTGCGAACCATACGAGGAAATGCTGTGGTGGTTAGTCATGCCTTCTCTGCTTTGCCTCGCGGGAGAAGTCTCTCCAAGCAAAGCCGCTGCAGAGCGGATAAGCCGCAGCATCGACGAATGCCTGACAACTGCAGCTAAGGCGGAGTACCGAGTCGATCGATTAATGAAGACCGAGGCGGCGGCGCCCGCTGTTTCTAAGGCGGCCGCAGTCGATACTGAACCCGCACCCATCTCAAAACCTGCTGCACCTGCGCCGGCAACCAAGGGAGCGGCAAATTCTCGATCTGCAGAGAAGGGCAGATCGGCCGAAGGCCCCACCACACCAACAACTGCCAAACCTACTGCCAAGCCCGCGAAGAAGCGGCTCAAACCAAAAAAGGAACGTTAAGCAGATTTCAAAAAATGCGGCGTTGATTTGCTCACTCGCAAGAGCGAATCAACGCCCGCATTGTCTGCGGCCCTGCATATTTATGCGCTTTACAAACTGTACTGAACCGTTCAGTATTGATTATCAAGAGGTCTTCCGAGTGATCAAAGTACAACACCTCGTCAAGAAATTCGGCACCTTTACCGCTGTCGACGATGTTTCTTTCGACGTGGCGGAGGGAGAGATATTTGCATTCCTAGGCCCGAACGGAGCAGGGAAGACCACGACCATCAAGATGCTCACTACTCTGCTTAAACCGACCAGCGGAGCTATTGAGCTCGATGGATTGAACCCGGAGACACAGCAGAATGCAGCCCGTGAGCGATTCGGCATTGTGTTTCAAGATCCGAGCCTCGACGGCGATCTTACCGCATGGGAGAACATGGAATTACACGGCGTGCTTTATCACGTGCCGCATAAACAGCGCCGCCAGCGCACTGAAGAATTGCTACGCCTTTTTGAGTTGTGGGAACGCCGCAAGGACCAGGTGAAGAAGTTCTCCGGCGGCATGAAGCGTCGTCTGGAAATCGCGCGCGGCTTTCTGCATACTCCTAGAATCCTCTTCCTCGATGAGCCGACGTTGGGACTAGATCCGCAAAGCCGTAATCAGTTATGGAACCACGTGAAGAAAGTGAATGAAGCGGAACGGATCACGGTGTTTCTCACGACACATTATATGGATGAAGCCGATCGCGTGGCTCACCGAATCGGAGTGATCGATCACGGCAAGCTTGTAGCACAAGGAACACCTAAAGCGATCAAGGAACAAACCGGTACCGACAGTCTCGAAGAAGCATTCCTCAAGTTAACCGGTTCAACCACTCGAGATGAAAGTGCAGATTCTAATGATCAGATGCGACAATTCGCCAAGATGTGGAGCGGAGCCAAACGATGAGCGCAATCTATATTCTTTGGCTGCGCGAACTGAAGCGTTACATTCGTTCGCGTGCGCAGATCATAGCTTCGCTAGGCCAACCGATGCTCTATCTGTTGGTGCTTGGGTTTGGACTCGGCCCGGTCTTTCAGCGCGCGGGCAACGGCAGCTACCTCCAATTCGTAGGCCCCGGCGTGATCGGAATGACCGTGCTTTTCTCTTCAATCTTTTCAGGTCTTGGCCTGCTTTGGGATCGTCAGTTCGGCTTTCTCAAAGAAACATTGGTCGCTCCTGTCCCGCGCCTTCACATTATGATCGGCCGTACGCTAGGCGGCGCCACGGTAGCAGTCCTGCAAGGTTTGCTGGTGACAATCGTTTGTCTCTTCGCGGGATTTCGTCCGGTGAACCTGCTGTCGATTCCATTGGCCCTCGGCTTCATGATTGCCATCGCTCTGGTGTTCGCAGCGCTCGGCGTGGCTATTGGCTCAAGCCTTCAAGATATGCAGGCATTTCAATTGATCATGAATTTTGTTGTGATGCCCATTTACTTCCTGTCTGGCGCGTTGTTCCCCCTAGTCGGCCTGCCAAAAGTGCTTGCGATCATCACACGGCTAGATCCGCTCTCTTACGGAATCGACGGAATGCGCGCCGTGCTCTCAGGCAAATCAACTTTCAATCCAGTCACCGACCTTACCGTACTTGTTTGCGTTGGGGCAGTCTTGCTGGTCTTTGGCGCATATCGTTTCTCAAAGATCGAGATTTAGGTAATGGCACGACAGCGCAGTCTTGAGGCTCACGACAAAGTGCTTCGCGCCGCGCTTGGCTTGTTTGGCGAGCGCGGCATCGATGCCACCAGCATGGACGCCATATCCCAAGCATCCGGCGTGAGTAAGGCGACCATCTACAACCACTGGGCGGACAAGGAAGCTCTTCTGCTTGAAGTCATGCTGCTTGTCAACGGCCTTGATCGCGAACCGGAAGACGTCGATTCAGGTGACGTTTGCCGCGACCTCACAACAATTCTGTCGCGCCGGCCTCCGGATGAATTCGACGCTGCGCGCAATCGCATGATGCCTTCGACAATTGCGTATTCCGCTGTTCATCCCGCGTTTGGCAAAGCATGGCGTCACCGCGTGATGGAGCCGCCGCGCCAGTGCCTCAAAAAAGTCTTGAGGCGTGGAATTGAACGCGGGCAGTTTCCTCCCGATCTTGATCTTGAGGCAGCGATGGCGTTGCTTTTGGGACCGATGCTTTATTCGCACATCTTTCAAAAGGAACGCCAGCCCGTTGGGCCGGACATTGGTCCGATGGTGGCGGAAGCATTCTGGCGCGCTTTCGCCATGCATACACCTAATTCGAATAAAGCGAAACTCGCGGTTAGAAACCTGGCGGCCTCTCCCCGGCGACGTTGAATGCACGCTCCAGTGCTAATCCTGCTTCGACCAGCGTGCCCTCATCGAAAAGCCTACCGATGAGAGTCACTCCATGCGGCACGCGACGCGGCGGCGAAAACTTTGGCAGCGGATGCTTTGGGTCCGGCGCCCAATCACTGCGCGCCTCGCCGACTCGCACAAACCCCGCCCGCAGCGTCAGTGAAGGATGCCCCGTGTTGTTGGTAATCACCAGCATCTCATCGCGCAGAGAAGGAACCAGCAACAGGTCGACTTGAGAAAAGACGCGCGCCATCTCCAGCGCAACCTTGCGACGCATGCGGTCTGCCTGCACAAAATCAACCGCAGAGAGAAAACGCGCCTGCCTGAAGCAATTTGGCCACGCATCCGGCACTTGCGCCTTCAACTGATCGACTTTGTGGCTGAGCGTCAAGTCCTCAAATGCTGCCGCGCCCTCGGCAAATAAGATCACGTTGAGCGAGTCGTAGGGCCAGTCGGGAATGGAAACTTCGACCAGTTCCATGCCAACTTTCTTCACGACTTCGAGTGCCGCGCGATCAACGTCCGTCGCCGGCGATTCTTTGATCCACTTTGGAAAATAGCCGACGCGCAGTCCAGCAACTTTAGCATTGGCATCGAACGACAAAGTGCTCGGAACGCTGGCAACGTCTCCGGCATCTGGCCCTGAAATCGCGTTCAGCACGAGCATTGTGTCCTCGACGCTGCGAGCCATGGGGCCGAGTTTGTCGAGCGACCAGCACAGGGTCATGGCTCCGGTTCGCGCCACGCGGCCATACGTTGGGCGCAAGCCCGTAACGCCGCAGCGCATCGAAGGGCTAACAATGCTGCCGCCGGTTTCGCTGCCGATAGCAAAGCCCACCAGACCCGCAGCAGTTGCGGCGCCCGGACCAGCGCTTGAGCCCGACGAGCCTTCTTCAGGCAGCCAGGGGTTCATTGTCTGCCCGCCGAACCAGATGTCGTTGAGCGCCAGTGCGCCGAGGCTCAGCTTCGCTACCAGCACCGCGCCCGCCGCATTGAGGCGCGCGACTACGGCGCTGTCGACGTTCGGCACGCGATCTTTGAAAGGCTCGGCGCCGTATGTCGTCAGGATATGCGCCGTATCGAGTAAATCCTTCGCTCCCCACGGAATGCCGTGCAATGGCCCGCGATAATGGCCGGCAGAGATTTCTGCGTCCGCTCTGCGCGCCTGTCCGAGCGCATGCTCGCGCGTCAGCGTAATAACGCAGTGCAGCTTGGGGTCGAATAGCTGCAGACGGCGTAAATAAATCTCCGTGAGCCGCTCCGAAGTAATCTGGCGACTCTCGATCCAGCGCGAAAGCTGCGCAACAGAAGCAAAAGCGATGTCCGCGTCATTTGACGGAAGCTCAATTTTTGGGTTCTCGCTGCGAATGAAGCCTTTGACGTCTTTCGCTCTGCCGGTTGCGATGTTCGGTAATGCAGGATTCCATTGCGTTGCAGGCGGTAGCTCCGGTTCGAGAGCCAGCTTGCGCGGACCGGTCCGGCGTTCATACAGGGGGGCCATCTGCATCCGCCAATTTAAGGCAGCCTGGGCCAGATCGGCTTGCTTCATTTCTAGCTGGACCAGCTTTTCCGCCTCCACGAATGTCGCGGGCGTCACTTCTGGTCCCACTGGCGGAGAGGTTCCAAACGCGGTGGGAGATCCGGGCGTTTCCTGCTGATTTGGGGCAGTCGCCGCCTGTGCGGAAGCGAGCGGCAAGCTGGCACTCAAGAGACTGAGTGAGCTGTATGCGATGAATTCTCTACGCGTCTTAGACATTTTTTCCTTTGAATAGCGGGGAACTGCCCGGCCACAAGATCGTAAAGCAAAATATACTAGCCGCTATGTGCCCCTGAGATTTGTCCCTTGTGCCCTCGCCCCGTAGAATCACCTTTAGCGGTTGGCCGGCTGAGCCAGGCACCGCCAGGTATTGATGAGCGAACAGTCGACAGGCACACCTCAGGTTACGCAGGCTATGTCTCCTGCGTGGAAGAGAATAGAGACGGCCCGCCATCCCCAGCGGCCATTACCGATGGACTTTATCGAGCGGATCTTCACGGATTTTAGCGAGATTCACGGGGATCGCGCCTTTGGCGACGATGCA
This sequence comes from Acidobacteriaceae bacterium, assembly GCA_025350325.1. Taxonomy (GTDB): domain Bacteria; phylum Acidobacteriota; class Terriglobia; order Terriglobales; family Acidobacteriaceae; genus Telmatobacter. The sequence goes on from JANXYB010000132.1 coordinate 75,908, forward strand.
GCGGTGGCGTGCGGCATGGCACGTCTCGCCGGTGAAGAGGTGATGGTCATCGGCAATCGCAAGGGCGGCACCACCAAAGAGCGCGTGCGCCGCAACTTTGGAATGCCGAATCCTGAGGGCTATCGCAAGGCGCTGCGCTGTATGCGCATCGCCGAAAAATTTTCACGCCCAGTCATCAGCTTTATTGATTTACCCGGCGCCTATCCCGGACTGGGAGCGGAAGAACGCGGCCAGGCTGAGGCCATTGCACGCAACATTCTCGAAATGTCACGCCTGCGCGTACCAACGATTTCAATCATTAGTGGTGAAGGCGGCTCGGGTGGCGCGTTGGCGCTGGCCGTCAGCGATCGCGTTCTCATTCTCGAAAACGCGCTGTATTTTGTCATCACGCCAGAGTCTTGTGCGGCCATCATGTGGCGCGACGTTGCACACAAACAGCAGGCCGCCGAGGCCATGCGAATTTCCGCCCCCGAGGTCGCTGCGCTTGGTTGTGTCGATGAAATCATCTGCGAGCCTCCGGGGGGCGCCCACGCAGATCAAGAGGCCGGTGCCGGCCTCGTCGGCACAGCATTGCAAAAGCATCTCGCCGCCCTCAGAATTATGCCCGTGGACGCTCTCATCGCCGCGCGGCAAAAAAAGTTTCGTAACATCGCGCAGTGTTACACCGAAGGCTGACACAAGTGGGCACGCAAATTGTCGTTGAGACTGCTGGTGTCGATACTGCGTTCATTCGCGCATGGTTGAGACCTGCACGGACACACGCAAAAGCCTGGAATTCGCGATGAGTGCGCCGTCTCGCGGTGGCGGCCGCGTGCGAGCTTATCTCGAATTCGTGGTCGCAATCCTGTACTTTTTCGCAGCACGATCATTCGCATTCCGTGTTCCGCCGAGGGTGGTCCCGGACGAATGGTATCCCCTCGCAAGCCAGGCCGTGTTGGCGCTTTTGCTTGTCTTTGGCTTTGCCGCTTTCGGATTCTTGTTTGATCGCCAGAAGCATCCCATCAGCGCCCAAGGATGGCCCACACGCCCAGGTTGGCCGCGTGAGGCTGGTTTAGGTCTTGCTGTTGGTTGGGCCGCTGTGCTTATTTGCGTAGTGCCACTGGCGTTGCTGGGGGGCATTGCGGTGGTGCTCTCAACCCATGCCGCAGCGTGGGGCGCGCTGGCTGCCGACGCCGTCTTTTTTGCGCTTGTTGCTTTGGTCGAAGAAGTGATGTTTCGCGGCTATGGATTTCAGCGTTTCGAGAGCGTCGTGGGCCCGTATGGAGCTGCATTGGGTTTCGCTTTGTTTTACGCACTAGTACAAGCTGTGCAGCCTGGATCAAACCGAGCGAGCATCGCCGTTTCAATCATGGTGAGTCTGCTTCTCTCAACCGCTTACCTGCGTACACGCGCCCTGTGGCTGAGTTGGGGACTCAACTTTGGTTGGAAGGCAAGCCGCGCCCTGATCTTTGGTCTAACCATAAGTGGAGTCGGCGGTCATTCATCTGTTGTTGTGGGCGACCCGATGGGTCCGCTCTGGCTTACCGGCGGCGGCTACGGGCTCGACGGAAGTTGGATGGCATTTGGGGTTCTTCTGTTCGCATTTCCCGTCATTTATCGGCTCACGCGGGATCTCAACTTCCACTACAACGCCCCGGTCCTGATCCCACGAGGAGTGGCGGTGGATCTCGATGCGGCAGCGCGCCAGCAGCATGAGTCTGCGATGGGCTCCGCCGAACCAGCGCAAACTTCTGCTGAAAAGACGCTGGTGCAAATTCTGCCCGCAACCAACCCCATGCCTCCTCAGTCGGCATCAGATAAAATTAGTTGATGCAACTGGTACGAGGCGGTGCACCGGTATGCCTACTAAAGCGTCAATCAACTGCAGGCCGGGTCTGCATCAAGTTTGACCTTGTCGCTTGATAGAACTACTGTTTGCTCAAGGCTAGATGCAGCCATGGGAGGTCACCCATGAACGACTCGATGCTCATTTCAGGAATTCCAAATACGATGGGCTCAAAAGCGCCCACTGTACCGCTGCAGTTGGGGCGGTTTTCAGCGGTATGTGTAGTGATCGGTCTCGCGATTGCCTGCGCGGGTGCGCAAGTTGTCACTATCGACTCGCAGGGTCGTGTTGCCAACGGCAAAGGGGCTACGGTCGACCGTCGCTACGCACAGATTCAGCCGACCCATGTGCCCTTGACCCCATCGGAACTCGATGCAAAAACGCGCCAGGAACTTATTCGCGTTCTCGGGTCGGAGCAGGGTTTCGCCATGCGCCCATTTCCGCGCGGACATAAAGGTTTGACCCTGGTGGCGAACGGCGACCTCAACCCGGCCGGAGAGCAGTACTTGAGCATGGTCACCCAACAAGGCCTTTGCGCCAAGCCCGGCGACCGCCTGGTGCTCACCGACATCAAAATCGAACACGCCAAGATCATTTTCGATATAAACGGCGGCCCCGATGTGAAACATCGCTTCCTTCGCCACGTCCAGCTTGGCACCGGACCGTCAATGAGTCCTGTCGTACAGGGGAACGAACAGGAGGCTACAGGTGCCCGCCTCACCCTGGCCTTCAAGAGCCATGTTCCCGAACTTACCGGCGCAGAGGTGAAGGCGCTCTTGGCTCCACTGATTTCCTTCGACGTGAAAACGCCGATCCAGGCATTTACCGACACGCTGCCGCCCAAACTTAAAGAGGCCATTCTGACGCACCATGTGATGGTTGGAATGAGCACCGACATGGTGCTGTTTGCTAAAGGGCAGCCGCAAAAAAAGACACGCGAAGTCGAGGGGCAAATGCCCTTTGAAGAGTGGATTTACGGCACTCCACCCAAAGATGTGGAGTTCATTCGCATCAATGGCAATCGCGTGATCCGCGTCGAGGTGGCTAAGGTAGGGGAGACGCCCGTCATATTCACGCAAAACGAAGTTGAAGGCCTGATGCGTACGGATGGGACTCCGCTGGTCGCCGATGACAGTTCGGGCAGACACAAAGTTGAGATGGGCGACGTGCACAAAGATCCAGACAGACAGGCACCGGATGCACCGCCAAGCCTCCGCGCGCCGGGGGAGGCGGCTCCTGCTGACTCCCAGGGTGATCGTGTGGGCATGAAGCCGGTGCAATTTCCCAAGTCAAAGCAGGACGATGAGCCCTCCGCCCCGCCAGCCAACCAGCCAGTTGCATCTCCGCCACCCGCGCAAGCGCCCAGTACGGCTGCGCCACCTGCGAATAACTAGGAGAGTGAACGCCGACTCCTGAAGGCTCAGTCCAGAGATGCCAAGATGCGGCCTCCCGGACAAAGCAGCGCTTGGGGTTTTGAAATGGACGTAACAAGCTGACGTAAGAATCGCTGATGTAAAATCACTCTAGCGAGTCCTGTTTGCCTCAAGCAAAACTGTGCTTGAAGACAACGACCGACCGCGCCGTTGAAGCCGCGAGCAAGTTGTTTGCGCGTGTGTGCAGAGACACCTCAAGAAGGAGAACCACCGACCAATGGCCAAGATCGCCAAAACAGGTGACCGCAAGAAGGAAATGGACACGACGAAGTCGACTGACTGTCCCAAGTGCCACAAGCCAACGCGCATCGTCAAGCGCGTCAAAGATCGCGAACGCGGTGTGCCCGGCGGAGTCTATATCTCCTGCTCGGCGTGCGAGTTCCACGAAAAACTTTAAGGGTTAGTTCGAGTTCCACAGGTCAAGCCCGGCTGAAGAGTCGGGCTTGATTTATGAGCAAACCTTATTTTGAAAGGGAGCGATTTTAAAGCGCCCCCGTTTAAAGCGGTTGAGGCAGCCACGTTTAGAGCTCGAGGACGTTGTCTTCGATGGCGAGGCGCACGTTGCCGTCGGATTTTGCGAGGCGGCGCACTGCTTCAGGCTTGTCGACTTTGGCCTTGAGCATCACGAGTGCGACGGGAACGCTGCGGCCCGCGCTCTTGATGGTCTGCACGGCGGTTTCGCGATCGATTTTGCAGGCGCCCATTAGAATGCGGATGCCGCGCTCGACCAGCTTCGAATTCTGCATGTGCACGTTGACCATGAGGTTTTCGTAGACGTAGCCGAGTCGGGTCATGGCGCCGGTCGTGATCATGTTCAACACCATCTTTTGTGCGCTGCCAGCCTTCATACGCGTGGAACCAGAAACGACCTCGGCGCCCACTTCTGCAACGATGCAGATGTCCGCCGCTTGGGCGAGGGGGCTGCCCTGATTACAAGTGACGGCTGCGGTATGTGCTCCGCGTGCCCGTGCATACGCCACGGCGGCGACCACGTACGGGGTGCGGCCCGAAGCTGAGAGTCCCACGACTACATCTTTGCGGGTAGGGCGGCGGCGAGCGATGTCGCGTTGGCCCAGTTCTTCTGAGTCTTCGTTGACCTCAACTGCCGAGGCAAGCGCCTTGGGTCCGCCGGCCATAATGTACTGCACCTGGCCGGGAGCGGAGGAGTAGGTAGGTGGGCACTCAGAGGAATCGAGGGCGGCAATGCGACCGCTCGAACCGGCACCGATATAAATCAGACGGCCACCGTCTCTGAGGGCGCGGGCCACCTGATCTATAACCAGCGCGATCTCGGGAATGGCCTTTTTTACGGCCGCAGCGACTTTAGAGTCTTCGTGGTTGATGATGCGGGCAATCTCAAGGGCTGACTTGGTGTCAAAGCCTTGAGAGGCTTCGTTTTGGCTCTCGGTAGTGAGCTGCTGCAGCGAGGAAGATGGGTCTGTTTTGGCGTCCTCTTTAGAGTGCGCGCCGGCCCCTTCGTGCGTCGTCGTGCTGGTCAACATCAGGACTGCCCCCAGACTGTATTGTATCTGGAAAAAGGGCAAGGTTGCTGAGAATTCTGCTCGAACGTACCATGACTAAAACACGTGTTTAGAAGACTAAAACGCGTTTTTAGAGGGCGATAATAATGCCGCTCTGACTGCGTTATGAAAGGCGGGCCGCACCGTCTTTATCAGCTGAGTCTGCCTTTCTGGCCAGGTGCGATTGGTGAGTAAAACTACCGCCATCCAAGCATCGAGATCGATCCAAAGCGAACAGCCGCTGAAGCCGAGATGGCCGACGGAGTGAGCAGAAAAACGGTTGCCTGAAGACGAATTTTCAGAGGGCGTATCCCAGCCCAGCGCCCGCGAACTGCCCAGCGGGCCTTGACGCTTTGCGAAGCATTCGATCGTTTCAGCATTGAACAAACGAGGCTTGGCCTGACCAGCATGGTTTGAGGCGGCGAGCACTTCAGCGGCAAAGCGCAGCAGGTCCGGCACATTTGAAAACAATCCAGCGTGCCCGGCCGCGCCCTTAAGTACCCAGGCGTTTTCGTCCTGGACTTCACCCTGGATGCGACGGTGACGCAAGGTTCGGTCTTCCTCGGTTGGCGGAATCAGTGCCTGTGCGCTTGACGGCGGGTTAAAGCGTGTGTCGCTCATTCCGAGCGGTTCAAAAATTTCTTTGTGAACCCAGGTCGGCAAGTATTCATGCGTCAAAACCTCGAGCGCCTTGCCAAGCAGAATAAAGCCGGGATCTGAATATTCGCTGCGCTCTCCCGGTGCAGCCTTGAGACGAAGTTCCAGGCATTCGCGGAGCATTTCCGCCGGCGTTGTTGCGGTGCGATAAAACTCGACGTATCCGGGCAGGCCGGAATTGTGCGCAAGCAGGTGGCGCAGTTTGACCTCATGAGCGCGCTCTCCGGGGCTGCGGCCAACCACAAACCCAGGCAGCAATTCACCGAGCGGCAGGTCGAGATCGAGTTGCCTGCGCTGATGCAGTATCATTGCCGCCGCCGTGGTCGCGACGACTTTGGTAATGCTGGCGACGTCGAAGACCGTAGCCGGCGATACGCAAGATGCGCCCGATTCGTAAGTGAAGTGACCGAGCGCATCGAGAAGCACTACCTCGCCCTCGTCGAGCACACCGAACGCGCATCCGGGGAAGGCATGGGCAGTGATCGCTTCGTTCAACACGCGGTACACAGAAGCAAATTTGCCGGTTTCATCAGCAGACGGGGGGGCGAGTGAACTGGTCTCTGACTTCATGATTAGTTGCATCGTACCGCGAATCTACCTTTGCAGATGCTTGAATGTCGCGAAATCTGATGTCGGGACGGGAAGGGGGCTATCCTAAGGCTGACGGCGTGAGTCTATTCCTGTAATGCATTCTGCGGAGGAAAAATGGGCTTAGGGAGTAAAACGGCAGCAGCGATGCTTGCTTTGGCGATTGGCGCTCAAGCCGTGGCCATCCAGGCGGCTTCTGCGCAGGCTCCTGCGGTCGCACCGCCGGAGCGGACGAGCAACGACACCGCCCAAACGCCCACCGTCCAGACCCCGGATTTGCAAGCGCCTGCACTCCAGACACGTGATGCCGTTTCGAGCGCAGCGACGCAGCCAGACGTTGCTGAGGCGACGCCGGCTGCAAAAAACACTTACATGGTTCCCGCAGGAACTAAGGTGCTGCTGCAGTTGCGCAGTGCAGTCAACACCAAAAGCGCGAAACCTGGCGACGGCGTCTACCTCGCTTCAACCTTTCCTGTAGTGGTCGGAAATCGCGTGATGATTCCGGCAGGTGTGTACGTGCAGGGCGTGGTCGATAGGGTTGCCCGTGCAGGGCGCGTCAAGGGCAGGGCGCAGCTCGATATGCACTTCACCTCAATGATTTTTCCCAATGGCACGGTCGTTGAAATTCCTGGCATGATCAACAGCCTGCCGGGCGCAAGCAAGCAGACTGTGAAGGGGAATGGCGAAGGCACAATCGAACAGGCCAGCGACAAGGGACGAAACGTGGGCAAAGCCGCTGAGATTGCTATTCCAACGGGCGGAACCATCGGCTCTATAGGTGGTCTGGCCTCGGGTCATCCGATGGCCGGGGGGGTCGAGGGAATTGGCGCTGGCCTCGTCGCTGTTGGGCTGGTTTCACTCTTTACTCGAGGCGCCGACGTGAATATCGAGAGCGGCGCACAAGTTGAGATGGTGCTGCAGAGGCCTCTCACACTGGAAGATGAAAATCTGAATGGCGCCACGGTAGCCGGGGGAGCGCCGGCATTGGTTCCGGCGGCGAATCAGCCCCGACCGCTTGAGAAGCCGAATCGGCCGCGCGTGTTTTGCCCACCCGGAGGGCTTGGTTGCCAGTAACATAAACGAAGCCGATAATCCGAGATTGAGATGTCATTGCGACCTGAAGACCTGCTAGTACCTGAACTACTCACCCCGCCAGTAAGCCGAATACCGGTGCCCGTCGTTTTGCCCGCCAAGAGGACAGGCCTCGGCTTGTGGGTGCGGGATCTTGTGTTTTCGGCGGCAGCTTCGGTCTTAATCATTACGTTTCTCTACCAGCCGGTGCGCGTTGAAGGCACCAGCATGCTGCCTCGGCTAGAGGATCACGATCGCCTCTTCATCAATAAGTTTGTCTACCACATCAGTTCAATTGGGCGTGGGGACGTAGTGGTATTTCACTATCCGCGCGATCCGCAGAAGAGCTACATCAAGCGGGTGATTGCGTTGCCTGGCGACAAATTGCGCATCGACCAGGGGCAGGTCTGGCTCAACGATAAGCAACTGCCTGAGAGCTATGTTCCCGAGGTTTATCGGGATTTTCGCTCCATGTTGGAAATCGTTGTTCCCGAGGATCGCTACTTTATGATGGGAGACCATCGCTCCATCTCCTCTGACAGCCGCGACTTTGGTCCGGTTGAGCGCGATCTTATCTATGGCAAGGCCGCGTTTGTCTACTGGCCTGCCAAGGATCTGGGAGAGGTTAGATAGGCGCTCGGTTTTTAACGTAAATACCGACCAACGAAACCTGCTAGAATCGGTTAAATCCACTCTTCGGAGAGGCAATGCAGGCGATTCTAGCGCTCGAAGACGGGCGCATTTTCCGTGGCCACGGCTATGGGCACCCAAGCGAATGCTCGGGCGAGGTTGTTTTTAATACTTCTCTCACCGGTTATCAGGAAATCGCAACCGATCCTTCCTATTCCGGTCAAATCGTCGTTCTCACAAATCCCCAAATCGGCAACTACGGCACCAACCACGCAGACAATGAATCGGCGCGGCCTTATATCGAGGGTCTGATCGTTCGCGAGTTTTCCGTGGTCAGTTCGAACTGGCGCTCCGAGCAGGTGACCGACGAGTACATGGAGCGCTACGCCGTGCCGGTTCTTGCGGAGATCGACACCCGCGCGCTTGTGCGGCATTTGCGCACCCATGGCGTGATGCGCGGTGTGATTTCAACGATTGAGACTGACACTGAAAAGCTCGTCCAGAAGGCGCGGAATATTCGCAAGATGGATGGTACGGACCTGGCGCGTGTGGTCTCAACCAAATCGTCGTATACGTTCGACTCCGACGACAGCCGGAATCAATCTGGGGACTCACTACTTCCTGACCCACTCATGCAGGACGCAAAAGGGCCCGGCGACACAAAAGAGCGCAGGCTCCATCATGTGGTGGCTTATGACTTCGGTATCAAGCACAACATTTTGCGCATGCTGACGCGCGAAGGCTGCCGTGTAACGGTGGTGCCCGCGGAGACGACTGCGGACGATGTGATGGCATTGAAGCCGGATGGAGTTTTTTTATCCAATGGGCCGGGCGATCCTGAGCCTGTCGATTATGCGGTGCGCGCGATTCTCAGGATGATGGGGCGGGTGCCGGTGTTTGGGATTTGTCTTGGACATCAGCTCTGCGGGCTCGCGCTCGGAGGCCGCACATACAAACTCAAGTTTGGGCATCATGGCGGCAATCATCCGGTGCGCAACAACACCACCGGCAAGATTGAAATCACTGCGCACAATCACAACTTCGCAGTCGATCCCGATTCGATCAACGCCAATGAGGTCGAGTTGACGCATGTGGATTTGAATGATCAGACGCTGGAAGGACTGCGGCACAAGACGCTCCCGCTGTTCAGCGTGCAGTACCATCCCGAAGCGGCGCCCGGTCCACACGATTCGCATTACCTCTTCCGCGATTTCCGCAAGATGATGGAGGAGTGGAAGGGATGAAGATATGGCTCCCAATCCTGATTGTGTTTGCAGGATTGGGGAGTTCTATTTCCTTCTCTCAGGTCGCTCCGCAGAATGACCCGTTTAGTCGATATTTGGCGGGCCTCAAAGCAAATCGCCCGGAGGCCGCATTGGTGCGCGTCGCTCAAGAATGCGGAGTTGATTTGAAATCGATCAAGCCTGGTTATGCGCAACGCCCCAACACGCAGTGGATTCCCGTGAAAGACCTGTCAGCGGCGTTGAACGATCAAGAAACAGATTTCTATGCAACATTGGCTGTTTGGTCCGGGGTCAATAGCGGTCTGGTGGAGCAATGGAGCATGGAGTTGGATACGGGCAGCTATGTGCGAAGTTTTTTCTGTTTCAGAGATCAGAAGATTAGGTTCGCAGAAACAATTGATTGGTCAATCCCGGTCGAAGTGAAGAGCGAGACGAATCAAGCCTGGGGTTTCGAACAACGTTGGAAGATCGGGCTGGACGGAAAGTATGAGAGTGTCCTTCGCCGCTTCGTCAATTTGAGCGAAGAGCCGATGGTAGCTCCCAAGTTGGATGCCGAGACGATTAAGCAACTCGACTGGAGCCCCATGGTACGAACCTGGGAGGATATGAAATTGCCTGCTGCACTATTGCCGTGAAGGCGCGCTACTTGAGCGGCGGCACTTGTTACCGCCAAAATCGTTGGGCTTTGACTTACGCCTGCCCAGATCCTTCAAATGCAACCTGAAACTACTGATTCTCTTTCACGGAACTGACAAACCTATCTAGTAGTCACCAACGTAAAGGTCCAATAACAAATGCCACGTAGAAATGACATAAAGAAGATTCTGGTAATTGGCTCGGGGCCGATTGTGATTGGGCAATCGGCGGAGTTTGACTACTCCGGCACGCAGGCTTGCAAAGCCCTCAAGCAAGAGGGCTATGAGGTCGTGCTGGTGAATTCGAACCCGGCCACCATCATGACCGATCCCGACCTCGCCGATCGCACCTACGTCGAGCCGCTGACGCGCGAATATGTTGAAGAGATCATCCGCATAGAATCCGAGATGCTGACAGCGAACAAAGGTTCAGGCAAATTTGCTTTGCTGCCAACCGTCGGCGGTCAGACTGCGTTGAACCTAGCCGTCGATCTAGCCGATGCCGGCATTCTCGATCGTTACAACGTTGAACTGATCGGCGCCAAACTCGAAGCCATCAAGAAGGCCGAAGACCGTCTGCTATTCAAAGACGCAATGCTGCGCATCGGCCTGGATGTTTCAAAATCCGCGCTGGTCAATAACCTTCGCGACGGACTCGACTTCGCGAGCAAACTGGGTTTTCCGGTTCTCATTCGGCCCAGCTTTACGCTTGGTGGATCGGGCGGCGGCATCGCTTACAACCGCGAAGAACTGATGGAGATTCTGGCGCGCGGCCTTGACCTGTCGCCCGTTCATGAGTGCCTTATTGAAGAGAGCGTGCTCGGCTGGAAGGAATACGAGCTCGAGGTGATGCGCGACCTTGCAGACAACGTCATCATCATCTGTTCAATTGAAAACTTCGACCCGATGGGCGTCCACACCGGAGACTCAATCACAGTCGCACCCGCGCAGACGCTCACGGATCGTGAGTATCAGAAGATGCGGGATGCAGCGATTGCGGTGATGCGCGAGATTGGTGTCGAGACTGGTGGATCGAATGTGCAATTTGCCGTGAACCCTGCGAACGGCCGCATGACCGTGATCGAAATGAACCCGCGCGTTTCGCGTTCGTCAGCGCTGGCCTCGAAGGCCACCGGGTTCCCCATCGCCAAGATTGCCGCGAAACTAGCTGTCGGTTACACGCTCGACGAAATTCCCAATGACATCACGCGCAAAACGCCTGCATGTTTCGAGCCGACCATCGACTACGTAGTAGTCAAAATTCCCAAGTGGCAGTTTGAAAAGTTTCCCGGCGCCGATGATACTCTCGGGCCCCAGATGAAGTCGGTCGGCGAAGTGATGGCCATGGGCCGCACCTTTAAAGAAGCGCTCATGAAAGCATGGCGCGCTCTTGAGACCGGCAAGAAAACCGGCGCGGAAATACTGGAGCCGCGCCGTCTCACGCAAATGCTTGTCACTCCGCGGCCCGAGCGGCTTGGCTACATTCGATTCGCATTTGAACGCGGCATGAGCGTGCGCGAAGTTGCGCGACTCACGGGAATGGACCCGTGGTTCCTGCACCAGATTAGAGAAGTGACATTGGCGCAAGCGGAGATCTCTAAGACCACGCCGGAGGATATAAGCACGGAGGACATGCGGCGCTTGAAGCGCTTTGGTCTGAGCGACGAACGCATCGCCACCGAATGGAATCTAGAAGGCCACGCGGGTATCAAGCAGGTGAGGGAACTGCGTGAGGGAAAGGGAATTTGCCCCGTCTTTAAACTTGTAGACACATGCGCCGCAGAATTTGAATCGACGACGCCGTATCTCTATTCGACCTACGATGAGGAGGACGAGGCTCCTCCAACGTCGACACCAAAGATCATCATTCTCGGCTCGGGGCCGAACCGCATCGGGCAGGGCATCGAGTTTGATTACTGCTGTTGCCATGCTGCGTTTGCGCTCAAGGATGATGGCTACGAGACGATCATGGTCAACTGCAATCCTGAAACCGTCTCAACCGACTACGATACCAGCGACCGTCTGTACTTTGAGCCACTCACGCTTGAAGATGTGCTCGCTGTCTACAATCACGAAGCTTCGTCGGGCGCCAAAATCGGGATGATTGTGCAGTTCGGTGGTCAGACGCCGCTAAACTTGGCGCAGCGTTTGCGCGAAGCGGGTGTGCCCATCATTGGCACTTCGCCCGAGTCGATTGATCTCGCCGAGGATCGAAAGAGATTTGGCAAACTGCTTGAGGACCTCGATATTCCGCAGCCTGCGGGTGGGACCGCGACCAGTGTCGAAGAGGCTCTGGCCGTGGGCGAGCGCATTGGCTATCCAGTGTTGGTGCGGCCAAGCTACGTACTCGGCGGGCGCGCGATGGTTATCGCATACGACGCACACGCCGTCGCGCAATATATGAAGCAGGCAGTCGAGTATTCGCAGGAGCGGCCAGTGCTGGTCGATCACTTTCTTGAGGATGCAGTTGAAGTGGACGTCGACGCGCTTTGCGATTCAGAAGACGTGATCATCGCCGGAATCATGCAGCACATTGAAGAGGCCGGCATTCACTCAGGCGATTCCTCATGCGTGTTGCCTGCGGTGAGCATTCGCGAAGAGACACTGGAAACGATTCGGACTCATACACGCAAACTGGCTCTCGCACTCAGGGTGGTAGGGCTGGTCAATCTACAGTTCGCCATTCAACGCGATGCGGCGGGTGAAGATCACGTTTTTGTCATCGAAGTAAATCCGCGCGCCTCGCGTACCGTGCCCTATGTGTCGAAGGCGACGGGTATTCCGCTGGCCAAAGTCGGCGCGCGCCTGATGACCGGCCGCAAGTTGCGCGAGCTGCTACCGACGCAGCTTGCATCGCAGAAGGACCTCGAGACCGGCACGCATTTCTACGTCAAGTCGCCAGTTTTTCCCTGGTCGAAATTTGCGGGCGTCGATACGGTGCTCGGGCCAGAGATGAAGTCCACCGGCGAAGTGATGGGCGTTGCAGCGACGTTTGGTGAGGCGTTTGCCAAGGCGCAGCTTTCGGCTGGTCAGATCTTGCCATCGGCTGGCACTATCTTCTTCAGCGTCAATGACCACGACAAGCCGGCGGCTATCGAACTGGCGCGCCGCTATGTTGAACTTGGTTTCAGCATCGTGGCGACTGAGGGAACCGCAAATGTACTCGAACATGCCGGGCTGATTGTAGAACGCGTCTTCAAAGTAAAGGAAGGTCGCCCAAACGTCGTCGACCTGATCAAGGGCGACCGCATTCAACTCATCATCAACACGCCGCGCGGGCAGGATACATTTTTTGACGAGAAGGCTATTCGTCGTGCAGCCGTGCTGGCGCGGGTACCTACGATCACTACGGTGGCCGCAGCGCAGGCCGCTGTTGAAGGGATCGCAGCGATGCAGCAGAAGAACATTACGGTTTACGCTTTGCAAAGTCTGCACGCGGCAACGATCAGCTAGTTGTGAGGCTTGATGTTGCGCATGATTCGCGTCGCTGCTTAAACCAGTTTTGGAAAGGGAACTGAGGCTGGGTTGTGCGGCACTCTACAATAGAGTCATGCTGATCGAGGGTGTTTTTGCCGCAATTACAACGCCTTTTTATCCGAACGAGCGAGTCTATTTCCGCAAACTTGAGGCGAACATCGCCCGCTATTCCCGCAGCTTGCTTTCGGGAATCCTGGTGCTGGGATCGACCGGCGAGGCGGCTGCGCTCACCGATTCTGAATCGGAAGATGTTTTGCGCACGGCGGCTGAGGCTGCAGCGCCCGACAAAGTACTGATCGCGGGCGTCGGCCGGGAGAGCCTCAAGTCCACCCTTGAGCTGGCTGAACTAGCGACGCAATTCAAATATGACGCTGTTCTTGTCCGTACCCCCGCCTATTATGCAGGCCAGATGTCGACCGCTGCAGTGGTAAATTACTTTGAAAGCGTGGCCGATCGATCGCCATTGCCGGTGCTTCTCTACAACATTCCGAGATGTGTTCCGTATCAGATTCCAATTGAGGTCATCGCAACGCTGGCCCAGCATGCAAACATTCTCGGCATCAAAGACTCGAGCGGCAGCATGAAGCGCATCAAGGCCACTTTGGAAGCGACCCGCAATGCGACGCGTCGCAGCGTCACCGTTACTGCAATCTTCGACGCTGTAACTGAGCGGATGCAAAAGCAGGCAATCGGAAGTGCGGCTGGATCGGCCACATTTGTCTCCGCCGGCGATCTCGCAGGAGGTGCCGGCCTGGCGGTAGCACCGCCTGTCGTGCCGCTCAAGACACGAACGAAAGATGTTGGCTTCCAGGTCCTCACTGGGTCGGCCTCAATCCTTCTTCAATCGATCGAAGCGGGTGCTTCGGGCGCGATCCTCGGATTCGCGGCATGTGCACCGCAAGCATGCCAGGAAGTTTACTTCGCGTGGAAGGATCGCGATCTGAAGTTGGCCGAAGAAAAACAGCAAAGGATCGCCGCCCCCAGCCAGCGGATCGTTGGGGACCTTGGTATCAGCGGAGTGAAATACGCTTGCGATTTTAACGGCTACTATGGCGGCTACCCGCGCCAGCCTCTGCTGCCCATTGATGCCACGGTGAGGGCTGAGATTGAACAAACTCTGTCTGGAGCGGGAATTAGAAACTGATCGCTGTTCAGCTAACGCGTCATCTCGCCGTCCGTACAAAATTGGTGGTGGATGAGGATGCGGCAATTGCAATAAAGCCTTTAAAGTTGTTTCTATGTTGTGTGTTCAGGATGGGAGGATGAAGTCGCGTTAAGGGCGCATCCGGTCCGCGGAAAGGACAGAAGTCCACCTCTGCTGTCTACAAATTGTGTTTCACGGACTCACTTTCACCCACGGTAAGGATTCGTGTTGGATTGTCACACTCGTGTCTTGACCGAAATAGACGGTCGATCAGTCATACTGCGACCCGGGCGGGCCGGGAGTCTGTCTCTCCGCGTGGCGGCATTCTGAATTCACGGATGCTTTCGAGTGGTTCCGGCACCCTTTCCCGGTTGAGCTCGTAGCGCCCGAAGCGGTTGAGATGCCCGGTCAGGTATGGGCTGGAGCAAGCGATTAGATCCAAGTCAACCGCATACCCCTCCGCGATCAGTCGTTCCAGGGCTTTGCTCATGGTCACGACGTTATGAAAGATCAAGAGATTGGCTACAAGATGGTTGTATTTAATGAACTTGCGCTGCTCGTCGCGAACGCCTTCGGCGGCCAGCGCGCCGCCGCCGAATGAGACCCACTGCAGAAACTGGTTGAACCTTTCGCTCTTGTTGGTCGCTGCCTGGATCAGACGGCGCAACTCGATGTCTGAGAGGTAGTCGAGCAGGAAGCCCGTACGTTTCAGGCGCCAGTAAGCGTCTCATCAACCTTTTCAGGTACAAGAGCGCGGACAACTTCAACCTTCGCGCTACCAACTCACCGCGGCATACAACTCAATCCATTACCGATCGCTAGAATACAGGCTGGAAAATGGTCAGTTGCACCACGGGCAGTTAAGGTCTGCGATGGGACGAGCGTATTACCATTCTTGGCTGCGCTTGGTCGCTTGTCCGGGCGAAGATTCGGCATAATGACGAGTCGTCCACCATTCAGGTCGAACACGAAAATTAGGCTGCCTGTCTTAATTTGACCTTGATGCATCTTTAACGCATGAGGTGCCTTCGACGCGTCTCCACTCGTCAAGACGTTGGATGCCAGCCTGAGAATGCTTTGCTGCGCCCATTCCTGCGGGAAGCTGCAGCCCGGAAGTTATCGAACAACACATTGCGGAAAAAGCCTTCAATTCAAGGAAAAGAGTTGTGGGAGACGCAATCTGGACGAGAGCGATCGAACCATATTCCTCGATGGTTTCGGTAGGTCGCTTAATGCCATTTGCATAGCGAATACGACCTGGGGTGACAAGGTCGTCGGACCAGCCAGAAAGGGTGCCTTCCCCAGTTTGAACGATGTGGAGGCAATTGTTCATCAATGTTGCGCGGTACCAGGTTCCTACGAATGCACTCCTGGCAATGCCGGTCTTGGCGTGCGGGCGAATAAGCGTCACATCATGGTCGAAGGTGCCGCGTCGCAAATGGCCTTTCCAGGTGCTGTGCTCGGGATCGAAGATGAGATTCAATTGAATCGCGGGAGTTGCTGCGATGGCGGCGTGCTCGATAATGATGTGCCTCCCAGTCCACTGGACGCCCGAGTCGTACTCGAACCAATTTCCATCGCCCAGGATTCGCTTCGGCCCCTCGCGCTGGTATACCTGAATCTCCGCATGATTGAAGAACTGGTTCACGCCTACAAGGCTGGAAGGCGCTCCTGCAACCGTGGTCATCAATTTGATATGCAAGCCCACGACACTATCGAACTGATCCGATTCCCAGGAACCCGAAATCAACTCCGGATTCTCCAGAGTAGAGCCGCGAACCATCGTATCGGCGCCGCAAGCCCATCTACAGCCAATGCCGACAATGGAAAGCAACATGACCAGGACTGGAACGATTCTCATTGAAACTCGCATTGGACCTCGAAAGATATTCTTCTCCCGCTGTAATGTTAGACACCGCACGCCCATTTCGTGGAGGGCTTCACATCATTTCCGCCACCAAGCCACGTGACAGATTGAAGGCTCGGGTCGAATTCACGCGCTGCGAATCGCCCCGCAACGGCGCCATGCCAACGTCATGACCAGGGTGGTTCGCGGGGTCTGCGAGGTCATATTCGGCATAAGGCCGCACAATCCATCGGAATCGCACTTTTCGAGTTCCGAGCCAGTCACCGCCTATGGGGAAGTTTGTGCCGCTGGCTGGCTTATCGTGATCCGGTTTCCTGATTTCTTTAGCGAGCTTTCTTTTCCGTAGACTCCTGGAATGCCATCATCTACGCTCGGTCATGACACAAGTGTGACAATCCAACACGAATCCTTACCGTGGGTGACTTTCTGCCCACTGGATGCGGACCTCGGGCTCACGAAAGGAAGTTCGTTATGCCAGTCCGATGCCTCCCGTCCAATCCAAACCTCGATCATCTGCGGTATCAAG
>JANXYB010000138.1 GCA_025350325.1 Acidobacteriaceae bacterium
GCCTTTTGGGCCCGGAGTGCCTCCTCAATCGGATAGGTTTTATCGTTTGTAATTGGTGTCGTCACGCGTTTCCTCCTTTGCTCTCGCGCCTGTGATCACGAGCGAAAGCTACACAGGCCGATGGCGTGCTGACCGCCTGCAAACCTTTACGCAGACAGATGGCAAAGTTCAGAGCCGGGAGGCATGAGTTGAACTACAATTCGCGTGCTTTTTCGATAGCGCGAATAACGGCTTGCGCTTTGTTGAGTGATTCCTGGTGCTCTAATTCAGGCACGGAATCAGCGACGATTCCGGCCCCCGCCTGCACATGGCCCTTACCGCCTTGTGTCATGAGCGAACGAATTGCGATGCAGGAGTCGAGGTTGCCCGAGAAGTCAGCATAGAGCACCGCGCCGCCGTAAGTGCCACGCCGCGCAGGTTCAAGTTCTTCGATAACTTCCATCGCCCGAACCTTGGGTGCCCCTGACAGCGTGCCGGCAGGAAAGCAGGCGCGCAAGGCATCTACGGCGGTGAGTTCTGGCTTGAGGCGGCCCTCAATGGTGCTTACAATGTGCATGACGTGGCTGTAGCGCTCGACAAACATAAGCCGGTCGACTTTGACGCTACCAAATTCGCTGACCCGGCCCACGTCGTTACGGCCAAGATCGACCAGCATGACGTGCTCCGAGCGTTCTTTTTCGTCGTGCATCATCTGCTCTTCAAGCGCCTGGTCCTCACTTTCGGTGGCTCCGCGCGGGCGCGTACCGGCGATCGGCCGATACTCGACGCGGCGATCATGGACCCGCACCAGCAATTCGGGCGAAGAGCCGGCCAGTTCGAGCGCACCCTCAGCAGCAGCATCCGTAGGCTGTTTTTTACGTTTGGATGAAGCCTCCGACTTGGCAGCGGACCAGCCCAGTGGCCCATCAGGCGTTACGCGCAAGAAATACATGTACGGGCTTGGGTTCACCGTGCGCAACGAGCGATAGACCTGGAAGGTGTCCATGCCCGTTTCAACGTCGAGCCGCTGCGACAGCACGGCCTGAAAAATGTCGCCTGCAGCGATGTATTCCTTAATGCGCTCGACCGCAGCGATAAAATCCTGCTTGCGCGTGCGTCGCTTTACCGGCGATTTGGTCGTCCCTTTAGAGGCGGGCAGTCTGGGCAGAGGCTGGGCCAAGCCCCGTTCGAGTTTTGCCAGTTGCTTGACGGCTGCAGTGTATGCAGCGTCAGGGGAATTGAGCGTCACGTCCGCTGTGACCACCAGCCAAATCTGCTTGCGGACGTGGTCGAACGCCATGACTTCGTCGAAGAAGAGGAGGCAGGCATCGGGAACGCCCAACTCATCTTTGGCGCGCTCCGGCAGGCGTTCAATCTGCCGTACGGCATCGTAAGCCAGAAAGCCAACAGCGCCGGCAGTAAACGGAGGCAGGCCGGGGAGCCGCGCGGGCTTATGGCCGCCCAGGGAATCGCGAAGCACGTCGAAAATGTCGCCCTCGATGTGCGTCGTTTTCTTGCTTTCGGTGATGCTGATCTGACGGCCCCGCGCCACGATGCGTTTGTAAGGCGCCAGGCCGATAAAGGTGTAGCGGCCCACCTGCTCGCCGCCCTCAACGGACTCGAGCAGAAAGCATTCGCGCGCAGGCCATGCAGCCCGTAAGAACGCTGAGACGGGCGTTTCAAGGTCGGCAGTCAGAGTGCGATAAACAGGCACGAGGGTATGGTCTTTAGCGAGGGCGATGAATTCCTTGCGGCTGGGCTGTACAAAGGAAGACGATTTCATTGGCACCAGTTTAACTGTTCAGCTTTAGTCGACGCGCGTTCCGCTGGAGACAGTGCCCGGTTTTGCACGGCATGGCAAGAGTTGTAAGGGGCGCCTGTAGCCACGCAGACTGGGGTCGGCACCAGGCTGCTCTCAGCCTTCTTGAAATGAGCGAGCGGCTCTCTCGTGAATTTGCTGCGCGCGATAGGCACCCAGCCAGCGCACCATCTCGTCGGGCGGGAGGGCGCGACTGAATAGAAAACCCTGCACACTATCGCAGCCTTTTTCTCGTAGCAATTGCAACTGCTCCGGCGTTTCGACGCCCTCGGCGGTCACTTCCATGCCTAGCTCATGGCCCATCTCGATGATCTTTTCGACCATGACGAGATCGCTGTGATTAGCATGCATGTTCAGCACAAACGTCTTGTCTATTTTCAATTCGATTGCCGGCACGTTCTGCAACTGCCGCATCATGGAATAGCCGGTTCCAAAATCGTCGATCGAGAGTTGAAAATTCCGCATTCGTAATCGCGTTAAAACATCGAGCGCAAGTGAAAATTCGATGAGCCCGGATTCGGTGATTTCTAAAACTATGTTCCCTGATGGGAAGTTATGCTTCTGAGCCAAACTCATAAAGATATCGGGGAATTTCAAGTCGCGCAGAGAGCTGACAGATACGTTAATGGCGAGTCGTGGTGAAGATCCGTCTGGCCCGGCAAATTGCTTCACTTCAGCGAGCGCGCGCTCTGCCGTGATCCAACAAAATTTGTCCATGAGGCCCAGCGTCTCGATCCGCGAGATGAAATTATCAGGAAAGACCAATCCCCGTTCCGGATGGTTCCATCGCGTGAGCGCCTCTAGGCCCTTTACTTCGCCCGTGGTGATGCTGATCTGCGGCTGATAGTAGAGTACGAATTCATCGCGATCGAAGGCATCGCGCAACTCGTCATCCGCAACTTCCATTTTGGGAACGTCGCTCAATGGCCGCGGGCCCTCGAGTGCCAGCTGTGCTCCTAGTACTTCCTGCAATTGTGCCAGGGTGAATGGCTTCTGTAGATGCCCTACCACAGTCAGGCCGAGGGTCTGCGCCAGCTTTTTAGCCGTCTCAATAACCCTGATATCGATGCCGCTCATCAGCACTATGCGGGCTCTGACCTGTTTTCGGCCCAGCAATCGCAGCACTTCAATGCCATCCATTTCAGGCATTACAAGGTCTAGCAAAATCAGCGTGGTGGTGGGCGTGACTAGTTCGAAAAGCCCCTTGTGGGCGGCGGTCACATCGCACTGTAAGCCCATTGCCTTGCCCATGGCTAACACGGTTTCGGTAACGACTCGATCATCGTCGATAACCAATATCCGGTCCGCAGGTGACATTAGTTTCTCCGCTTGTGCTGCCTTACGATCCTATCTGGGCGCACAGTCCAAGTGATCGACAGGGATTAGGCTAGGCTAAGTCTAGCGCAGAGCGTACAAATTTATTGAGGAATTGGTGTCGGCAAGACGCCTCTGAGTTACCAACGTTGTAGAGCAGAGACCATCTGCTTTAGGTACTCAGGGCAAGAATGCGTCTTCGCGAACGGCATCCGGGTATTACCCTTCCCCGTAGCCGTTGCATCTTCTTCACCGCTTCCGAATCTGTTCCATGATCGTCAATCACTTCGCAATCGATTCGATGGACAGCACCTGTTACCGAAGTGGGGACGGGGTTCTTAGACTGGTCCTTGCAGGCTTGACGGCGCTCTTTAGCGAAGCCTAGACTCACATGGGTTTGGACTGATGGGGATCAATCTGCAAACCCAACCGAACGGGCTCGAAAAGCATCCAACAGGCCCGGATGTGAGAGAAGACCTCATGTGCGATGAAATCTCACCGGCGTCAATTATTGCGCACTGAAGTTGGGACCGGATTATTAGCAGTTGTAGAGAACTAGGAGAAACGTATGGCACCGGCAATACCCACTATGACATTGGATCAAGAAATTAACCCTTGGGAGGCACAAAGCGCTCGGTTTGATTTTGCCGCACGCAAGCTCAATCTCGATGAGGGCCTGTGGAAGATGCTCAGGACTCCATCACGAGAGATTATTGTTCACTTTCCTGTGACCATGGATGACGGTCGCATTGAAATGTTTACCGGATTTCGCGTTCAGCACTCCATTGCGCGCGGGCCAGGAAAAGGCGGCATCCGCTATGCGCCTGAAGTGACATTGGACGAGGTGCGCGCCCTGGCTAGCTGGATGACCTGGAAATGCGCCGTCGTTAATATCCCATTCGGTGGCGCCAAGGGCGGGGTGATCTGCGATCCCAAGAAAATGAGCCAGGGTGAGCTAGAGCGCATGACGCGCCGCTACACCTCGGAGATTATCGATTTCATAGGACCCGAGAAAGACGTTCCCGCACCAGACGTGAACACCAACGAGCAGACCATGGCGTGGATCATGGACACCTACTCCATGCACGTCGGTCACACCGTCACCAGCGTAGTAACCGGCAAACCGCTCAACATCGGTGGATCGCGCGGACGCGTCGAGGCCACGGGTCGCGGCGTTCTAGTCGTGTGCGACGAGAGCCTGCGCTATCTCAACATGCCTATAGATGGCTGCCGCGTCGTCATACAAGGTTTTGGCAATGTGGGCTCAAACGCTGCGCGCTTGATGATGGAGCACGGTTACAAGATTGTAGGCATTGCAGAAAAAGAGGGTGGATTGTTGAATGCGAACGGGATCGATATTCACCAACTCGTCGAATATAAATTCCGCAATGGAACAACGCTTGGTTTTCGCGGCGCCGAAGCCATGCCCAGCGAGGAATTAATCGTCTCCGAATGCGAAATTTTGATCCCTGCTGCTACCGAGAATGTAATCACAAGCCGCAACGCCGACAGGATCAAGGCGCGCATCGTGGTGGAGGGTGCAAACGGGCCCACAACCGCTGTTGCCGACGAAATACTCGCCGACAAACGTATCTTCATCGTGCCTGACATTCTCGCCAACGCAGGCGGCGTAACTGCCAGTTACTTCGAATGGGTGCAGGATCGCCAAGGCTACTTCTGGAAAGAAGCCATCGTTAATGAGCAGCTTGAGACTATCCTGCGCGATAGCTTTGACGATGTGGTGCGTTACGCCGAGGCGCACAACGTGAACAACCGCATTGCAGCTTACATGCTTGCCATCGATCGCGTCTCCTTCACCATCAAGCAGCGGGGCATCTACGCGTAGCACCTGGCATAAGAGGAGAAGCATTGATGAAGGCGGTTCTGCTTTATGAATATGGCAATCCGGAAAACCTGAAATACGAAGACACTGAAACCCCTGAATTCGGCGACAACGAAGTGTTGATTCGGGTGCGGGCTACCAGCATCAACCCAATCGACTGGAAGGTCCGGAGTGGGGAAGCCAAAGGGCGTTTTCCGGTAGACTTTCCCGGCATTTTGGGTCGCGATCTTGCAGGAGAGGTCGTCGACGCAGGGCGCAATGTTACAGGCTTCGCAAAAGGAATGCGCGTCATGGCGCTGGCCAATGGCACGTACGCGGAACTAACGGTCGCGAAGGCCGACGTGCTATCGCCGATTCCCGATGCTCTGACTTTTGAGCAGGCCGCAGCGCTGCCCCTCGTCGTCCTTACCGGTGCGCAGTTAATCGAGCGGGCAGTTAAACCCAAGGCGGGGCAGACCATCCTCGTGACCGGAGCGCTGGGTGCTGTCGGCCGTACTGCTGTTCACGTTGCGCGCAAGCATGGCGTAAGGGTTATCGCTGGTGTGCGTGCTAGCGAACGAGAAAAAGCCGCTCAATTGGCCGCAGACCAGGTTGTTGCCCTCGATGATGAAAAAGAGATTGGGCACCTGCACGACCTTGACGCCATCGCCGATACCGTGGGAGGCACGACCATTCAACGTCTGCTCAAGGCAATCAAAGATAACGGCGTCCTGGGATCAGTGCTCGGCGTCCCCGAGGGTGCCAATAAATACAAGATCCGCGTCGAGGCGATGATGGCTGTCCCCGATGCCTCGCGCCTCTATGAACTGGCCGATGAAATTGCACGCGGCGAGTTTTCCATTCCCATTGCACGTACGATGAAGTTGCAGGACATCCAGGAAGCTCATCGACTGGCCGAGAAGGGCAGCGTCGGCGGGAAAATTATTCTCGTTCCCTGATTCAGACGACTGAAGCGCGACGTGGACCGCGCAGCGTTTGGTTGTGCAGATGCTCCTGCTTATAATGAGCCTTGGTGATTTTCCGTGCCCAAGCGCAGTGCAGGGCTATTGATGTACCGGCGTACTCAAGGGGACGTGGAAGTTTTTCTTGTACACCCCGGCGGCCCGTTTTGGGCAAGCAAGGATATAGGCGCGTGGTCGGTGCCTAAAGGCGAGTATCTCGAGAGCGAGCAGCCACTCGCAGCCGCCAAGCGCGAGTTTCGCGAGGAGACCGGCTTTGATGCGGCCGATGATTGCATAGAACTGGGCGTCATAAAGCAGGCTGGTGGAAAGCTCGTTTCTGCATGGGCTTTTGAGGGCAACTGCAATCCCGTCGAGCTGATCAGCAATCGATGCCAGATGGAGTGGCCGCCGCACTCAGGCCGTTCGATTGATTTTCCTGAAATTGACAGGGGGTCGTGGTTCACTCTCTCCGCAGCGCGCGAACACATTTTGAAGAGCCAGCAGCCATTTCTTGACGCGCTCTCGGTCAGACTGCGTTAAGTTTTTTGCCTCGAAGCCGCAGACACAGTCGCCAGCCAGCACTGCGTGTCTCATTTTAGCCACTATTGAGAGGCCGGCGATTGCACCCGTCTATAGTAGTAGTTGAATCTTCTAAACGGCTATAAGGCTAGGTTGGCAATTTTCAGAAAAGGTTCCCCACGCTGGTACAGAGGGAGAAATCCTAGATCTGAAGGGACAACGGTGAATCTTCCCAATTCCATAACGTTGAGCAGGATTGCAATGATCCCGCTATTGTTGTGGATTCTGTCTCCGCATTTCCCATTACAGGGTCCCCACGGTGAGCAGGAGATACTCGCCTCGGTGTTATTTGTGTTGGCGTCGATTACCGATGGGTTGGATGGCTACCTGGCTCGTAAGCGTCGCCAGATCACTACCATGGGGATGCTGCTCGATCCCATCGCGGATAAAATTATGGTGACGGGCGCTCTAATCGCGCTGGTGGCCTATAACCCGCAGGTGGTCAAAGTTTGGATCGTGGTGGTGATCATCGCTCGCGAGTTTCTCATTTCAGGGCTGCGCTCAATAGCTTCAACTGAGGGATTCACCATCCAGGCCAGCGATCTGGGCAAACTCAAAACGGTCATTCAGATTGTTTGCGTGGTGTCCGCTATCCTTGCTCACCATTGGTACCAGTGGCAATTCGGTTTGGTGATCATTCCTGTCAATTGGGTTGCGATCGCCGCTATCTACTTCACTGTGCTGGTATCGACGATCTCCGCAATTGACTATTTTGTGGGGTTTTGGAAGCAGATCGACCACGCATCTAAAGACCGCCGCAGCACGTTTGTACTGACGCGCCGCAAAGATGCACCCACGACCAGCGGCAACTAGCCAAAAGCGGCACAAAAAAGCTCCGGCCACTGGTCGGAGCTTTTTAATCTGCGGCCCAGTTCAGGCGAGTGCGGGAACAGGCTCGCTCGCGGACGTCGCGGTTGTAGCGCCAATCGCGGGCGACGGGGCCAATCCTGGAGGAGGAGCACTTTGGGGTTGCACGTGCGCGCCTCGCGTAAGCCGGTATACGAAATGATACGGCGGCCACGGTCCTGACACCTGCATCTGGCAATCCCGCATCATGACAGTGGTAGTGGCAAATTTGTTCTGGTAACGCTCCACATATTTACGGTCGATCAGGTGGGCGATGTCAAGAATCATCTTGCCGCTTTCCGTTAGCCTGCAGCTTACCTCCTCGTCCAGCGGCATGAAGAGCCGATGCATCTGGAAGCTGACTGCCCGTGCCCGGGTCTGGCGTTCGCGCTGACGGGTAGCTGTTTCGCGAAGATTGGTGAGGTATTCCCGTCCCACCGCATCTGTAGGAGCCTGCCGCTCAACCTCTTTGGTACAACAATCGTCGACCAATATCTTCAAATGCATTTCGGTTTTTCCGCGTAGCTTGTCGATGTTTCCAAGAAACTGACGCTGATTTGACCGGATGGATTTGCGAAGACTCTCATCGTCGCCGAAGACAGTACCAAAACGAAAAGGCAGCACAGTGGAATGCTTGAAGCAGTCCGCGATGACGCGGGCATGATCGACGCCGGATTTCTGGCTTAATCCGTCTGCCGGGTTGTGTTCGCTGACGATAACTGCAAGGTCGCTGGCGGGGTAGAGAAACACCTGATTCCCGCTAACGCCGTGCACAGAGTCGAGAGGAACTGGTTTGCGATGACGGGCTAATTCAGGAAATGCTTGCTTTTCACCGATACAGTAGGCATACCACGCCATAAGTAGGCACTCCGTGCGCGGACGCTGGTGAGCGTCGCTCGTTAGTAAAGCTCTGTGAATTCAGATGGATCGACGCATTGGCACAGGGCGAATTATCCCAAAGTGAACTACCGAGAATAGTAGCCCCACAAAAATACGACTGGCAATGATTCACATCACGCATTCCACAAAAGGTAGCTTGCCCGAGCAAGTTAGTGTTCATACCACGAAGCAAATATTCGCTGCATCAACAAAGCCCGTTAGGGCGCTCCGAAGACTTGGGAGCTAAGTTGAGGTTTGGTGAGCCAACATGGGATTACTGCACAATCGCCCAAATCAGCCGCGCATGCCCAGGTAGTTATCGAAGCCGGGGCACCAATTGCAGATAAAACAACACGTTCGCGACGAGCGATATAACAAAAAGCCCAAAAACCAGCCATAGCGCAGTCGAAGTCCGCCTCTTGAGTCGTCTTAGATCTGCTGAAAGAGCGTTCTGCTCGTTTGCAGTGCGCTCCAGGCTTTCGGACACGCTCTTCAACTGGTCCTGGATTGCACCAAAGGCGGCCTCGTACTCAGCGACATGCCCGCGCATGGCGACTTGGTCAGCGTGAATCTTGTTGATTGCGTCTTTAACTGGTGTCAGGTCGACGGTCGAGTGTCCGGAGGGCGCGAGAAAGTTCGCAGCGGTCCAGGCAATATTTCCCTCGAGCAGAGGGAGCATCTTCTGTACCGTCGGCAGCACCGCACGCACTGCCCCCATGGCCCGCTGAAAGTTGGTGGGCTTGGAATTGCGCGCGTCGTTTCTCGCAGCGGCCTGGCTGTTTTGGGCAGGTCCGCGACGGTCGCGTTCAACATCTCGCGGCACGGAAATAGGGTCTCGCGGCCCGGGCGAGTCAGCCGCTGCAAGCGGGGTGTGGGGCAGGACGCCTTCCGGGCGCGGCACATCGGCCGGCTTCCGCGCAGGTAATTCCGGCCCATTCAAGTCAAAACCCAATGGCATCATGTAAGCACCTTCCTCCTTAACTATAAGGGACGTCGCATTCCACTATGCCGTCGCACGCCAAGCGGCTGCGATGGGGATGCGCTCTGCTGGACTTGCAGCATGCTTCTTAAATCTGCGCTTCCCGCCGTCGCGTATCCTCGAACTCAGGAGCAACGTATGAACCCGGTGGTTTCTCACACCCTGCGCGATCTGCAGCGCAATATTCTGGCTGGCCTCATCACCGCCGGTCCGCTATTTGTCACCTGGCTGGTTTTCAGCTTCGTACTCGGTGCCCTCGCAAAGGCAGGACTGCCGCTGGTGCAGGTGCTTGCGGCCCTGTTCCCCGGCGATTGGGTTAGTGCGCCGGGGATTCAGTCGATACTGTCCATTGTGCTTACCCTTGGCGTGCTTTATGGGCTCGGCAGGGTCACCTCATTGGTGATTGGCAGACAAGCTTTAAGCGTGTTTGAGGCGCTGCTTGAGCGGTTGCCCTTTGTAGCGAAAATCTACACCTCAGTGCGGCAACTGATCGATACGATGATGGCCAAAAAAGACTCCGGTCAGCGAGTGGTCCTGATCGATTTTCCCATCGTCGGCCAGAAGAGCATCGGCTTCCTGACGAGGATTCTTGTCGATACTACAACCGGCGCCGAACTGGGCGCAGTGCTGTTGCCCAATGCCATCAATCCCACCTCGGCGCTGCTGCAACTGGTGCCGCTCAACCGCATCACTGAAACAGACCTCACCATGGAGCAGGCGATGAGCATGCTGATGACCGGCGGCGCGGTTGCACCCGAGACCATACGTTTTAGCGAACCCACATTGGGTCTGGGTGCGCTGGATGGGGTGGTTGCCGTAATTATTCCGCCGCTTTAGCCGGTTCGGCGAATTCTTCGCCTGCATGCTCACTTTCCTGCGTCACATTGCGCAGGCTTACATGGTCAAAATGAGCCCAGATGAGGCCGGCGGGCACCACGCTCAGAAACGTTACCAGCAACAAGGTCGTGGCGCATGCCATCGCAGCCTCGGGCGCAACCCCATAAAAGCTGGACAGCGCCGCTGCTACCAATCCAATCTGTGTGAACCATCCCAAAATCGGCAATTGAAACACGCTCGCACCGCCACTGAACGCGAGCAGTAACATGCATTTCGCCCACGTCATTGAGGCTAGCTGTGGGCTGGCCGTAAAAGCTCTTGCTATTTCAAGGTAAGACAGCGCGATCACACCCCACATGCCTAGCGAGAGCCCTGCAGCCGCGCCAAAGTCGGCGAATGTGCGCATGGTGTCGAGCCCGGTGCGGAAGGCGCGGATCTTGTCTCCTATTGCCCGACCCAACTTCTCTGAAACCATGCCGAAGACGTGCTCGAAGAAGTTCGCTACCGCTCCCCCGGCCAAGCGCACGGCCACCAAAAACAGGGCACCAGCCACGGTGAGAACCATGCCCCAGCCCCCCGCGCGTTTCACGATCTCAGGATGCGGCAAAGCGCCCGCAGGGGTAAGCAGAATGACGGTAGAAAAGATGAGCGCCATCGCGCCAGCGTCAAAAAGCCGTTCCACTATATAAACGGCAAACTGCGAACTGAGCGGCAGGCCGGTCTTTTTAGATACAAGGTAAGGTCGGACAGGGTCTGCAACCCGGCCGATCAGCGCGACCGCGGTAAAGCCAATCATCTGAGAGCCCAGCAAAGCGAATGGCGAGACCTTTTTATTGGGGCGGAGAAGCAAGGCCCAGCGGACGGAGCGGAAAACGTAAGCGAGGTAAATGCAGCCCGTCGCGAAAAGAATCTTGCGCCAGTCGGCAAGCGCCAATTGGGAACGAAACAATGCGAAGTCGAAGTGAAATTTCTGTCGCCCCCATACAAATAGCGCGACCAGCGCGGCGAGCACTACCACACTTAGAATCAGTTGTTTCTTCTTCAAGCTTTCTCCGTTTCGCTCTATCTATCGATTCTATTGTGTGGCAGCACGCGATCCTTGACCTTAAGGCGAAGCGTGACTCAAAGTCAGGGCTGCAGAAGCGTTGGCCTGCCGGGCTCGCACTCGTCGATTGTATTCATGAATGACCCGCGCCACGTAGACCCTTGTTTCGTGAAAGGGCGGGATGCCGTGATAGCGGTCGACCGGGCCCGGCCCGGCGTTGTAAGCGGCCAGTGCCAGCCCCAGGTTATCGTGATAGCGGGCGAGCAGCCAATCAAGATAGGCCGCGCCGCCGCGCACGTTCTGGTCAGGTTTGAAGCTGTCGTTGACGCCCATACCCGCAGCGGTCAAGGGCATGAGCTGCATCAGTCCCCGGGCGCCGGCTCTGCTCACGGCGTGGGCGTTGCCATTGCTCTCCGCCTTGACCACGCTGGCGAGCAGGTCAACGTCGATATTGTGTTCCTGCCCGGCTGCAGTCAGCATTTCATGCAGATCGGCGGCCGTGAGGTGAGTGTCGGCTAGCGTCTTGCTTGATGCGCCACTGGACTGGGCGGGAAGGTCCGGGACAAGCTCGACGCTGGTGATCTCCTCAGGCCGCAGAACGATGTAGTCCCGATTGCCGGAAGTCGTGTAGAGTCGCATTTCAGCGCCTACCTGTGCGTGGTGGTCGCAGCGCATGTCGAAGCCATTTCTGAGCGAGATGCGTTCGCCCGCGTGCGCCGGAGTGGCCACCGAAGCAGCAGCAAGTAGAGCTAAAGTTCCCGTAGCGTGCCTTAGATAAGTGCGAATCCGCAATTTAAAAGCTCCCCAACTTTGAAACTCTGGCAGAGGGCGCCCTGGCGTTGGCTTTATTGTCGGCAATCGCCTGCTCAAGTATCTGGCCCACGCCGTCCTCATCATTTGGCGAGGCCTGCATCCATCCGCGCTCTTTACCGAGGATCCGAAGTTCAGGGGCTGCATTGGCCATCAGCACGCCGTGCCCAGCCCATTCCAGCATGTCTACGTCGTTCCAATTATCGCCAATCGCCATCGTTTCCGCTCGACTGATGCCCAAGCGTGCGGCTAGCCGTTCGAGCGCCCACCCCTTTGAAACCCCCGGCGGCAACAGGTCCAGGATCGACAAATCGCGCACGGGGTACTCCGTACGAATAGCTTCGCAGGCATTGCTCCACTCACTTGCTTTGAGCGCCGCTTCTGCTTGCCTCATTTTTTGCAACCCACCCGTCACCATGCCCTGAATCGGGTCGTCTCCATCTGGAAGGGCGTACTCTAAGGGCTTTACAACCTTGATTGAATCGCGATTGGCTTCAACCCACAGATCGATACGGCCCTTTGCTCCGTCCAGGTCTTCGAGCATAAGCTCTCCGCGCCCCGTCCGATCAAAGGTGAACACCATGACTCCAAACTGGCGTAATAGCCCGCAAAGCCCACGAGCCACGCGCGCTTCGAGGTGCGACCGGTCGAGCGACTCGCCGCCAAGGGTTCGAGTCACTGCTCCATTGGACGTAATCAGGGGCATATCCGCTCGCAAGCCCAGATGTGCCAGCAACGGAGCGGTATAGGCGGTGCGACGGCCGGTCGCGATGGCCACGGTGATTCCCGCATCCTGCGCGTCTTTGAGCGCTTGCCCGTTGCGGCGGCTGATCGTTTGCGAATAGGTGGGCAGCAAGGTGCCGTCGATATCGATCGCCACCAGGCGCACGCGGGGATGCATACCTCTAGTGTACTGGGGCTCTCGCTCAGTTAACAAAATCCGCTAAACTGAGGCCATGGAACGCATATGCGCCCAGTGCCGTGCCCTGGTGGGCGAAGAGACCCCTGGGGACTGGTGTCCCGCATGCGGCGGGGCCTTAATAGAGCGCAAGAGTCTGCCCACCAGCGAAATACATCGAATGGCAGCGAATGAAGTCGATCACCGCGGCATTGTGTTGCCGCGACGCCATGCGGTGGGCGGAGTTATCACCCCACAGT
Source organism: Acidobacteriaceae bacterium (assembly GCA_025350325.1). Lineage (GTDB taxonomy): Bacteria > Acidobacteriota > Terriglobia > Terriglobales > Acidobacteriaceae > Telmatobacter. Next base: position 13,030 of record JANXYB010000138.1, read on the forward strand.
AATACTGATTAGTACTGGTCGCGAGTCGCTAGCGAACAAGCTTGAAAGCTTAATGGACCCTAGTATTACTTAATATTCCTTCGGTAACCTCGGCTCAAGTTATCTTTTCAATCGCAGCCGGAATTCTGCGAATATAGCATCATCTGGCTGCTGCGTGATGATCCGACAGAGCATATCCGCAACGGCTTGGGGGCTTGCTTCATGATTATTAAATCCATTGGTATCGGGGTAGGTATCCTGGTCTGCGCTGCGATGTACTACATCAAGCAATCCCGCTCGCGCCAGACGCTATCGACCACTGAATGGGTGCAGCTCATGCGCGAAAACGATGTTCGCTTCAAGGCAGCAAAAGATCGCAACCTCATCAAAGGGCGATCTGAGGACGCACAAAGTTAGGGCGACCGGCAACCCGTGTATCTTCCCGTATGCCGCTTTCTCGAACAACAAGGAAAAAACTGAAGCCGAACTCTTTCCTGCAGCTATTCGTATCGCAGCGCTTCTGCGGGCCGAATGCGCGCGGCTGCATACGAGGGATACAACGTCGCCAGGAGAGAGATGCCGATAGACACCGCGGCAACGATCACTCCGTCTAGCGCACGCGGCGCGAACGGCAGCGTATCAATCGAGTAGACTTCAGGCGAAAGTTGGAAGTGGTAATGGCCGCCGGCCCACGCGGCCAGATAGCCCAGCACCAAGCCTAAAGCGGTGCCGACAACGCTGATCAATAAGCCTTGTAACAAGAAGATGCGCCGCACCTGCCCCGGCTCTACGCCAAAACTCATCATCACGGCAATGTCGCGCGTCTTCTCCATCACCATCATGGTGAGCGCGATGAGGATATTGAGTGCGGCCACAATGACGATGAGCGCAATGACGATGAACGTTACTTCCTGCTCCAACTTGAGCGCGCGAAACAGCTCGCGGTTTTGCTCCATCCAGTTGGTGGTCATGAATCCGGCACCCGCCGCCTGCTCAATCTGCCGTCCGATCGCCGGAGCGTGCTCGAGATTGTCAACTTTGAAACTGATTACCGAGAGTACGTCGGGTTCGCTAAAGAGCCGCTGTGCATCAACCAGGCGCGTGAATGCCCAAGCTGCATCGTATTGGTAAAATCCAGAATGAAAGATGCCCACCACTCGAAAACGCTGATACTTCGGAGTCAATCCGAGCGGCGTCAACTCACCCTGCGGACTGGTCACGAGCACACTGTCGCCGACTTGGGCACCGATGTTTTCAGCCAGATCTTTGCCGATGATTAGCGGCGGATAAGCCGCACTGATTGCAGTCGAAAAAGCGTCATTGGCAACAGATGCCATGCTTCCAGCAGATGCTTGTGCGTCTGGATCAAGGTCTTTCGCCGACCCGCTGGTGATCGAATCGAGCAGGTTGCTTACGGTTCGTTCGGGGGCGGGATCGATGCCTTTGACCAGCGCAAAACCGGCGCGCGGACCGCGTGACACCATCACTTCCTCATATATGCCAGGCGCTGCAGCAGTAACATGCGGCAAGTGGCGCAGCCGCTCGATCAGCGGCTGCCATTTGCGAATGCCATCGGACTTTACGCGCATCAATTCAACGTGAGAACTCGATCCGAGCAGGCGCTCTTGCAGATCTCGGCGCATGCCGTTGGTGATGGCAAGCGCAATGATCAGTGCAGCCACTCCGGCTGCCACTCCTGCGATGGAGATGGTCGTAACCAGGCCTACAACGGCTTGCCGTCGTTTCGCCCGCAGGTACCGCGCCGCCACGTAAAGCTCAAAGCGCATCTTGCCTACTTCGTTCCGGAACTGGATTGGGTTTGAAACACCGTCTTTGCCACGCCAACATTGTCATGCCTGTCATAGACGCGAACCGTGATCAGATGCTCGCCTGTTTTTGCAGTGAGCGCGGATGCGGGAATGCGCACGTCGTAATGTTCCCGCTTCGAATCCGAGAGCTCTCCCGCTGGTTCGATGTATTGCCACGGCAGGGCGTCGAGTGAATACTCCGCATGCGCAATCGTTGAAAATGCATCTTCGGCATCGAAGGTTACCCGCGCCGTTCTCGGACACGAGGGTTGCGTGCATGTCGATGCTTCCCCTACGGCATGCAGGGCGCTAACTTGCGGAGGAGTTGTGTCGACCTCAAATCTTTCGCTCTCCTTGGCCCCGCTCAAGGCGCTCCCCGGCGTGTGTGACGGTGCGTCAGATGCAACAAGTCTTACTTGATAGCCGCCATCCGGAATCAGAGCGGCATCGAAGCTGTAGGCTTTTTCGGTGATGCCATCCTTAAGCTGCCGCCACGCCTTCTCCCCGTCGCCGCGCAGAAAAAGCGCGTAGGTCAGGTCGTCCCCGTTGTCATCGTGGGCGGCCCAGCGTACCGTGATGCCGGTGCGGTCTTTAAGCGCCGGCAAGGGGCTATTTGCACTCGAGTCGGTGGGAGCGGCGGCGTTCTGATTGGCCGATGGAAACGCAATGTTGACCGTCTGCTGCTGGCCGGCCGCCGCGTTTTGCGGATTTAGCCGCGCGCCAACTACCACCACCATGTCGTCGATAACCGGCGCGGCATTCAGGGGCAGGTAGTTAACGCCCACGCCGCCGAGCTTACCGCCGTCGTGCAGCACCGCTTTCCACTGCAAAAAGCGTCCGAGGGGTGACGCCACCGAGCCATCTTTGACCGGCTCCCAATCGGACCAGCCCCAGTCATTCTTGCCGCGCACGGGTTGTTCGACATTGCCTGAACGTGTCCACAATTCAAAGTTTTCTGAGCCGGGATCAATTTCGACGCGGCCAAAGCGGGACAACGCGCCGGCATCAAGCACTTCGCTCGCATACTCATGTTTCGCGGGGGTGCCTAGCACGCAAAGCTTGCCCGTATTGCCAGTGCCGATGAAAATGTCGTTGTTGCTATCGCCGGTCGGTGGCATCGCCATGCTCAATCCTTGCTGCGCTTCAAGGTGAGCCACGTCGGCGTAGTCGCCATTTTCCTGGAGGCGGAAGATGCGTCCGCGATTGCCGCTCAGCGCCAGCAAACCATCAGCGCGCGCTGCCATCGCGTAGATGATTTCATCTTTGCCCGACCAGAGTTTGCGGGGTGCCTGACCCTCAGCAAGGGCGTAAATTTCTGTGCCTTCCGGTGCCGAATTACTCGCATTGGCAGCCTGGAGCGAGCCGGGCTGCACAATGGTGAAACTTACGGTGCCCACACCTTGCACCGGAAGCGGAGGCAGGGGATTGTGACTTTTTTCGCCGACGCTGGCGGCGTAGATGATGCCGTTCTGCCCGACGGCAACCGAAGTAATTTCGCGTCTTGGCGCCTCAAAGAGCACGTAGCCCTTGCCCTGCCGACTGATGCGATACACCAATCCCGATCCGTCGGAGCCGGCTATGAGGTTGCCCTTCGCATCCCATGCCAGCGAGCGGATATGCTGCTCGTCGCTACGGAAAAATTCCTCGGCCTTGCCGTTCGGCTTTGCCTCTGACGGATTAACGCGGTACACGACGCCCGGTCCGCCGGTTGCAATATAGAGGCGGCCCTCCGCATCAAACGTCATATCCCATATGTAGTGCGCTTTCGTTTCAGACTTGTCGCCGCCGGGTTTGCTCTCTGCGTTCTTGGCGTCCAAATCACCTTTGGGACCAGTGACTCTGCCTGCGTCGAAGATTACTGTGGCACTCGCCTCATCCTGCTTGTCTGTGGCGGCGGCATTGAGCTTGTAAACGCGTCCGCTGGGAACTGTTGCGGCATAGAGCGCACCATTGGGTCCGAGGCGGACCACCTGCACGCTCACGTCCTTGGTCTCGAAGAGGGTGAAGGGCTTGGCATCTTTTTGTGTGCTGATTCGCAGCACAGTCGCCGGCGAACCGGTTGCCAGGTAAGCGTTGTTTTTGTCTGCGGCGACCGACCATACAAAAGTCGACGGCGTGATCATGACGTCGCGCAGGGCCGGCCCCTCGCGCAGTTCGCCACTGCTACCGATGGCCACGCCTTGAGGTGTGCCTTTCTCAAAATCTTCAAGCCGTGTTTGTGTCCACAGATGCGTGCCCTGGGCATGCGAAAGCAGCGCCGTAGGTGCGATGAGAAGTGAGAGAAGTGCAGCGATTGCGTAAGCAGAGAAGTGACGAAAATGCAGTCGGGTGGCAGCAAACATTCTGCAGTCGAGTCTACTAAAGTCAGCCAAGGCTGCGAATGAGATCGACTTTGCAGGCTATTGTGCGCGGCGCTGCTGAGATAGGTCCTCAGGATCGCTTGGCTATGAGGGCTTCGTTTATGATTCGACCATGCATCACATCCGGCCGTATCGATTCTTCTCCCTCTACGAGGCTCCGCTGGCGGAACGGATTGTGAATGTGCCAATCCCTAATCGGCCCGGCCTTGGCGGACTGACCTTACTCGAGACGTTCCTGGTCTTAAGCGCTGTTCGCGCCATTGCTGCGAAGCGCATTTTTGAATTTGGAACCTTCCTTGGAAGAACCACGCTCGCGCTGGCCTCTAACACGCCGGAAGATGCCCAAATCTTCACCTTGGATCTTGATGACCAAACCATGAAAGGGCTGCACCAAATTCCCGAAGAAGCTCCAATCACCGCGATACACCTCGCGTCGCTAGCAAACTTAGACTTCTCGAATTCTGAGGCCAGAAAAAAAATCACAACGCTTTTCGGTGACTCGACTACATTCGATTTCGCGGTTTGGGCTAACAGCATCGACTTTGTATTTATCGATGGCGGCCACGAATATGCAACTGTTTGCAGCGATACAGAAAACGCGTTGAACCTACTTAAACCGAATAGCCCGGCCTGCGTTATGTGGCACGATTATGGAAATCCAGATTGTGCAGGGCTAAAAGGCTACCTCGACAAAGTCGGCGAAGAAATCGAAGTCTTTCATATTGAAGGTAGTTGGTTGTGCGCTCACTTTCGGTGCTTCGATACTGCATCGGCACTAGCAGGATAATACTGACCTACGACCGCCCGCGGAACTGAATGATCCTTCGACGATCGCGTTTCGAAGGCCGCGCCGCAGGCAGCGGGGAGAACTGCTGCATTGCTTTCTGCTCGGCTGCGACCTGCTGGCGCAATGCCTTGCTCGCTTCCGTTTCGCGGTAAAGCGCCTGCGCCACGCTTGCGGGGCCGCGCATTTCGCTCAATTGCAAAACTTCAATGTGAAACTCCCCGCCTGCATTCTTCACCCGCAGCAGGTCGCCCACGCGCACGTCGCGCGCCGGCTTGGCTTCAATTTCATTTGACCGAATGCGGCCGATGTCACAAGCCTTCGCTGCCTGGGCGCGGGTCTTGAAAAACCGCGCCGCCCAAAGCCACTTGTCCATGCGAACGGTTGTCATGTTTCTCTACACCTTTCGCTCATGCTGTAGTCGAGGCAAACCTTCTCACTACGAGATAGTCTTCAAAGGCGAACAAAACCGACATTCAAATTTTCTAGCTCATCATCGTATCCACGATGATCACATCCGAGAACCGGTTCCTGGGCGTTCCCTTGAGCCAAAGGTCTTTTTTACTGAGATCCAGTGATAAAGAATTTTGATCGCGCAAAGCGCCGTTCATCGATTATTTAGGATACAAAGATTTGATTATAAGCAGGCAACGAGTGTTTAATGAGACTTCACACGCAGGCGGTAAAAGCTGCTACGGTGTTTGCACGAGGTAGGTCGAAATGAACCAAAAGAACGGCTTCCCCACAGTTCCATTGAAAGATGTACCAGCGGCCATCCCCGAAAACGGCAAAGGCACCTACCGGCCAGTAGTCCTGGTAGTTGACGACGAAAGTGTCATTGCCGACACCCTCGCTGAGATACTTACTCGCAGCGGCTACAAGGGTGTAGCCGAGTATGACGGCGATAGCGCCCTTGCTACAGCACTTCTGACGCCACCCGAAATGCTCATCACGGACGTGGTTCTCCCCGGCATGAGCGGCATTGAACTTGCAATCACGGTTAGGCGCATCTTTCCTGAATGCAAGATCATTCTCTTCTCCGGCCAGGCCTCGACCGCCGATCTGCTGGCAACAGCACGGCAGGAAGGGCACCAATTCACATTGCTAAACAAGCCGCTGCACCCAAAGGATTTGTTGCTGCGGGTCTCAGAGGGCTTGAAACGCAAGCAGGGTTCGGCAGTCGCTGCGCCCTAAAGTCAGGTGCTCAAGGCTGGATTGAGCTGTTTTGAAAGAGTGGGACGCCGGGAATCAGGCGTCCCGCTCCTTCTAGTTGGCGAGAACTGCGCGGTAGCGAACCTTGTTCTTGGTGACCTTCTCGATGGCCTCGTTGGCCTTGGCCATGGGAAAGCATTCTGTTTTTGCCGTGATGATGTGGCGCGCGGCAACATCGAGCATTTCACGCATGCGGTTGGGGCTGCCAATCGGGCTTCCAGTGACTGAGCGAATGCCTGCGATCAGGGGAAATGCCTGCAGAGCGACGGGCGATGGCGGAACGCCAACGAAGCATAAAGTGCCCGTGGGCCGCAGCGAGTTAATGTAAACGCCCCAATCCTGATCGGCGTTGCTCGTGCTCAAAATGAAGTCGTGAGTGCCGGCAACCTCTTTCATTGCCTTTGATTCACGCGTATTTACAAAATTGTGGGCGCCGAGTGCGCGCGCTTCACTTTCCTTGGCAGCGGAGGTTGAAAATGCAGTTACCTCGGCGCCGAAAACACGCGCGAACTGAATCGCAAGATGGCCCAGGCCGCCGATGCCGACAATACCCACCCGCGACGATGGATTGATACCGTGATCGCGCATCGGGCTATACACCGTGATGCCACCACAAAGTAGCGGGGCTGCCTGTTCACTGGGTAGCGCGTCGGGGATTCTAATCACAAAGCGCGCATTGGCGCGAACGCGTGTAGCGTATCCACCGTTGCGACGGACGCAGGTGGCTTCAGCCGTGGGGCAGAGATTTTCAAGTCCACGCTGACACCACTCGCACTCACCGCAGGAGTTCGACTGCCAGCCCAGGCCTACGCGCTGACCCATTTTTAAGGAATGGACACCGGAACCAGTTGCGGTGATAGTTCCGATGATTTCGTGTCCGGGAATGAAGGGGTACTGGCTCAATCCCCAATCGTTTGAGATGAGATGGATGTCGCTATGACACACGCCGCAGTGCGTGATGCCGATCTCGACTTCGTGCACGCCCAATTCACCTGGGTCATACTTAAAAGGCAAAAGCTCGGCTCCCGCCGCGTGAGCTGCAAGTCCTTGAATTAGGCTCATGTTCGTTCCGCAGTCCTCATTGGGTAGCAAAAGGGCCGATTAGTTTCGAGTCGCCAGCCCTGAAATCTTGACGGTAGCGACCCTCCGCCACACTTAGTTTAAACCGCCCCCCGGCTCAATGCGCAGATTCAGTATTTCAAAGCCGCTCAGCACGCCGCCAACTGGAGCGTAGCCGGCAACAAAAGCAGATTCCCCATTGAGATTTATGTCGAGCGCGGCACGCAGCGGTTCAAAGGCGTTGGCCATTGAAAGAGGCAGACTCGAAAGCGTTTGCCCCTCCACTCCAGCCTGCGCCTCGGGCAAAAGGAGGCTAACAAATACCCGATCTGCCGGATGTTGACCACGCGCCGCAGCCAAAGCAGTATCGATATCGACAGCTCGATTTGAGGCTTTTGGCTGCAGCATGGCACGGTCTAGCGTGCCAGCATCTGAAACAAGCAGCCGCATCGTGCCTGCTGCCATGCGTGCCGGGAGCTGGATAGGGATGCGAATGTTACGCTCCGCCTGCTGCCAGGGCCTGACCGTGGCTTCAACCACGATGCTGTCGCCGGCGTGCACAATGTTTCCGGAATCGATGCGCGCCATCACCAGTTCAACCTGCGCGCGTCGCGGGATGGCTTCAACGTCAACGTCCATCGAGCGCACATCACCCCGGCGCGTTCCGCTCGTATAGAGGCGGGCGAAGATTTCATCGGCTTGCATCGCTGCCGCAAGTTGCGCCGAGCCTGCCTCTCCTGCCGCGGCCCACAGATCGACCGGCGCAGGGGGATAGCCTGCGATTTGAACATTGCCGGTAAGGTGATAGCTCGTTTCCGCGGTACTTTGGTTGTTTTCAAGCAGGGCGTCGTAAATCGTCACCAGCACGGCTTGAGGAGTAAGCGCAGGCAGATCGACGACTTCAACATCCAGATGGCGATCCGGTCCTTGTCCATGCACATTGATGTGTACCGGAATCATGTGTGCTGGGGCGCCAAAAACGCCGCGAATGGCAGAGTCACGATCCTCGGTAAACGTACCGATAGCATCGCCTGTGTTGATAATCTTGAAAGCGTTGAGCGGGGAAGCCAAGGTCGCTACCACTTCTGCTGTGGTCATCGGCAGCGAGACTTGCCCGGCCTGCAAGATGGGGTGTCCGCAAGCAAGCAGCTGTGTTGGGTCAACGTAGGTCACGGTGCAGGTCGCTGACACTTCAAGGTCGCCGCGGATCAACTGCGCACTGACCGCCGACCCAGGAACTACGCCGGCGATGGCGGCCTTCGACATTTCCGCCCAGCCACCCGGCTTCGAGCTACCGCTGCCCCCACCGGCAGCTACCATTTCGAGACCGGTGCCGGCCATCTGCTTTTGCCAGAGCCGCACTGCCTCCGGGCGAAATCCGCTCATGACTAGAGGAGTTTCAATAGTCTCAAAGGTCATGCCGCCCGCCGAGATGCTGCTGTCGCGGTTTGGGTTTGGGCTTTGAGATATAGCTGCGATTTGGGTAGGTACGGTGCCCACTGGCAAGTCTCGCACCGGTAAGTCCCTCACCTCCAGCATCTGGGCGATAGGTGTGATGCCGGCAATCGGGTCTTTGCTGAACTGGCCAATGCGATAGGAAAGCGATCCGAGCAGCTTGTCGCCCACATAAACTGGGCTTCCGCTCATGCCGGCTACAACACCGGCGTATTCCGGCTTGCTGCCGTGTAGTTGGGCCAAAATCATATCGTGACCGGGGCCGCGCGCGCCGCGAAGCACACCCAAAATCTCGACGTCCATTGGTTCGGGTGTGGTGCCAGCAAAGACTGTCCATGCCGTCGCTTTGAGGCCGCGGTGCACCTCGTTTAGAGGAAAGAAACCTCCGCCAGACGGAGGCGGACCAGCCGGCCCGGGTGCGGTTTGAGCGTGCAGCAGAGCCAAGGGAGCGGTCGCAGCCAGCATTGCACTGAGCGCAATCAGTAAATACGGGATTGCCTTATGGCGGAGTATCACGTCTATAAGATTACAGCCGACGGCACGTTTGCCTTGGACGGCAAGTTCTCTCCGAGCGCATCTGCCGGGAGGTTTGACGCCTGATAGCGATTCCAGGGTCACGGTGCCCACAAAGCTACCGTGCCCGATCGCTTCGGGTGATCCCGTATGCTGTTGAACATAGAGGTCGTCATGTCAACGATTCGCCTGTTCGTCCGTTCGTCGCGTCGGCTACCGCTTGGAATTATGGTTGTTGCCTTCGCGCTATCAGTGATCGCGCCCCAAGGCCGGGCACAGAATGCTCCACAGCAACCGCCGCCGCCTCAGCCAGAGACCGCGCCTGACTCGGGCGGCCCAGGCGCGGACCCCGGCGCCATCGCACTGCCCAAGAAAAAGGACAAGGCGGATGAACCGCCTCCTCCCGCGCCAGTTGCGCCCAAGATCAAGAATCCCGAGGGGGCGCCCAGCAATTACTCCCTGCGTGTTGATGTCCCTGAAGTTACGGTAGACGTCGGCGTGGTGCTCGAAAAGACAGGAACATTTGTGCCCGGCCTCAAACCGGCGAACTTTCGTGTCTACGAGAATGGCGTGGAACAAAAAGTAAGCGGATTCAAACGCGTCGAAGCGCCTATCACCGCGCTGCTGCTCTGTGAATTCGCATCCACTAGCTACACCTTCGTTTACGACATGCGCAATGCGGCATGGTCTTTTGCGCAGCAACTGAGGCCGCAGGACTACGTGGCTCTCATGACCTTTGACATGCGCACGCAGATTGTTACCGACTTCACCCAGGACAAACGCCAGCTATATAACTCGCTCAATTCGCTCGTCATTCCAGGCTTTAACGAACGCAATCTCTTCGACGCGCTCTACGAAGCAGAAGACAGGCTGACGCGTATCGAAGGGCGTAAATACATCATCGTCATCGCTTCGGGACGAGATACGTTCTCAAAAATCACGCTCGACAAGATTTATCAAAAGGTCAAAAGCACGCCTGACATCACGATCTTCACCGTATCGACGGGCGGTGCGATGCGCGCAATGACCGAGGGCCGCGGCGGCATGAGTAGCTCGATACGCGATATGGATTACCTTCAGGCTGACAACGAGATGAAGACATTCTCAAAGATGACGGGCGGAATGAGCTTCTTCCCGCGATTTACCGGAGAAATGCCCGACATCTTCTCCACCATCAACACCAACATCCGCTCAAAGTACGAACTCATTTACCATCCCACCAACCCTAAGCAGGATGGTTCTTACCGCAAATTGCGTGTTGAGCTTGTGGATGATGAAGGGCGTCCGCTCCGCATGCAGGACGAAAAGCACAAGGCTCTCAAGTACGACATCATCGCACGAGACGGCTACAAGGCCCGCCAGGAAGTGGAGTAGGCAGCGACAGCGTTAAAAGCAGGCAATGACGGTGAGAGCAGTCGTTGCCTGCGCAATGGGACCGGGAAATTGAGCGGTCTACTTGAATTGGTTGATGATGTCGAGCACGTAGTATCCGACAACAAACAAGGTGGCTACCCCGGCGAGAACGCCGGAAACGCGCACCATCGGCTGAATCTTATTGACTCTGGTCAAGATCGCAGCCTGCGCGTTTCTCTCCTGGCTAAGAGAGTCGGCCAAGAAAAGCTGATCGTCTTCATTCTTGCTTAGGCTCGCCCGATACATATAGAGCGCAGCCATAAACAACACCAGAACCCCCCAAACGGACCACATTATTGGAACAACTGTCATACTGTCACCTCCCGGAAACTTGCCTTCCCCCAGAAATGTGCGGGTCGCACGAATCTTCGAGTCGCACTAGGGGACTACGGGAGGAATGATATGCTCGTAAGTGCACGACAGGTTGTGATCGGGGTCACGGTTATCCGTGCTCGAGACAGCGATGTTTTCGAGATTTGCAGACCTTTGAGGGCCGTCTCTGTAGCGTCGCGAAAAATGCAGCTCACATGCACCTCTTGCGCCTTTGAGAACGTATTAGGCATCTAACAAAAGGAAAGATCGAATGGATCTTGTTTATCGTTTACAAACAAAGTAAGGTTCGACAGACCGCAGGATTTTCAAGCAGGGAGAATTTATGGCCACGATAGCGACCGCAGTACCTACGCAGGAAACCGAGAAGAAGGCACCCCTTAACCTGACCCCTCAGGCTATCGCCAAAGTACGTGAGATCATGGCTACGCAGGATCCTCTGCCCGCCGGTCTGCGCATTGGCGTCGTCGGAGGTGGTTGTTCAGGCTTCCAGTACTCAATGGCTTTTGAGAATCAGAGCGGCATGATGGACAAAGTTTTTAGCTTTGACGACCTCAAGGTTTTCGTCGATGCCACTTCGCTGATGTACTTAAACGGTTGTATTGTGGATTACGTGGAAACGCTTGAAGCAGCAGGGTTTAAATTTGAGAACCCGCAAGTAAAGAGCACCTGCGGTTGCGGCTCTTCGTTTAGCGTGTAACAACCAAATTTTAAGATTAGTGACTACAGGACTCCTAAAGCCTGTCCCTTGTTGGGATGGGCTTTCCTTGCGTCTGGGGTCCCGCGAGGCTATCAACGTACGTCTACGGGGGAGTGGGACTGGGTGCCGCCGGTCCGGTAGACGCAGGTGGCGTGGTAGTCGTCGGACTGCCGCCGATTGGAGTCGTCGTGCTGCTCGCAGGCTGCCCCACCGTCCCCGTGTTACCGCCGGTCATCTGCTGCTGGTCGGCCAGCGGACTGTAGAGAAATTCCCACTCGTTGTAGTGATTCTTCTTCTTGTACGTCAGGATAGATTGCTTGGGGCTGCCCGGGGAAAATCCGATAATGCCCGCACCGCCGAAGGACTGACCACCTCCAAAGGCGCTACTGCCTGTCGTTCCGGATGTGCCGCCAGCGTTGGTGCCGCCTGCTGCCACCGGACTGCCGTTGGGATCGGTGGCGGTCGTGGCGCCGACCCCACCAGTTGTGCCCCCGACCGTTGGGTTGTTTCTGGCTCCAGACGTTGCGCCCGTTCCTGCGTCAATGGAACTGCTCGAACTGGTCGAGTTGAAAAGTCCGCTTCCGGCGGCAGTATTTCCAGCGCTCCCGATGGACGCGCCCGGGATCCCATTGCCGCCGCCCGGGCCAATTCCGCCAAGTGCACCCGCGGCGAGAGGCTGGCCAAAAAACCCAACGGCCTGCGGAGTTTTGTTCTGCCCATACAGCACTGGCTTCCAGACGTCTTTGCCTGTCGTCGGATCAACATACTTCTTGCGAAGGAATCGGATGTTGTTGGTTTTTACGAGGGCGTCCACGTTGGGCGGATAGGCATTGAACTTACGGTAGTAGAGCTTCACCGCGCGGATATATTGCTTGCCGCGTTGCATGGTCTCGATTTCGCGGTCGCGCTGAATACTTGCCCTGACGCGGGGGATGGCAATGGCCATCGATAGGATCAGGATTGCCAGCATGAAGATGAGCGCAACCAGCATGTAGCCTTCTTCAGAAGGCCGGCCGTGCGCTGCGGGGGGGCGTTTGTTCATGATCAGTTGATCGAGAGGGGCAGGGATTGCGTGTTGTTGTAGCCTAAGTCCGTGATCTGCACACTGCCGGGCATTATCGCGACCACCTTGTAGCGGTGGTCCACTATGTCTCCGGGCCGGGCCATGAAAATGTCGTCGCCGTGCACCAGAAATGCTCTAAGCGCCTTGTCTTGCGACTGGGCGTAGCCGAAATATTTGAGGTCGATGGCTGGTGGATGGGGTGGCTCAGGCGGCGCAATTACAGCCGGTCCTGTATTACGTGCAGTTTTGATAGGGGTCTCAATGTGAACGGGGACCGACTCGGCTGAAAAAATGTTGCGGCCGGTGCCCGCGTAGGTCACGTTTTCACTCTGCGACAGCTTGTCAAGATGAAGCGTTGGATCAAGGCCGGCATTCGATAAATGCTGCGCTTCGGGCCCCGTCGCTGCAGCGCCCGTAGAAGTCTGAGCTGCCCGGTTGCTCGAGTTGGCTGGAGGCGTGCGATTAGCTGTGACAGGACGTGGAGCAGGGGTCGAAGGGCCGGCAAAGTTCGAGTAAAGTTCGTACCCGCCGAATGCCGCAACAACAGCAAACAGGATGATGACCAGGATTACCTGCCGCTTGTTTTCTGTTCCGAGCGCGATGGCCATCGTTATTCGCCCTCCTTCGCGGGAACAGTCGTGGAATCGATCGGCCGATCGGTTGCCTGGGGTAGTCCTCTGGGAACATCGGCGGGGCGTAACCAGGTCGACAGGCGGAGCCGCAGATTGACCATGCCGCCTTGCTGGCCAGTCAGGTTCATGGCGCGAATTACGAAGAAAGTCTGGTCCCGCTCTAAGCCGTTAATGAAGCGCATGATCTGCGGATATTCGCCGCTGATGCCCGCGTCCATCGAGATCTCGGTCAGGTCATTGCCAGTGGTGCCCTGCGTGTATTGCAGCCTTGAGAGGCGCACTCCCGACTTGACCTCAAGCTCTCCGATGCGCGCCGATATTGAAGAGTATGCAGCCGGAATTCGCTTGGCGTAGAAGTCCTGCATCTGTTCCCGCGACAACAAGACGCGGTGGTCGAGGCCCCGCAACGGTGCGGTCTGGACCTCGAGAGTCTTCAATTCACCCTGTTTCCCGGCAAGGGCGTCCTTCGACGATTCGCTAACGGCAGCCCAATCGAGGCCCAAACGAATCGCCAACCCTGCGACCAAAAGAATCATGATTGCCAATCCCGCGTAATACCAAGACATCGGGGACGAAAGATTCTCACGCAGATTAGAGGGAGACTTCTCGGTCATTGTCGTCCTCCTGCGCGGGGCTGCAGAGGCGATCGAGGCCGAGGCATTCCGGTATAAGGAGTGCGATTCCCCGCTGCGCTGCCAACGGGAGGCCGCGAACCCCTGGCAGTGGGGCTGAGAGGCGGTCTGGCTTTAACTTGTCTGCGTTCCCCGGGAGTGGCCGGGTTGTACTCGGCGAGCACTTCAAAATCCACGCGATTCGATGCGCTGACGGGCTCAGCGCGCTCTCCTGGATTGCCGGTCGACTCAGAATTTTCACCTACGATGCGAGGCAGAAGAAAGCGCCGCGAATGTTCCAGATTCCTCACCAGGTCAACGGCCCGATTGCGAGGGCCGATTACTCGCATTCTGAGGGTTATGTGCCCGTCTTTGGCACGGCTGGGCTCAATGGTGGTAACCATCACTCCGGCAGGCAACACCGTTTCCAGGTCTTCCATGGCCAACGTCCATGAGAATGCTTTCTCGTCGAACAGTGCATTCAGGCTTTCAGCCTGTGTCAATGTGCGGCTATTGTCTGGCTGGCGCATCAGGTTTTGATAACCCTGCCGTTCTTGCGTAATTCGAGAAATATCGCCGTCGAGCGAATGATCTCTCGCTCGTGCCGCTTCAGCTTTTTGATGCAGAGCATGCAAGCCCCACCCCAGCGCCAGCGCCAGTACGACCAAGGCTGCTATAGCAATCTGGAGGCGCTTGACTGCCGGACCGATATCGGCAAAGGGGCGAGATGCGAGATTAATTGCAATACGCAACTAGGCAGCTCCTGCGAGTGCACCGGCAATGCTGGCAAGGCTCATCGGCCCCATAGCCGTCGTAGCTCCAATTTCAGAATGCGGCGAAAGGTCGACCGTACTGAGTTCAGGGTCGCCGATCCAGCGGGCAAAATCGCCTGCTTCGCCGCTTCCTGAAAAAAACAGTTCTCGAGGACGCGAGGCCAGCTTGTCCTCATAATAAGCCGCCGCCACGGCCACGCCGCGCTGTACCTCAGAAAGTCGCTGCGCCGGGTCTTCAGGAAGGTCGAGGGTGCGATAAAGCAGCAGATCGTCGCCGCTGGTGATTGCCGTTGTAATGGCGAAGGGGCTAAGGCAGGCGGTCAGCACCGGGTGCGGGGAATCAAGCGCCGCCAAAGCAGCGAGGGTCGACGGGAGAACCGTGCCCGGTTCGTAGCCGGCGGCGTGCACCGCGGCTTCATATTCCTCGAGAATGAGGCTGGGCATAACCGCAGTCAGAACCCTGCATTCGGTCGCGGTTTCAGAGAGAACTTGGTAGCTCAAGCCGGCGTGCTCCACATCGAAAGGTACCATCTTGCGCAGCCTGAAGCGCAGCACTGGCACCGCCTCAGCGGCGCGTGTGGGCAGGGAATCGAAATCCAAGACAAATACCCGTACTGCGGTATCCGGGACCACAACAGTGATGGCGCGCGTACGCGGTGACACGTTTCCAAGGGCGGTTCTAATCGCCTGTGCCACCACCTCGGGCGCGCGCAGATTGGGCTCGCCGATTCCGGGCAAAAGGGCGCCGGCCCGCAACGGTTCAAAGGCGTATACGGGCGGCTGACCTTTGCCTGGAAGCGCCGCAGCCAGCACACCTTCCGGGGTCAGTTCTATCGCCACCGGTGGCCGGCCTGCGTGCGGAACGCCGGATTTGGCTGTCCTTAAGGTAGATCTCACTATCTTGAGGCCTCGATGAACGTGACTTTATTAATTTCCTTGAGTGTCGTCAGACCGCGGCGAACTCGATCGAGAGCGGACTCACGAAGAAAGCTCATTCCCTCGCGCTGAGCCAACTTGCGAATCTCCGACGTCGGTTTCTTGTCCAGAATCAACTCGCGAATGGGGTCGGTCAAGTCCAAAAGCTCATGGATCGCGGTACGACCGTGATAACCGGTTCCGCCACATTCGATGCAGCCGACCCCTTCACGGAAGCCGAATCCGCGCCATTCCGCAGGATCCATGCCGCTGAGGGCTAGGACGTCATCGGGGTAAGTGACGGTACGAACGCAATGTTCGCAGATGGTGCGCACCAGCCGTTGCGCCAAAATGCAGTTGAGTGCGGAGACGAAGTTATAGGCTTCAACGCCCATGTTCAAGAAGCGCCCTAGCACGTCGACCACGTTATTAGCATGGACGGTGGTGAAAACAAGATGACCGGTCAGGGCGGAGTTGATGGCGATCTGCGCCGTTTCCTGGTCGCGGATTTCGCCGACCAGAATCTTGTCGGGGTCATGACGCAGGATAGAACGAAGACCTCGCGCGAACGTGAGGCCCTTCTTCTCGTTGACAGGAATCTGCGTAATGCCCCGAATCTGGTATTCGACCGGGTCTTCGATGGTGATGATCTTGTCTTCGTCGCTCTTGATCTCGTTCAGCGCTGCATAGAGCGTGGTGGTCTTGCCCGAACCAGTCGGCCCTGTGACCAGCACCATTCCGTAAGGCTCACGGATATAGCCGCGAAAGCGGCGCAGGTCCTCTTCGGCAAATCCGACAACGTCGAGCGTGAGGTTACGAAACTTCTCGCTCATCGACTCTTTGTCGAGCACGCGGAGCACCGCGTTCTCGCCGTGCACGGTAGGCATGATGGAAACGCGGAAGTCGATCAGCCGGCCCTTGTAGCGCACGCGGAAGCGGCCGTCCTGGGGTACGCGGCGCTCCGCAATGTCGAGCTCGCTCATGATCTTGATGCGGCTCAAAATGGTGGTGTGATGTTCGCGTGCGATGGGAGCCATCGCTTCCTGCAACACCCCGTCGATGCGGTACTTCACGTGCAGCGAATCGTCGTAGGTTTCAATATGAATGTCGGAAGCGCGTCGCTCGAGCGCAGTAAATATGGTGGTATCGACCAACCGGATGATGGGGCTGATGTCTTCATCGCTGGTAAGTTTCTCGATGGAGATGTTTTCGTCGAGATTATCTTCGCCGGTGAGCACGTCAAAGGTGAGCCCTTCGCTGGCCTCGTCGAGAACGCGTTGCGATTGCTCGGTCTTCTTAAGCAGGTCGGTTATCTGAGACAGGGTGGCGACGCGCGCGATGATGCGGTGACCCAGCAGACCGGCTATCTCGTCGAGCACCATCAGCCGCGAGGGATCGCTGACCGCGATTACCAAAGTGTCTGCGAGTTGCTCGATGGGTACGAAGTTGTAACGAAACATCAGCTCAACCGGCACGGTGCGCAGCAGGTCGTGCTGAATCCTGAAATTTTTCAAGTCGACGAAGTCAGCGCGATACCGCGCGGCTAATGCTTCAGCGTGCGCACGTTCGTCCATACCGCTGAGCATGGGACTGGCGGGTACTGGAACTACGAGTGTTGAATCTGCCATTGGTTAGGACCCCTGTCCCCCGCCTGCCGAACCCAAGGAGAAGATAGGCAGGTAAAGCGAAATGAGAATAAAGACCACAACAATACCCATGACGATGAGAATGGCCGGTTCGATCAATGCGAGAGCAGCGGTGAGTGCCGTCGCTACGTCCTCCTCAAAGAACTCGGCTACGGAATTGAGCATCTGTGGCAAAGCGCCGGTCTGTTCGCCGACCGAAATCATTTCGGAGGAGAGATCCGGAAATACGGAGGTCTTGCTTAGCGAATCGGCCAGGCTCTTGCCCTCACGGACCGATGTGATCGACGCGACCACTGCCCTTGAGACGCGCCGCGATGAAATAGAGCGCGCCGCAGTTTCAAGAGACGGCACCAGCGGTAAACCGCCCGTCAGCAGCGTCGATAAAGTGCGCGAAAACAGCGCCACTTGGTACTTGAGCCAGATTTTGCCGAAAATGGGGGCCCGAACGCGGATGGTATCGACAACATCGCGTCCCTTGTCGGTTCGTGCGAAGCGATAGCTCAACACGCCGATGATCAGCGTGGTAAGGGATATCCAGAGAATGTTGTGCTGCGTCCACTTGCCAAACGTCAGCAGGGCAATCGTCATCTTGGGCAACTGCGAGCCCATCTGGTCATACAACTCGGCAAACTGCGGAATGACCACTGTGAACATGAAAATCAGCAGGCCGCTCACTAGGGTAAGCAACAGGCAGGGGTAGATGAGCGAGGCCACAAGCTTCTTGCGGAAGGTGAGCGAAACGCGTTGAAAGCTGACGTAGCGCTCGAGCACTTCCTGAAGGTTACCGGAGCGTTCACCGGCCAGCAGGGTCGTAGTGTAGATCACTGGAAACCCGGTTTGCGCCTCAAATGCTGAGGAGAGCGCCTCGCCGGTTTTTACGCGGTTTGTGACGTCGTCGAGCTGTCCGCGAAAATGGGCGTTCTTCTGAATTCGGGACAGCATCTGCAAGGATCCGAGAATAGGCAGGCCGGCGCGAATGAGGGTAAGGAACTGCTGATTGAAAATGAGAAACGGTTCCAGCTTCACTTTACGGCGCGAGATTCCGCCCAGCCCGGTGCGGGCACGAACTGAAAACACGTGATAGCCGGCATGAGAAAAGCGTGCGCGCAATTCTTCTGCATTGGCAGCGGTCTGCACCTGTTCTTGAACGCGCCCACGTTCATCGGCCAGCTTGATTACGAACTCTGCCATAAGTCCAATCGCCGGTCAGATAAGCCGGAAATTTAAGATGCTTTTCAAGTTTCAGGGTACCAGTCTCAGGCACCTGATTTCATAACGGATAGACGCGACAGGAGCGGGCAACGCTCAAATTCGCACCCGAGGACACTTTCCCGAACATTGTTATGTTCCCCGTTTATCCTAGCCCTGACGATGCTCAAGTGATTGGATGCGGACTAAGCATCCGGCGCGAAGTTACCGATGTTCGAGTTGCCGTCGGCTTTTTGGGTCCATCCCCGGCAAGATCATGCACACCGCCGCCGGACTCAATACGATAATCTCTTATGGTTGGGCGGTTTTTGTCGACCAATCGCTAAGCGATGTCGCCGTTCTGATACCCGCGCTGAATATGTCGCCTAGCCCCCGAAGTTGGCTGCGAAGCCTTAGACCATGAAAATGTTTAGGCAGCGCGCCACCGGGCGAATCAACGTGACGAGTTACGATTCGAAGCCGTACGACGATGCGGGCGCATTCACCATCGCGGAGGCGAACATTCTTGAGGAGTTCGCCGGCGACCTGATGGGCATAGGCTCAGCGCGCTTCATCATTGTGAACGAGGCTGAGGGCGCAGCTCAGTTCACCGGCATGGAGCGCTTCCTGGGCAAGCTGGGCGACCGGTCTGGCTCTTTCATCCTGCAGAATTCAGGAGCGTTGAGGGACGGTGTGCTGCATTCAACATGGCGGGTGATTGCCGGTTCGGGTACCGACGAGCTGGTGGGACTTCGCGGCGAAGGTGGCTGCGACACTAACGGCTACTCACTCGAGTATTGGTTTGAGTAGTGCCCAATCTAAATCAGCAACAACATTCGATTAATACCCATTTGCCACCAGCCAGCACTCGGTCAGCTCGAACGCGGGCTTGTTCGCTGTTTGCATTTGCGCATATGCCAGCTTTACAAGCACATCCGCTTCGATGTTGACCGGGGCGCCTGCATGCAGCGTATGCAGATTGGTGCGCCAGTAGGTTAGGGGAAGAATCGCCACTGTGACGATCTCGCCGTCGAAGTCCGCAATGGTCAAGCTGATTCCTTCAATTGCCACCGACCCTTTGTGCACCATCCATTGGCGCAGGTTCTCGGGTACTTTGACTTTGAGGGTCCAGTCGGTTGTCTCTTTGTCAAAGTGTGGGCTTGTCACCGGAATGACCGGTTCGAGCGCCATCAGCGTACCGGTTCCATCAACGTGGCCCTGCACGATGTGGCCGCCCAGCGGGCTGCCTGCTGCTGTGGGCAATTCGAGGTTGACTTTGGCTCCAACCGCCAGCGACCCCAGAGATGTGCAATCGATCGTTTCCTGCGCCAGGTCTGCGTGGAAATACTGGGGGTCGACGTCAAGCGCGGTCAGGCAGACGCCAGAAACGCCCAGCGAATCGCCCTCGCGCAGCCTCTGCGCCAACCCAGGAGCCTCCACCGTAAGCCGCCGCACGCCGCCTGTGTTTTCAAGGCTGATCAAGGTCCCTGTCTGCTCGATGATTCCGGTAAACATACTTACAGTTTAAGGCAGACCTTCCCAACCGGTTGGCCGTGTTCAATGTGTGGCCCGGCTTGTCCGGTTTGACCCGTGTCCCCGGGGCGTACTGGAGGTTTTCGAATTCTCGGCCCCCGGCAATTCACTGCGACGCTCTGAACTCATCGAGCAATCACAGTGCGCCGTCGATCTATCAATCACGTCGACCAATCGAGTGTTTGTCGCGTGCGATACCATTACTGAGAGCAGAACAACAACAATCGGGACACTCCCGATATTCGCCGGGCTATAGAGCGGAGAGGCAACACATGGCGTGGGATGACGAGGTTCTGCAAATCTATGAGCAGAACAGAAACAAAGCGGTCGAAGCCAAACGAATCGCAGCCGAGCGATTACACCGGCTCAATCATGAACAGCCGGGGCAGTGGAAAGCGCTTCGAGGAGCGTTTCTGACTCGTTGCGAGAAGATGAATGCAAAGGTGGGACGCATCATTTTGCTGTCGATTGATCCAGACCCCAATAACCTCGACATCCGCCGCGAGGACGATTCAAAAATTGATGCAAAATTCGATCCCAATACGCGCACGGTCAAGTTTACGAGCAACGTATTAAACTTTGAGCGCGATTTCGAACTCAAAGTAATGACTCTCGGCGGTTCTGACGCCGTTGTATGGTTTTGCGTGGAGACGGAGTCCATAGATCACGTTGATGAGATCGCTAAATCGATGATCACGAATTTCCTTCGCGCCGATCAATCATAAAGAAAATCCGCACCCGCAATTACACGTTTTCGGCAGTAGATACCGATAATCTTATTTACCGAGTAGCGCGTCCCCAGGTTGCTGTTCGCTAGCTTGAATGCTTTCTGCGGGCCACGGATTTTTAAGTAGCGAGCACAGCCCCAGGTCGTTGCCGTAACGCTCCACTTCAACCTCAGCCATGCGAATTGAGTTCACCATGCCGCGAAATGCAGGGACTGCGTCGGAGCCCATGATTTGGGGAGAGACGAACAGGTGTACGCGATCGACGAGGCCTGCCGCCAGCAGAGCGGTATTAAGCCTGGTGCCTGTCTCGCTCAGCAGCGACAAAATTCCTTCCTCACCTAACTTGGCGAGCACGCGTCCCAGCGGAACTCGGCCAGCCTCGGCCGGTAGCACCTCAACGCGAACGCCGCGCTTTCGCAATTCACTGATGCGTGCCTCGTCCTTTGAGACGGTGAAAATGACGACGTCGTCCTGCGCCGTCATCACCATCTTGGAGTCGAGCGGCATGCGCAGTGCCGAGTCGAGCACCACGCGCAGCAGTGGACGACGACGCCGGAGACCGCTGCGATCCGTAAGCATGGGATCGTCGGCTAGCACGGTGTCGACCCCGGTCAACGCAGCATCGGCCTGCCAACGCAGTGGTTGCACCGCGCCCCGCGCCGCCTCAGAAGTGATCCAATAGGGCTGGCGCGCCGTGTGCTGGCCTGGAGATGGTGCTATGCGGCCGTCGAGGGTCATCGCAACTTTCATCAGCACCAGGGGACGGCCATGCTGGCTCCAATGTGCAAAACCTTCGTTGAGTCGACGCGCTTCAGTTTCGCAAATGCCCACCAGCGCTTCGATTCCTGCTGTGCGCAGTCGGTCCATTCCGTGTCCCGCGACATTGGGGTTGGGATCAATGGTGGCAGCAACCACGCGTTGCAGGCCAGCCTCGATCAGCGCCTCAGTGCAGGGAGTAGTGCGGCCGGTGTGATTGCATGGCTCCAGCGTCACGTAGGCAGTGCCGCCGCGCAGGCGTTCGCCGGCGTGCTGTGCAGCGACTTTGAGTGCGACGACTTCGGCGTGGTCCAACAGGTCATATTCATGCCAGCCCTCGCCTACTACTTGGCCGGCGTGATCGAGTATCACGCACCCGACCGCGGGGTTGGGCGAACTGACACCGATGCCGCGACGCGCCAGTTCTAGCGCTCGTTGCATCCAATATCGATCTTGATCGACAAGGTTCATTGGTGCGGGCCTACGATCCCAGCAGTGCATCGACAAATTCAGCCGGTGAAAATTCAAGCAAATCCGTCATCTGTTCGCCTACACCCACAAACCTGACCGGCAGATTGAGTTCGCGCGCAATCGCGACTGCGATGCCGCCTTTCGCGGTGCCGTCCAGCTTGGTGAGTACGATGCCTGTGGCGCCGGCCAGTTGCGTAAACAGTCTCGCTTGCTGTAGGCCGTTCTGACCTGTGGTCGCGTCCATTACGAGCAGTACTTCATGAGGTGCCCCAGGCACCAGCCGATTAGCCGTGCGCCGCATTTTGTCGAGCTCATCCATCAACCCAGTCTTGGTGTGCAGGCGCCCGGCCGTGTCGACAATCAGCTCATCGATGTTGCGCGCCTTGGATGCTGTCGCAGCGTCATAGAGCACTGCGGCGGGGTCGCCCCCCTGGCGGGTCTTGATCACGTCGACGCCGCTGCGCGCGGCCCAGACCTCAAGCTGTTCAATGGCGGCAGCGCGAAACGTATCCGCAGCGCATAGCAGCACGGTGCGCTCCTGCCCGCGGTACCACGCCGCGAGCTTCCCGCTTGTGGTGGTCTTGCCGGTACCATTCACGCCAACTAGGAATGTCACGCGTGGGGGCCGAGCAACCTCAACCATAGGCCGCTGCGGGGCCTCGAGGATGGCTCGCAGTTGCGCCTTAAGCAGATCGCGCAGTTCTTCGCCGCCCTCAATGGCCCGGCGGCGTGCGCGCTCACGCAGCGCTTCCAATATTTCGTTAGTCGTCTGAACGCCAATATCGCTTGAAAGCAGCGCCGTTTCAAGATCGGCTAGGGAAGACTCATCAACCGTGCGGGTGAGCGCAACGATCCCTTCGATGCGGGTCGACAAAGTTTCGCGAGTGCGCGTTACGGCCTCGCGCATTCGGGCAAAAATGCCGCCTTTGGATGCGGTCTCGCCCTCCCTCGTCTCGGGAGGGCTAGCTTTGTCCTGCTTTTTCTTTTCTTCAGGCTCCGGTGTGTCGTACCCGGTAAATAGCGTAATCATGGATTTGTTCCAAATCTGAGTCTAGAGCATTCGCCGGCCCCGCTTCGGTCCGCTGCCCACTCACTCGAGGCGTCGGCGACAAGACCCAACGGGGATTGCAGCGCACACAAAGACGCTTTTCCGGATTTCCGCACTTTCAATCCGTCCCGCAACATTCGCTCACTTTTCACTTGTGTTTTGCTGAGGCGTTGAGGAAAATCGCAAAGCAGCCCGCGAATCTGGCCTGACGCCGGAGCAGGTTAAGGAGATCCATGAGCAAAGTGCGTGTCTTGGTCGGAACGCGAAAGGGCGCGTTCATTCTTACGTCGGATGGCAAGCGCGATAAGTGGGAAGTGAGCGGCCCTCACTTTGCCGGGTGGGAAATCTACCACGTAAAAGGCTCGCCGATCAATCAAGATCGACTCTACGTTTCGCAGACCAGCGGCTGGTTTGGACAGATTGTTCAACGGTCTGACGATGGCGGGAAAACGTGGAAGACACCCGGCGGCGAGTCGCTGCCCGGTCCCGGCGCGATGCCCAAAGCCAGCAACAAATTTGTTTACGACACGTCTGGCGAGTCCGGCAAGCCGCTCACCACGCATCAGTTTTACGACGGCACGCAGCATCCGTGGGAGTTCAAGCGCGTCTGGCACATTGAGCCATCACTCACGGACCCAGATGCGGTCTATGCAGGTATTGAAGACGCTGCCCTGTTCCGGTCAACTGATGCCGGTGAATCGTGGCATGAACTTTCCGGTCTGCGGGGTCACGTGACCGGCCCCCAGTGGCAACCAGGCGCGGGCGGCATGTGCCTGCACACGGTCATTCTCGATCTTACGAATCCGCAGAGGATTTATATTGCGATCTCTGCAGCGGGCGCGTTTCGCAGCGACGATGGAGGCGCGACTTGGAAGCCGATTAATAAAGGGCTTTACTCCAAATACATTCCCAACCCGACCGCCGAAGTGGGCCATTGCGTGCACCACGTTGCAATGCATCCGTCACGGCCCGAGGTGCTCTTTATGCAAAAGCATTGGGACGTGATGCGCTCTGATGATGCCGGGGAAAATTGGAAGAAGATCAGCGGCAATCTGCCCACCGATTTTGGATTCGTCATCGACGTGCACGCGCACGAGCCGGAAACGGTCTACGTCGTGCCGATCAAGAGCGATTCAGAACACTTTCCGCTCGACGGAAAACTGCGTGTTTATCGCAGCCGGTCGGGCGGCAACGAGTGGGAAGAACTTGGCAACGGGCTCCCCGAAAAAGATTGCTACGTCAATGTCCTGCGCGACGCAATGGCCGTCGACACGCTCGACGAGTGCGGCGTGTACTTCGGTACCACCGGCGGCCAGGTGTACGCATCGGCCGATGCCGGCGACCACTGGAATCCGATCGTGCGCAACCTGCCTGCAGTGCTATCCGTCGAGGTGCAGACGCTCGCATGACCGATCCGGTAAACGAAGCACCGCGGGTACCGTCGAGCTCGATTCGGGTAATGTTGCCGTACCATCTGCGGAACCTCGCTCAGGTCGGGGATGAGATAACCCTGCAAGTTGCCGCGCCCGCCACCGTGCGCTCGGTGCTCGATGCGCTCGAAGCGCGCTATCCCATGCTGCAGGGAACCATTCGCGATCACGACACGCTGCAACGGAGGCCGTTCCTGCGCTACTTTGCCTGCGAACAGGACTTGTCACACGAACCGGCCGACGCACCGCTGCCTGATGTGGTAGCGGCGGGCAAAGAACCGTTGTTGATTATCGGCGCGATTGCCGGCGGATAAAGTTAAGCGCGATCCGCTTGCCATGAAGCGCTCCGACGCTACTTCTTGAATGTGGCTGCCAGGATGGGCCCAACGTCTGCATCCTCAATCACAGCGACGGTATTGAGATCGATCAAATCCGCCCACGTGACGGCCCCTTTGTAGAGGGCTGCCGGATCGTTGGTCTCGTAGAGCGAAAATCCTCCGCTCAAATCCACGTTGTGCCAACGGCCAAGCAGAACGACGCCTTCCGGCGGGGCGGCTTCACCAGCGAGAAATCTTTCAGCGGCTTCGGGAACGTTTCCTGAAGGAAAACTCCACGTTGACATGAACTTCATATAGGTCGTCCTTTTAATCGGTTTGTTTTGGAGGGGGGAATTCTCGTACCTTCCGAGTGCCGGAATCATATCGCAGAATTTTGCAGTCCGACTACCTGTTTCTTTTGATTCGTGCGCAGAGTATTTCTCGAGGCCTCGCAGAAGCGATCGTAGCGTCCACGGTTGAGATGACGCGTAGTGAAAGATTGAACCGGCTTACTGTTCGCCTTTGCCGGGGCGCAGCATCAAGTCCTTGATCGCTTCACGCGGGTCTTTGCCCTGTTCGATAATCATCGCCATTTGCTCAGTGATGGGCATCTCAATGGCGTGCTTGCGAGCGAGGCCGAGCGCGGCGCGTGTTGTCAGCACGCCCTCTGCGACCTTGCCGCCCAAGCCAGCGAGGATATCGGCGAGTTTGCGTCCTTGACCCAATTCGTGACCCACAGTGCGGTTGCGGCTCAGCGAACCCGTGCAGGTTAGCACCAGGTCCCCGACACCGCTCAGGCCAGCAAGGGTTTCGCGGTGGCCTCCGCAAGCGACGGCAAGGCGCGTGATCTCAGCAATGCCGCGCGTGATGAGAGCGGCAGCGGAATTGTAGCCGAGACCCACGCCCGCAGCCACGCCCGCAGCTATAGCGATCACGTTTTTGAGCGCGCCGCCAAGCTCGACACCGATTACGTCCGTAGATGTGTAGATACGCAGCGCCTCGGAGGAAAAATCTTGTTGAATCCGAGTTGCAACCGCAGCATTTTCAAATGCCACGGTGACGGCGGTGGGCTGTCCCTGCGCCACTTCAAGAGCGAAGCTCGGTCCGCTAAATGCGCCGATGGGAATACCGAGACCGGTTTCGCCGAGACAATCCGCAATCACTTCCGTCATGCGCAAGAAAGTCTGATTTTCAACGCCCTTGGTCGCGCTGACAATAATTTGGCCAGCGTGCACATACGGTTTGAGGCGCGCAAACGTCGAGCGCAAAAACTCAGAAGGCACAACAGACACGATGATCTCAACGTTGCCAACCGCAGCGTTGTCCCCGGTAACGGTGATCTTGGCAGGCAGAGGGAATCCGGGCAGGAACAGCGTATTTTCGCCGGCATCGATGATTTCCTGTGCCGCCTCGGGACTGTGCGCCCACAGCGTTACGTCGTGGCCGCCGCGGCGAACCAGCGAGAGGGCGATAGCCGTTCCCCATGCTCCAGAACCAAGAACAGCGATGCGGCTCATGCGATCGTCCCTGCTTTCGAGTGAGATCCGATACGGCTTTCACAGCCGGTCAGCAGGCGGCGAATGTTCTGATGATGCTTGGCGATGATGAGCAATGAAACGCCCGATTGTACGGCGATGAACAGTGGCGGCCTGTCACCATGAACAGAGAACCATGCGAATACCGGAAAGCTGACAGCCGCGATGATTGAAGCAAGGGATACGTAGCGCGTGATCAGCAAACTAATTGCGAATAACGCCATGGCCGCAAGAGCCGCCAGCGGAGCAGCGACCACAAATACACCGAAGCCAGTAGCCACACCTTTGCCGCCACGGAATCGCAGCCATACGGGAAACATGTGCCCAATGACGGCAGCGAGTGCCGCTAGCGACTGCGCGTCGCGGTAATTCATATCCGGCATCAGCATTGACGCGAGCAGCGCGCCGAGCCAAACAGCGGCTGCGCCCTTGAGCACGTCGAGTATGAACGTTGCAGCGCCGAGGCCTTTGCCCCCGGAACGCAGGACGTTGGTTGCTCCAATATTGCCGCTGCCCACGGAGCGAATGTCCTCGTGGCGGAAGATGCGAACCAGCAAGTATCCCGTGGGAACGGACCCGAGCAGGTAAGCGGCGACCACGATCAACAGGCTTGCAGCGAACATAACGAAACCGAGTTTAGCAGGTGGGGCGATATCGCGCCCTTCGCTTAAGTAATCAGCAAGCCAACCGACATTGACGAGGTATATACTCCGTGTTCCTACGCGGGTCGCACAAAATCTCATTTTTGAAAGGTAAGATTTATGCCCAGCTTTCTGCTTCAAGCCTCCTACAGCAAAGAAGCGCTGAATGCGTTCATCAACAAGCCGCAAGACCGCACCGAACGTATCCGCAAGACGATTGAGAAAATCGGTGGATCGATGACTGGTCTCTGGCTGTCATTCGGGGAACATGACATTGTCTCGATCATTGAAATGCCCGATAATTCCAGCGCGGCAGCATTCGCCCTCGCCATCGGTGCCGGAGGCGCATGCAAGAGCGTCAAAACCACTCCATTGCTCAGTGTCGATGAGGCCCTTGAGGCGATGAAAAAAGCCGGCAAGTCTGGCTACAAGCCCGTCAAATAGATAACGGAGATCCTACCAAAACTGGACTCAGTCAATCATTACTTCGCCAGGAAGAATGGGACGCGTGCGCGGCAGCACGCCGCGATACGCTGACAGGCCCATCGCAAACAACGTGAGACTGTAGACGGTCAGCTTCACCACGCTTCCCGTGTGTGTTGCGTGCAGGGTCTTCCACAGCAACAGCAACACGGTCTGGGCGACGGTCACAGCCCACACCGATCCATAAAAATAACGGCGCTCCGTTCCTTCCGCCTTGGTTGAACGACCAACGCGAGGTAATCGTCCCGCGGCGCCCAGCAACAGGATCAGTGCGCACAAAGGGAAATATACGTAGTGATAAAGCTGGCTCATGTACCAGACGCCGGTTAAGGTCGCAATAACCAGCCCGGTCAGATTGAGTAGTGCAAAATTCAGCACGGCGTTCCATGCGAAGGTGTAGCAAACCTTGCGATAGCGTGGGTTCGGCTTGTCCTCGTCGAAGCGCAGGATGTACGGGGCCGGCTCTACACCTGGCAACTGTCCGTAGACCCCGGCAACTCCAGTGCCGATCAAGACAGCCGTGAGCCACGCTGTATTTGCCCAGCTGAATCCGTGCGCGAACAAACTGAATGTGAGAGGACCCGGGGCGAGAAAGAATACCCAGATCCAGATCGGCCAATGCGCGAACCGGTAATACAGCTTGTTGCGCACGCGCATTTTGCGGGCGTCCGCGTATTCCACCTTGCCGCTATATCGCAGTTGCATTGGCCCAGTTTTTCAGAGCACGTGTAACAGCGTCAATGTAGCGGTCTCGCGAGTTGCGCTATTCAGTTTGGGCCGTGCGCCGCTGTCTTCCACTCAGCAGGTAGATCGCAGCACGCAATTCCAGCAGAGGATCGGCAGAAGGTGCGATCCCTTCAACGCGCGGGATCGGATCGAAGATGATGTGTTTTTGCTGCGCCAGACTGTCGGGCACGAGTTGGTCCAATTCAATGGTCCCGAGTTCCACCTGATCGCGATCTTCAGGCCAATGCACGGTTGCGTCATCGGTGGTGTCGGTGGGCGCGGCAATCTGTACGAATATCTTGAAGCGGATTGGACGATTTGCTACACGCTCGGCAATTTCGTCGAAATGGAAATCGGGGGGGAGTTTCGCGGCCTCTGCATCCGGCAAGAAGTCGTTGCCCTGCTCGGGAACGATGCGGTAGCGGCCAAACTTTGTTTGTCCTGCTTCGTTCGTGAATTCAAAAGCCGTGACGGCAAAATATGTCTGGCGCGCCAGGCTCGAAGCGAAAGGCTTTGGTGTCTGAACGAATGCCAATGCGGCCGGATGCGCGCCCAGGAATTTCTCGATCGGCTTCGGAGAAGGAACATCTGCGCCGCTTGCCGCGGCAGCTCTCAGAAACTCGAGAAACTGATTGCCATCGCGCGTAGGAAAGCCGTCAGTCGAGTGCGCGACGATGTCGGTGTGCACGTGGTCTGCGAGGTTGAATCGAATCGCTAACCCGCGTGGATTGGCATCAGGCGCGCTGTCGGGAATCGAAGGCAGTCCGGTCGAGTTTGAAAAGCGCACCGTCACGGGCGTCGATGAGCGCTCGATGTGCGGCGCTTTGGTCAGCGCCGTGGCTCCTGCTGCCGGTTTGAATGTGCCGGTCAGCATCCGGCCTTTGGCGTGTGCTGGTCGAAATCCTGGGTGCACTCCAAAAATGGCTTGAAACTGCTTCAACAAGTCATCGGCTAGAGCGATGATGCGTTCATCCTGCGGCAGAGGCATAGTGAAGTTCTCCTCGATCAATGAAGTGTAGTGCAGAAGGCGTTGCCCTTCAAATCAAATACTCGTGGGCGCATTAAGGCTCGACGCCTACATGAGCTTGCGGCGGATCAGGTCGAGCGCTTGCTGTGCGGCCCATTCGCGCACCCGGTCGCGAGCGCCGCGGAAGTTGCGCTCGAACGAGTCGGTCTTCTGCGTGTCGCTGACTGCGATGTAGACCAGTCCCACGGGTTTGGTATCGGTTGCGCCAGCAGGTCCGGCGATGCCGGTGATGCCGAGGCCCAGAGTGGCACCAGTGCGTTTGCGAATACCCTCTGCAAGCGCGGATGCAACCTCGGACGAAACTGCGCCGTAGCGTTCGAGGAGTTCGGGCGATACGTCGGCGAATGCAGTCTTCAATTCATTAGAATAAACCACTGCACCGCCGAGAAACGAGCGCGAACTGCCGGGTACGGACGTGATGCGTTGAGCGATCATGCCTCCGGTACAACTCTCCGCCACGGCCAGCGTCGCCTGCCGCAGCCCAAGGTAGTACAGCACGATCTGCTCCAATGATTCCCCCTCAGAGGAGTAGAGCCAGTCGTCGAGAGCTTCTTCCATGCGTGTGGCGAGTTCTTCGACGCGTTGCTCGGCGATTTCCTGGCTGGCCTTCGAGCAAATCAGGGTGAGCTGAATGTCGCCGGCATGCGCGAGAATAGTGGTTTCGACATCGCTGTATTCGTTGTAAATCGGTGCCAGCAACTTGTCGGCCTGCGACTCGGGAATCATCGCCGCCTTGAGCGTGCGCTTGGCGATGTGTCGCAAGGGAACGACTTCACGGAGCCGGGGCAGGCATTCGCTGTCAAAGAGCGGCTTGCATTCGTTCGGCGGACCCGGAACAAGAATCAGCAATTTGCGATAGCCCGCGTGAAGCGTCTCAAGCCATTGACCGGGCGCGCTGCCATTGGGGTTGGCGAGCACTGTGGCGCCCTCGATCACGTCGGCCTGCTTGAGATTGTTCTCTGGCATGGGCATGCGCCAGGTAGCGGCGCGGGCATGCAATGCGGCAACCTGGGCCGCTTCGCGACGCAGCGTGAGTGATAGCGCCTCAGCCACGGCTTCGCGGGTGAGGTCGTCTTCGGTTGGGCCAAGCCCGCCCATCAAGATGAGGATGTCAACGCGTATCAGCGCGTTGCGAATGGCGCCGACGAGATCTTTGCGGCGGTCGCCCACGATAGTTTTGAAGGCGACGGTGACGCCGATCTCGTTGAGCTTCTCAGTCAGGTAAAGGGAATTTGTATCTTGCCGGAATGGAGTCAGCATTTCCGAGCCAACTGCGATGATTTCGGATTTCATAAAAGCAGCTTTTGGCTCCAGGGTTGTAGCGCGCAGACTGCATTCAGCTCAAGTCAGACGCTCAATTTACAGCACAAGGGCGGCGGAGCCGGTCATCAGCTCCTTTAGTTGAGGTTCAGTCCTTCAACTCCCAAGTCAACATCATAAACCGCATCGTTCGACGCGAGGATGGTGGTGCCGAGCGGTGAGAACGCGACACCCACAAGATTGATAGCGGAAACCACAAGCGTTGCCTCGCCCTCCGGCGTGACGCGGATCAGTCCGCGGCGCCCGTGCAGGCACGCGGCTACGTAGACGTCTCCCTCTCTGGTGAGCGCCAGACCCTGGGGCCGGCCAAGACCGCGATACCAAGGCTTGGCATCTCCGTGCGTATCGATGGCCCAGATGGCATCGTTCGAAGACAGCGTTGGACCAGTGACGAATAGGATCCCTTCCTGGTTTACGGCCATGTGATAGGCAGAGATGCTGGGTTCAAACGTCGCGTACACAAAGATTTTGCGCTGTGGATCGATTTTGAAGATGGTGCCGCTGCGATCACCGACAAACAGATTACCCTCGGCATCAAACGCGGCTCCAGTGGCCACCCCCATGCCCTCTGCATAGAGCGTCGACTCGCCCGCTCCATCGATGCGGTAAACATTTCCTTCTGCGCGCGAGGTGACATACAGATCGCCGTCGGGGCTGAACGCAAGGCCGGTGGCGTTCAGAATTCCAGTCGCAAAGGGAGTACCGCGCCCATCGGGGCTCACGCGGACGACGGAGACCGGCGTTTGCTGGCCGCGCTGCCCAGAAATTGTGGCGTAAATCATGCCTGACCGGCTTACGGCGGGGCTGGTTACCGGGTGCAGTCCGTTTGAAAGCTCGTGGGCAACGCGCAATGGAGCGGCATTGCTGACGCCGGTCGGGGTTCTCACCTCTATGAGGCCGCTCGTCGCCTGCTCGGGAACGCGAAAGGCGACTCGTCCAGGGCGGCTCATCAACACTTGGGCCGGCTGCGTGCCAATGACCACCACTGGTGGCCCGAATTCATGGGGGCCAAGGTTTGCGCCGATTAGCTCGACCTCTCCTAAAGGCAGAGCCGATGGGGGCACAATGTCGTCGATGCGGGGTTCAGGTATTTTTCCTTCGCGCGCGGATTGAGCTCGGGTGCGGGGCATGTTGTCTCGGTCTTAAATCCAGATGCGCAGTAACGACGCAACAGCTAAAGCATACAGCCCCGCGCCCACGTCATCGAAAACGATGCCCCAGCCCGCGGGAAGGCTCTCAATTTGTCGTACAGGAAAGGGCTTGGTGATATCGAAGAGGCGAAAAAGAATGAGGGCGATCAGGCCATGTTTCCAGTCCGCTGGACTGCCCAATAGGGTAATCCACTGTCCGGCGACCTCGTCGATAACGACGAATCCAGGGTCGTGACGGCCGCTTTCGCGCGCTACGATGGTGGCGGCGGGCACACCCAGAACCAGCGAGAGCAAGATACCGATAAGCAGCGCGAACAGAATGATTTGCGGCGAAGGTTGAATCTTCCACGTGAACAATGCCCACAACAGTACGGCACCGACGGAGCCCCACGTTCCCGGCCCGGGCTTGCCCAACCCAGCGCCGAAGAAGGTGGCAACGGTCCACGCCCACATAGTTTTTTGAACGGGGATTGTCGGCGCAGGGTCTGCAGCTTCGGGACTATTCATTGTCGCTGTCGCTGCCGCGGTTGCTGCCGAGATTGCCAAGGTCCTCGAGCACTTCAGGATCAAGCACTGGGGAACTAATCTTGTAGACGCCCATGGCCCACTTCCCCAGGTCAATCTTGCGGCAACGGTCAGAGCAGAATGGAAAATCTTCGTCCTTGAGCCGCACCAGCGTGCCGCATGTAGGGCATCGCAAAACTTTGACGGATTTTTTCTTCGCAGGCATTGCAGTTTGTTCCCGGTTTGAGATTCAGTCTACAGCGGACCAGAGATAACCCGAGCGACCACGTCATAGTCGTGGGCCTCTGTTATCTCGGCACGATAAAAATTGCCTGGTTCTAAAGACTCCAATTCGCCGAAATCGTTGATATAGACTTTGCCGTCGATTTCAGGTGCGTGAAACTCCGTACGTCCCTCCCAAAGCAGGGGAGTTTCCTCGCTCTCGCCCTCGGCGAGCAACACCAGTTTGCGGCCGACCCACTGTTGCTTAGCTCGCTTGCTGATGGATTGCTGTAGCTTCATCAGGCGGCGCTTGCGGTCCTCGATGGTGCGTTTCGGCACTTTGGCGCCCAGTGAAAATGCGCCCGAGCCTTCTTCGTCGGAATAGTTAAAAACGCCGAGCCAGTCGAACTTCGCTTCAGTGATGAACTGCTCCAGAATTTCAAAGTCGGTGCGGGACTCGCCAGGAAAGCCGACGATGAAGGATGTCCGCAGCGCAATACCGGGAACGGCGGCCCGCACCTTGGCCAGCGTCTTGAGAAAGATGTCCGCGCCGGCGCCGCGCTTCATGCTCTTGAGCACCTGCGACGAAGCATGTTGCAGCGGCACGTCGAGGTACTTGCAAATATTGTCGTGGCGGCCGATGGTCTCAAGCAGGCGGCCGGTAATGCGATTGGGATAGGCGTAGAGGAAGCGCAGCCAGCGAACGCCTTCGATGCCGGCGATGGCGTCAAGCAGCAGCGCAAGGCCGTCTTTGATGCCGAGGTCTTCGCCATAACAGGTAGTGTCCTGGCCGATGAGGGTGATTTCCTGCACACCGCGCGCAACCAGTTGCCGCGCTTCCGTTACGACCGATTCAAAACGCCGCGAACGAAATTTGCCCCGCAGATTGGGAATCACGCAAAAACTGCATGGATGGTCGCAGCCCTCGGCAATCTTGATGTAGGCCGAGGATTTTGGGGTGGTCAGGAACCGCGGTGTGGACTCATCGTAGAGATACGTCGGCAGCAGGTGAGCTGCGCCCTGCCATGTGTCGCGGCTAAACCTTCCTTGCTGCTCGCGCAAGTCTCCTTCAGGCCGGAAGTTAATCGGTTCAAGCTTGTGGGTTCCCGCAAGCGACTCCTGGCCGGAGCGGGTCAGGGCGGCTTCATTTCCGCTGAGAATTGTGAACGGCGACAGGGAGGTCGGCAGCGCCGATGCGATCCCTGCAGCGCCAATACCCGCTGCCGTTAAGATCGCTTCGAGCTCGCCCGTTCCGACGACGGCGTCGACTTCGGGAATACTTTTGCGGATGTCGTCGCGGTATCGCTCGACCAGGCAGCCGGTAACGATCAGTTTTTTGGCTGATCCTGAAGTTTTGAGGCGTGCCATTTCGAGGATCGTGTTGACTGACTCCTGCTTAGCTGTGTCGATGAAACTGCAGGTGTTGACTACCAGAATTTCAGCCTTTTCAGGGTGAGACGTGAGCCGCGCGCCAGCTTGATCGAGCAGGCCCATCATCACCTCTGAATCGACGAGGTTTTTGGGGCAGCCCAGCGAGATAAAGCCCACAGTAGGCGCCGCAGAAGGGGAAAGTTTACTCACACCCTCTATTGTAGCTGCGATCAAAATACGATGCTGGGCTATTGAGACAATATTGCCCATCGCCGCTTTAGGTGGGTTATCGCTTCACTACACAAGCTATTAATAGCTCCGTGATTTTCGCTCTGAACAGGCTGAGACCGCGCGTCAACTATCCGGCCGTAGAGTGTTAAAATCTTTAAGTGCCGGGCCCTACGCGACGTAATCCCGCCAATCCCGCCAGGTCCGGAAGGAAGCAACGGTAACGGGCTAGTACGGGCGCAGTAGGTCACCCGGTACTTTTTTGACGCTGTGGCCGCCTCTTCATTTTGCTGCGCTGCAGCCGCTAAGATATTGAAAGCAGCAAGCCCGGCATCCCCAGTCTGAGGATAGCGCCGCAAGGAGAAATGCATTGACCCTCACCGTTCGCCCCATTGTGGGCAGGCGCGCTAAGATCAGCGCGCTCGGAACCTACGTTCCCCCCCAAGTTTTGACCAATAAAGACCTCGAAAAAATGGTAGAGACCAACGATCAGTGGATCGTGGACCGCACCGGAATCAAGGAACGTCATGTCCTGGCGAAGGGGCTTGGCGTGAGCGATATCTGCGTCGAGGCGGCAAAGAAATGCTTGGCCGTTCGCGGCATCGCAGCAACTGAACTTGAAGTCATTATCGTTGGGACGGTCACCCCTGACATGATGTTTCCCTCGACCGCTTGCCTGGTGCAGGACAAGATCGGCGCCAAAGGCGCCTGGGGATTCGATGTGTCTGCGGGATGTTCCGGCTTCGTGTTTGCGCTGCAAGCTGGCGTCAAGATGGTCGAAAGCGGTGCGCACTCCAAAGTGCTCGTCTGTGGGGCGGATGCGAATACACGCATGACTGACTACACCGACCGCGCCACGTGCATCTTGTTTGGCGATGGCGGCGGCGCAGTTTTGATCGAGCCTGCAGAAGAAGGCGAGATCGGCTTCATCGATTTTGTGCATGAGATCGACGGATCGGGTGGCGTATCGCTGAACCTCAAGGGCGGCGGAAGCCTGAATCCCTCAAGCCATGAAACTGTCGACAAGAAGATGCATTACATCTATCAGGATGGGCAGGCGGTGTATAAATTTGCGGTACGCAAGATGGCCGAGGCCGCCACCAAAGTTTTAGAGCGCAATGGCGTGACCGGCGCCGATCTAGGCTGCTTCATTCCGCACCAGGCAAACAAGCGCATCATCACTTCAACTGCGGATCGGCTGGGCATGGATCCCGAGCGCGTGATTATCAATATCGAGAAGTACGGAAATACGTCGGCGGGGACCATTCCGCTGGCCATGGAAACAGCCGTCGAGCAGGGTAAATTAAAGAGGGGCGACTTGGTGCTGCTAGCAGCAGTCGGGGCCGGATTCACCGTGGGCGCAGCGCTGTTGCGATGGGAAATTTAGGACGGGTGAGTTGCCAATTCTGCTAGCTAATCGTTTGGCGCGACCGCCATTTTTTTCCTAGACTGCCAGTTGATCGATAGAGAATTCATACGCCGGTAAAACGCCAAACTCGGCGGCCATGCGAAAGAATCCCCACATGCCTTCCACACATTCCTCGTCGAGAATGTAGTGAATGTTTGCGGTCAGATATTTGCGAATGGTTTCTTCTGACAGCGGGATGCGGCGCGACCATTCCACAACGAGCCGGTCGATGTTGCCGAGGCCGTGATCCCGCGATCGAATGAAATCCTCAATCAGCGACTCATCCTCAAGCACGTGCGGGGCCGCAGCCCAGACCGCCGAAACGAACGGCAGTCCGATGAGGGAATGCCATTCTTCGGCAAGGTCGTGGTAGACCAATTCCTCGCCGGTGCGCTCGAAGCGGTTAGCACGTTCTTCGAGAGCCATCAGGGCGGGGTCGCCGATGATGATCGCTGCATCGGCATGATCGAGCATCGCGTCGAGTTCCGCCGCCATAGGCAGGAAAGAAACGCCGCCGTTGCCCCACTTATGAAACAGAATGCGCGCGTAGGCGAGGGTGGTACGGCTGGCAGTATCCGCTGCGATATTGCGCAGCGCGGTGAGTGGTTGGCTGGCGCGGCGCACCAGTAGCAAGGATCGCACTTTGCCTTTTGAGGCGATTGTGCACCCCGGCAAGATTCGCAAGCCGGGACTTGTAGCAAGGGTTGCGATCGGGACCAGTCCAATGTCGACCGTGCCGCTAACGAGGCGGTCCGCGCATTCAGCCGGGAGCATCCACTCGAGCTGATAGCGGTCAACGAGAATTGGGCTCAGCGGAGGGTGTTCAAAGTCCCACATCAGGGGCGCAGGATTGAGAAAGCGAATAGCCGCAACGCGCAAACGACGATCGGAGGTCTTGCTCACGTGCTCTTAGACTATCAATTCATCCGTTGGGATAGCTGAGGTTTTGCTCCTCGGCCAACGCGGGGTCCTTGACTTCCATATCGCAGCGGCTTAATGTGAGCCCAATTACCAAAATAAGGGGCTTCTAATTACTTCGTAGGAAATTTTGTGTGCGTTAGCACACTTGTGCGCTGAATGATGACATCCCATCAACCCATCCTAGCCCCGGTCAGCACAGCGGAAGTTCCTCGTTTAGATGAGGATCGGCTCGGCTGGCTGGCCCTTACTCTGGCGCCGGGGCTGGGGCCCAGGCGCATTTTAGACGCGGCCAAGAGCCTCGACGCTCTAGGCCAGATTTTTGCCCTTTCGCTCACATCGCTTGAGGGCTTGAGGTTTCCTGCCCACGCTGCGCAGTATATTTTCGAAGGCAAGGCGCGCAAGGCAGCAGAAGAAGAATGGGTGCGCGTGGTAGAGCACGGTGCAACCATTTTGACATTTGGCTGTACGGATTATCCCGAGCGTCTCAAGGAAATTTACGATCCGCCCCCGGTCTTGTGGGTACGCGGCGACACGCATCTGTTATCGTTGCCGTCGATTGCGATCGTTGGCACCCGGCACCCATCCCCTTACGGTTCCGGGATGGCCGAGATAATAGCGCGGGACCTCGCCGTTCGCCGGTTGCTGATTGTAAGTGGGATGGCACGAGGCATCGACACCTGTGCGCACAAAGGCGCGCTGGCCGCACGCGCCCCGACGGTAGCGGTCTGGGGCACAGGGATCGACGTCATCTATCCCAAAGAAAATAAAAAGCTGGCAGAGGAAATTCTCGCGACGGGCGGTGCGATTGTCAGCGAGCTTCCCATGGGCACGTTTCCTGCGCCGCAGAACTTTCCGCGCCGCAACCGTATCTTAAGCGGGCTGAGTGTGGGAGTGCTGGTGGTAGAGGCTGCAGAGAACTCAGGAACGCGCGTCACCGCACGGTGTGCAGCAGAGCAGAACCGCGACTTGTATGCGGTGCCCGGCAACGTGACCAACAAGGGCTCATGGACGCCTAACACC
Source organism: Acidobacteriaceae bacterium (assembly GCA_025350325.1). GTDB lineage: Bacteria > Acidobacteriota > Terriglobia > Terriglobales > Acidobacteriaceae > Telmatobacter. The sequence goes on from JANXYB010000138.1 coordinate 50,311, forward strand.
TTGATTAAGCAGGGCGCAAAACTGGTTGCGACCTGGGAAGACATCTGGGAAGATCTGCCCTCGCAGGTACGTTTGGAACTAGAAGCTGGCGCGGGCAATGAATCCGGAGCGGCACCTGGCGCATCTCTCTTGCCGGACCCAGTATTGCGTCCTGAAGAGTCGATCGTGCTTGAGGTTTTGCGCACAGACGAGTCTCTGCAAATCGATGAAATCCTCGAAATACTGGAAACCCAACTCACCTCTTCAGAGGTATTTACCGCGCTTTTTGAGCTTGAAATGACGGGCCGCGTGCGCTGCTTACCAGGAAAGAATTACGTGCGCACGATGTGAAAGCGCTTTCTATTTTTAAATTTGCAAGATGAAGGTGCGATTTTTCGCATGTTTCAGGCAGTTTGCGGATAGTGTTGTAGCACGTTCGAGCCTAAAGAACCATTTCGCTAGTGGCTACGGATATGCATTCCGTGTAAGGTTGCTGCTTTCGTAGATGTTTTAGATTTTGAGCCAGCGGACGGCAAATGCACGTTGTTAGAGACGCATACCAGCGACACAATTATCCGGGCTGCGTCAAACAGGCCGAACAGATCAGGATTAAGGATGGCAATGAGCAAATCACTGGTGATCGTCGAATCTCCTGCGAAGGCAAAGACGATCGAGAAATATTTAGGCAAGGGGTTTGAGGTCCTGGCTTCAGTAGGTCACATCATGGACTTGCCGAAGAAGGAAATCGGTGTCGAGCTTGACCATCGCACCTTTGAACCGACCCTGGTCGTCTCTCCAGACAAAATCAAAATTGTCGCGCAATTGAAGAAGGCTGCTGCCGGTGCCGATGAAATTTTCCTGGCTCCTGACCCGGACCGCGAAGGCGAAGCGATTGCATACCATCTCGCTATTCAACTAGGAACGTCGGCCAAAGAGCGGAAAAAGATTCGCCGCGTGACCTTTAACGAGATTACAAAGAAGGCGGTACAGGAAGCGTTCAAACATGCACGCGATGTGGATCAGAATTTGGTCGACGCGCAGCAGACTCGCCGTGTGCTTGACCGCCTGGTGGGCTACCAGATATCGCCGTTGTTGTGGGATAAGGTCCGCAGGGGATTATCGGCCGGGCGTGTGCAGACCGTGGCTGTGCGCCTGATTGTGGAACGCGAACGCGAAATTTCCGCGTTTAAGCCGGTCGAGTACTGGACGCTCGACGCGATGCTTCATCCGGAAAAGCAAGCTGATAAAACGTTCAAAGCACGCTTCATCGGCATCGACGGGGAACCGGTTCGCGTCGTGAACGGCAAAGATAAAGAAGGTAAGGATCAGTTCATCGCAAACGCGCTGCCCGACGAGAAGGCGATGCGCGAAGTAGTTTCGGCGCTCGACAAGGCAAAGTGGTCGCTCGCATCGGTGCAGTCGAGAGAGCAACAGCGCAAGCCTTTGGCGCCTTTTATCACCAGCCAGTTGCAGCGCGATGCGTCGAGCAAACTGGGATTTAATGTGCGTCGGACCATGGGTGTAGCGCAGCGCCTCTATGAGGGGGTAGACATTGGTGCGGAAGGAACGACCGGCTTAATCACCTACATGCGTACCGATTCTCCGCGCGTATCGCCTGATGCGATCGAGAGTGCAAGAGAATGGATCGGGAAGCAGCTGGGCCCTAAGTATCTGCCCGCATCATCCAATGTTTACAAAGGAAAGAAGGATGCGCAGGACGCGCACGAAGCCATTCGACCTACGGATGCCGCGCGTACGCCAGAATCAATCGCGCGCTACCTTACCGACGAACAGCTCAAGCTCTACCGCCTGGTCTGGCAGAGGTTTGTTGCGTCGCAGATGATGCCTGCCATCTCCGACGTGACCACGGCAAAGATTGCAGCGGTCTCCGCGAGTACGGGGAAGACGTACGACTTCCGTGTGAGCGGGTCGGTATTACGCTTCGACGGATTTCTCAAAGTGTACGAAGTGGCAGAGGACAAAAAGGACGAGGACGACGAGTCGGCGAACAAACTTCCCGACCTCAAAGACGTCAAAGTTCTAACGCTTGAAAAGCTTCTCGACGAGCAACACTTCACTACGCCGCCTCCGCGGTTTAATGAGGCGTCGCTGGTAAAGGTACTGGAAGAGCGCGGCATCGGCCGTCCGTCCACCTACGCCTCGATCATCAACACTATTCAAGACCGCGAGTATGTGAGCAAGATCAGCGGACGGTTCTTTCCGACTGAAATCGGCATGGTGGTCTGCGATCTGCTGGTAAAGAATTTCCCGTATATCTTCGACGTTGCGTACACTGCCAAACTCGAAGAGGAGCTGGACGACATAGAGGAAGGCAAGGAGAAGTGGACCGTTCTGCTCAATGGCTTCTACGACCACTTCGTTGAAGAACTCAAAGATGCCGGCTCCAATATGGAATACATCAAGCGCATGGAAATTGTGACGGATGAGAAGTGCGACCTCTGCGGATCGCCTCTGGTGCTGAAATGGGGCAAGTTCGGTACGTTCTTCGCGTGTTCTGCCTATGACAAGAAAGATAAGAATAGCTGCACCTTCACCAAAGAAAACACTGCCGGCAAGCCGGACATGAATACGCCCGAGGCACAGGAAGTAGGAGAGCAGGACGAATATTGCGAAAATTGCGGACGGGTGATGGTGCTGCGGCGCGGCCCCTTCGGCATGTTCATGTCGTGCCCCGGATATAACGAAGATCCGCCGTGCAAGACGTTCCGTAAGCTCAGCCAGAAGCAGCAGCAGAAGCAGGCCACTCCGAAACCAACAGGGGAGGAGTGCCCATTGTGCGGTAAGCCTCTGGTTCTGCGCCAGGGCGCTTATGGTGAATTCGTTTCGTGCTCGGGATACCCCAAGTGCAAATACGTCAAGCAGAATTTGATTGAGGGGATGAAGTGCCCCAAATGCGGAGTCGGCGACGTGGCCGAGCGCAAGGCTCGTCGCGGCAATATTTTCTGGGGCTGCACCAACTACCCCAAATGCGACTTCACATCAAACTCCAAACCGGTGGCGGAGCCATGCCCGATTTGCAAGAGCCCGTATCTGCTCGAGAAGACGCTGCGCTCAGGTATCTTCCTCGAGTGCCCCAACAAAAAGAAGGGGGCAGACGAAGAAGCTGCGCCGGCAAAGAAGCGCGGCAAGAAGACGACTCCAGCCGAGGCGGAGAAGCCGGGAGTCACATGCACTTACTCGCAACGGATTGGGGACGCTCCTCCCTTGCCTGTGGCCGCCACGCACGGGCCGGTAACAGAGAAGACGAGCGGTGAGAAGGAGTTGCAGCCGGCCTGATTCTGGCAATTGGGCGGATGCGCCCGCAGCATGAGGGCACCGGTCCATGGGCGGCAGATAACCTCGCGCGCACAGGACCTGTTGAATCCGTTAATATGGGCAGCGGAGACCTGCTCATGGAACGTATGCTCGCAACACCCGCCGATGCGGAAATAGTCCTGAAGCTTTATCAATTACGCACCGAACCGGTGATGCGCGAGGCACGCGCATGGATGACCGGTGAGTTCTGGCCGAATACCGCGGACGATTTCTTCAAAGTCATCTCGAACCCAGCCGACCCGCATAACGCTTTCTTTCGCCAGGTGATTACTTACTGGGAGATGGCTGCTGCCATGGTGCTGCACGGAGCGGTCTCGGCTGAGCTTTTCGTGGATAGCAATGCCGAAGGCTTTTTTCTGCTGGCAAAATTTTCGCACATTCTGGATGAAATCCGGCAAAAGAACCCGACGTTCATGATCAAGACTTCAGAGCTAGTAAATCGGTTTACGGCCGCGTCGGTGCGCTACGAAGGAGTGCTGAAAGCCCTTGAATCCAGGAGGCAAAGCATCCAAGTAATTCAGTCAGCGCCCGCCTAACTAGTTTCATCTGCTGAATTAATCGAACATTCCATCTTGTGTCTGGGACGAGCGAAAGTGCATGATGAAGGCCGATAGTAAATTCCCCATTCTAAACGGAGGCCAAGTGAAACGAATCGTAGCGGTACTTCTTGCAATGTTCTCGTTTGCCGCAGTCGCGGCGAGCGCTGCAGACTCAACCAGTATCAACGGCTGGATATCTGACTCGATGTGCGGTGCCAAGCACGCCGGATCAGGTGCGGCATGCGTCAAGAAATGCATCGACGGTGGCATGACCGCGGTGTTTGTCGATGAGGCCAAAAAGGCCGTCTGGACGATTGATAACCCGGAAGCTGTTAAAGCATTCTACGGTGATCATGTGACGATAATGGCGACCGCAGATGCGGACAAAAAGTCTGTGCACGTCGATTCGATCACCGCAGCCAAGTAACTGCTTTGAGGATCATATTCGCCTTGCCCAGCAATCTCTGTTAATGTCGTATCGTTAGCCTACCTGGTTTGGCTGGATCGCGGGTAGGTTACGGTACGACGTGAAGACCGGAAAGACCATGGCAAAAGCGATTTGGAACGGCAAGGTGATTGCCGAAAGCGAGACGACTGAGACAGTTGAGGGAAATGTTTACTTTCCTGACGGCAGTCTCAATCGAGAATATTTTCGACCTAGCAGCACCACCTCCACCTGCCCTTGGAAGGGCCAGGCGCGCTACCTTAGCCTGCTCATTGAAGGCCAAGAGAATCCAGATGCGGCCTGGTATTACCCCGACCCCAATCCGGCTGCGCGCAAGATTAAAGGCTACGTAGCCTTCTGGCGCGGTGTCGAGGTGGAAAAATAAGACTTGAACTTGCCCCGGAAACGGATGTGCAATTTTCACGCTTTGCTACCGTCGCTATTGCTGCTGCTTGCGATAGCCGGTTGCGCGCATAAAACTGTCTCAGTCACCCTTCCTCCGACCTTGGCTCGCGATCCGGCTCATCCTGGGAAAACGCTGGGATGGATGGATACGAAACTCTACTTTGGCCTCGAAGCGGCAGATGCTGAAAACGACCAGCAGCAAGCCGGGAAGGGAGTTAGCGAGGAACAATGGCGAGAGTTCCTCGACCACGAGGTCACCCCGCGATTCCCGTCTGGACTAAGCGTACTCGACGTCTACGGCCAATGGCGGAGCAAGAATGCGGCTTCGCCTTCGCGCCTAAGGTCAAAACTGCTGATTATCGACTATCCAAATACCAAAGAAAACCGCGACAAGGTCGAAGCCATACGCGCAGCGTGGAAACTGAAGACTGGCCAGCAGTCCGTTTTACGGGTCACGGAGCCGGCCGACGTTTCATTTTGAATGTAAAAAACTGTAGGCGTTTCAGAAATAGAATAGACAATCCGCCCCAGACTCTGTCCGCTACGCCCTACGTCGACTCAGCTATGCGGATTAGTAGGCCTGCAATTGATCAAGTGGCAGCCGAACGCGGAAACATGTCGACCCCGGATCGGAACGAACGCTGAGGTGGCCGCGATGTTTCCGAACAATGCGCATCGCGTTGTCGAGCCCCAAACCCAGCCCCTGCCCGGGCGCCTTGGTGGTGAAGAATGGCTCGAAAATGCGATCCTGCAGCTCCGCTGGAATTCCGTGTCCCGTGTCCCATATCTCGACCAGCATCATCTCCCCTTCAAGGCGGCAAGTTAGCTTCAACTGACGTGCGTTCCCCGACTCTGCAAGTGCGTCGAGTGCGTTCTCAATCAGCGCGTTCCACACTTGGTTGAGCTCGCTGCCGTACGCGCTGATGGGGGGAAGATTGGGCTCGTAATTGCGCTCAACGCTAACGTTTTTCATTCTCGATTGCAGCATTTGTACAGTAGCGTCTAAGCCCGCGGGCACATCCACTTCGAGAATAGGAGCGCGATCCATAAAGGCGTACGCCTTGACGGCACTGATCAGGTCGAAAATGCGGGCAGACGAGTGAACCAGCGTCTCAACCGATCGCGAAGATCGCAGGTAGCGAGCGAAATATTCGAGAGATACACACGTCTCATCCCGTCCCAACAGCGCGCGGAGGTCGTCGAGGTCGGCAACTGTGGCACGTTGCTCAGCGAGCTGAGTTGCTACTTCCCAAGCCCCTTCGCAAGGTAATGCCGCGAGCCAGGCGCGCAATTCCTCTTCGAGGTTGATCAATGCACCGGCGTCTTGCAGATCGTTTTGCGTGGGCCGGTTAATGAGGCGCTGCTCCCACTTCTCAATGCCTTGTATCTGCTCTTCACTGAGGCAAAGATTAACCAGCTTGAAACGGTGTTCGCGATTTGAGCGAAGCTCATGGACCAGGTTGGAGGCCGCACGCTGGGCCGCGGATGCTGGATTGTTGAGTTCGTGGGCCAGGTTGCCCGCGAGTTTTCCGAGCGCATTGAGCTTTTCAGCCTGCTGTTCAATACGCGTCACTTCGCGCACCCGGTCGAGCAGCGTCGAGACCACGCGCTGCGTCATGGTTGGAATCGCCGCAAGCATTTCAGGAAACAGTGATTTGCTTACGGTCAGAGCCCATATCGGGGAAACGGCGAAACCCTGGCCGCCTGAAAATTTCATACGCGAGAACGGCAACAATCCTGTCATCTGGCCGGCCCGTCCGATGAACAATTCCATGGGCCCGCCACGCTTGCGGCGCACATGAATTTCCCCTTTGAGGATAAGGATCATGCGGTCGGCGATCGCACCTTCCTCAAAAAGAATGTCGCCGGGCTGGGCGAAGATCTCCTCGCAGTGGCGCGCGATCCACAGGCGATCGTCAAGCGGCAAGCCTTGCAGGGGAACCACGCGATCGAGTGCTACCGCGATGGTTTCGGCAGGTGTTGGACAGGCAGGCGGGGTCAGGGTGGGGGAAAGCATCCGGTGGACCTCCGGCGGGTCACCCTCAGAATAGCCGATTGCAGGATGCGTCGAACCAGAAAGAGTTAAAAAGCCGATCAATTTAACTATGCTTAGAGCACGGCTACATAAACGTGGATAGTACTATGGCCCTGCAAAGCATTGCCATGCTGGGCCATAAAGTAAATGCCGGCGTGGGTTTATCTTGTTTTCGAAACCTCTTCTACAGTGACCGGATCAAGGAAAGGCATGCTGGCACGGAGTTCCTTGCCGACGATTTCAATCGGATGCTTCGCTTCTGCATCGCGGAAGGCCTGGAACTCTTTACGCCCGGAATTTTGATCAGCTAGAAAGCGCTTTGCAAATTCGCCATTTTGAATTTCGGTAAGGATCTGCTTCATGGCTTTGCGACTCTCAGCATTAATGACCCGCGGGCCGCTGACGTAGTCGCCCCACTCCGCCGTGTCGGAGATCGAATAGCGCATGTAGGCAAGGCCGCCGCGGTAGATGAGGTCCACGATGAGCTTGAGTTCGTGCAGCACTTCAAAGTAGGCGCTCTCGGGCTGATAGCCGGCTTCGACAAGCGTTTCATATCCGGCCTTGATCAGCGCGCTGACGCCGCCGCAAAGCACAGCCTGCTCGCCAAAGAGGTCGGTCTCGGTCTCTTCTTTGAATGTGGTTTCAAGTACTCCGGCGCGGGTACAGCCGATGCCTTTGAGGTAGCTGAGATTGAGGGCGTGCGCGTTGCCGGTTGCGTCTTGATGGATGGCGATAAGTCCGGGGACGCCACCGCCTTCGCTGAAGATTTCGCGCACACGATGCCCGGGCGCCTTAGGCGCGGCGAGGCCCACGTCGATGCCTGCGGCGGGAAGAATGGTCTTGAAATGAATGTTGAAGCCGTGCGCAAAGAGGAGCAGTGTGCCCGGTTTAATATTGGGCGCGATTTCTTCGGCGTAAATCTTGGCTTGTGTTTGGTCTGGAGTCAAGATCATGACGACGTCGGCCCACGCAGTCGCAGCGGCAACGGTATCGACTTCGAGGCCGGCTTTCTGAGCCTTGGTGATGGATTTAGAATTCGCTGCAAGGCCTACCTTGACCTGCACGCCCGAGTCTTTGAGGTTGAGTGCGTGAGCGTGCCCTTGGGAACCGTAGCCGATGATGGCCACCTTCTTCGCTTGAATGAGCGAGAGGTCGGCATCGTGGTCGTAGTAAGTCTTCGCCATGTTTTTTGATTCCTTTGCTTGCTTTGATTGTTTAGGAGTTTGATTGCCGAGTTGCTGCGTTTGCTAAGCCTTGACGAACGTCGTGAGGCTGCGGCGGGCGCGTTCGCGAAGTTGGCAATCTCGTAGTTGATCGGCGAGCGCCTCAAGATCAGGTACGCCGTAGACTGAAAAATTATTGAGTTCCGCGTCTGAAGAAAAAAGATGCAGAGAGGATTGACCGAGCACCCGGCTACCGAATGGCTTGCGCAATTCGAAGTGGTCAATGCGGAATAGCTCGAGCGACTCCTGAACCTTGGAGAGAATACCGCGTTCAAGCTTGATGCGTTGCGTGGTAATGCGGTAGAACACGCGGCGACTCTTGATGTAGTAGGCCAGGCAGATCAATGCGCAGGCAACCACAAAAAAAAGGCTCAGATAAAGGTCATATTGTCCGGAGGACTCAATGTATCCGGCTGACATGGCGTATACAAGGGCTGCGGTTATTGCAAGCAGAATCACAAACGGCATGAGTTGGCCAACAGTATAGATGAGTGCTGGATGGCCGACGAATAGATCGCGCTCCGTCTCGACCTCTTTTGTGGCGGAATAATTTGCCAGATCGGTATTGCAGAAGCGGCACTTGATGGCTGCGGCCTTGATGGTTTCCCCGCAAACCGGGCAAGCTTTGCTGTCAGCGTCCATGGGTTGCTCCTTCCAAATCAGAATGATACTGCGAGTGAGCGGGATTGCGGCCGCACGAGTGAAACGAGCGTACTTTATCTAGGCGGGTTCGATGTCGACGCTTCCCACCTCGGCCTCGTCGAGCTGAGCTTCGGCTTCGGGTTTTTCTTCAGCGGTGGCACCCATGGCGCGCAGGACGCGGCTGGTGTGGTGCCCGCGACGCATGGTCATCTTTCCACTGCGGCAGATTTCAAGCACACGATCTTCACTCTCGTTGAGCACCTGGATCAGGCCCTCGATTTTGCTTTCAACGCCGGTCATCTCGATCATGAGAGACTCGGGCGCGAGGTCGACGATGCGCGCGCGAAAGACCTCGACGAGTTCGAAAATGTAGGAACGATTCTGGGGCGTGGCCGCAACCTTGATAAGCGCTAGCTCGCGCGTCACCGAGGGTGCCTGGGCGATGTCGTCGACGTCTACCACGTTTTCAAGTTTGTACAGGCTGGCACGGATGCGATGGCCGGCCTCTGCTGAGGCCTCGCAGACCAGGGTTAGCCGCGATAGTCCGACGCGCTCGCTGCGCCCGACCGTGAGCGAGTTGATGTTGATGTTGAGGCGGCGAAACAGGGAAGCCACACGCGTCAGCACGCCGGGAATATCTTCAACATAAGCAACAAAAGTGTGGAGCATGACAGCCTTTCCAGAGATTCCGGACAACTGAGCTCTCATCGCTGAGAACTGCGTCTAAATCGCTCACAACTAATCTTTGTTTTCCTAAATATCATCCGACGATTCGACGATCGGGTTCTTGCCCGGACGACGAATCATCTCGTGCAACGCGCTGCCCGCTGGAATCATCGGGTAAACCGAATCTTCTTTCTCGACCATGAAGTTGAGCAAGAATGTGCCGGGGGAGGAGCGCGCTTCATTGACTGCATCGACTACATCGGCGCGGGTGCTGACCGCACGACCCGCAATGCCGTGTGCATCGGCCAGCTTGACGAAGTCGGGCGAGACCAGTGGCGTGGCTTCATAATTGCTCTCATAGAAAAATTCTTGCCACTGGCGAACCATGCCCAGATAGCCGTTATTAATAATGGCGATGTTGATCTTGATCTTTTCCTGCGCGATGGTAGACAGTTCGGAGGCAGTCATCTGGAACCCGCCGTCGCCGGCAATGACCCACACTTCCTTATCGGGACATGCAAACTTTGCGCCGATCGCCGCAGGAAGCGCAAACCCCATCGTCCCCAAGCCTCCTGAGGTGATAAGCGTGCGCGGATGCTCGTGATGGAAATATTGGGCTTCCCACATCTGGTGCTGGCCTACGTCAGTGACGACGATGGCGTTGCCGCCGGTGATGCGCCACAGGTCATGGACGACATGAGCCGCATAGAGGTGGCCGGAATCGGGAAGATTCTTGATGTCGCGCACAGCGACTGCGCCCTTGCTCGAATCAATAGTTTTGAGCCATGCCGAGCCATCGCGACCCGAGATACGAGGGAGCAGTTCCTCGAGCACTTCTCTTAGATCGCCAACCAGCGCCACATCCACGGCAATGTTTTTGTTGATCTCGGCAGGATCGACTTCGATATGAATCTTTTTGGCCTTGGTCGCGTACGTTGCGGTGGTGCCGGTAACGCGATCATCGAAGCGCATGCCGCAGGCGATCAGCAGGTCAGCGTCCTGAATGGCGTGATTGACCCACGCTTCCCCGTGCATGCCCATCATGCCCATGTTGAGCGCGTGGGATGCTGGGAACGCGCCGAGGCCAAGCAGCGTGAGAGCGACGGGAATCTGTGCGCGCTCGGCGAGGGTGCGCACCTGCTCCATGGCGCCAGATTCGGTGATGCCATGGCCCGCGAGAATTACCGGGCGCTTAGCGTTGCGGATGAGTTCGGCAGCTTGGGCGAGGCCGGATTCTTCAACGCGCAGCATAGGATGAGGGCGATAGGCGCGCGGCTTGGCAGCGGCGAAATCGAATATCGCCGTGGCTTGCTGGGCGTCTTTGGTGATGTCGACGAGCACAGGCCCGGGGCGTCCGGATTTTGCTATCTGAAAGGCGTAGCGGATGGCAGGAGCGATGTCTTCAGTCTTGTTGATGAGGAAATTGTGCTTCGTAACGGGAAGCGTTATTCCAGTGATGTCGACCTCTTGAAATGCGTCGGTACCAAGCACTCTGCTCGACACGTTGCCGGTAATGCAAACGATGGGAATCGAATCGAGCATGGCGGTGGCGATGCCGGTCACAAGATTCGTCGCGCCGGGGCCGCTGGTGGCGATAGCGACGCCGACTTTGCCTGAGGCACGCGCATAACCGTCGGCCATGTGCGATGCGCCCTGTTCGTGGCGCACTAGGACGTGATGGATGGGAAACTTGCGCAGCGCGTCGTAGACCGGCAGGATAGCGCCGCCAGGATAGCCGAATACATCGGTAACGCCTTCGCCAACCAGCGTGGCCCACACAATCTCTGCGCCGGTGAGGCGGGTGGGCGTGGTGAGGTGCGCGTTTGCCGACAGCGAGTTTGCCTTGCTTCCCATGGGTGACTCCTTTGTTGATTCTCAGTGAACAAAGATCAGAAAAATAACAAGGTCAGGTTGTCGCGCCTTCAGAGGCGCTGCTTACGCGATCGACATATTTGCGAAAGACACCTTTAGGCCAGCGAAGAGCAGGCGATGAAAAGCCCTTGAGGCGTATGGCGATTTCTGCGTCGCTGATCTCAAGGGTGAGCTTGCGATTGGGAATGTCGAAGTGAATCATGTCGCCTTCGCGGACAGCTGCGATGGGCCCGCCGACGAATGCTTCGGGTGCCACGTGGCCGGCGGTAAAGCCTCGCGTCGCGCCGCTGAAGCGGCCGTCGGTGAGCAGCGCCACGGTGGGGCTGAGTTCAGGATTGCCGCTGACGGCCGCGGTGACCTGCAGCATTTCGCGCATGCCGGGTCCGCCTTTAGGGCCTTCGTAGCGGATTACGAGTACGTCGTTGGGCTTGATCTGGCCGGTCTGCACTGCGGCAAAACAATCTTCCTCGCAGTTGAAGACGCGAGCGGGTCCGCGGTGCTCGACGCGGTTGGCGGCGGCGATTTTCATCACGCTGCCTTCGGGCGCAAGATTTCCCTTGAGAATCACCAGGCCGCCGGTGGGCTTGATCGGATTCTCGAATGTGTGGATGACAAGCTGCCCCGGAGTTTCCTTGGCGAGTTCAGCTTCTTCGGCGAGCGTGCGGCCGCTGATGGTGAGTGTGGATCCGTCGGCGTGGCCTGCGTCGATAAGACGCTGAGCCAGGAGGCGCGATCCGCCCGCTGCCTGGTAGTCGGACGCAACATATTTGCCGGCCGGTGTGAGATCGCAGATGTAAGGTGTGCGCTTGCTGATGATGTCGAAGTCGTCGATAGAGAGAGGAATGTTCATCTCCCGAGCAATGGCGAGCAGGTGCAGGACGGCGTTCGTCGAGCCCCCGCTGGCGGCCACGCTGGCGATAGTGTTCTCGATGGATTTACGCGTGATGATTTGTGAGGGGCGACGATTGGCGCGCACTGCATCCATGAGGATGCGACCTGCTTCGCGCGTCGCGGAGTGCTTGTCTTTAGACCTAGCAGGCACGCCGGAAAGTTGAATGGGCGAGATGCCAAGAATTTCACCTGCCATGGCCATAGTGTTGGCCGTGAATTGCCCGCCGCATGCGCCCGCGCCGGGACACGCGTTGGCCTCGAGTGCCTCAAGCCCAGCGTCGTCTAAGCGGCCGGCGGCGTGCGAGCCTATGCCTTCAAAAACATTCTGGATCGTGATGTCTACGCCGTTGAGTTTGCCGGGCGCGATGGAGCCTCCGTAAAGCATGAGTCCCGGTATGTCCAGACGACAAAGAGCCATGATGATGCCGGGCATATTTTTGTCGCAGCCACCGATGCCGACCAATCCGTCGAAGAGATTGCCGCGGGCGACGAGTTCGATCGAGTCAGCGATGACTTCGCGCGAAACCAGCGAAGCCTTCATGCCCTGCGTGCCCATGGTGATCCCGTCGGAGATGGTGACGGTGTTGAACTCCATGGGCGTACCGCCGCCCTCGCGAATGCCTTCTTTGAGCGCTTCAGCTACGTCGCGCAGATGCACATTGCAGGTTCCGATCTCGGTCCACGTGTTGGCGATGCCGATGATGGGCTTGTGCAAATCTTCTTTTGAATAGCCTGAGCCACGCAAGTAGGAACGCGCCGCGGCGCGGCTTGGCCCCTCAGTGAGCGGAATGCTTTGGCGCTTGCCTTCGATCGTCATTTCTTACCTTGGAGCGGCTTCGCTCAGCTTTCTATTTGGCTTTCAACCACTGTGCTTCGTCGTGCTTGATTTCAAATGCATCAAGTTCTGATTCGTGGCGGAGAGTGAGACCGATGTCATCGAGGCCTTGAATCAGACAAAACTTCCGGAATGGATCCACCTCAAAATTTGCCTTGAATCCGTGGTCGTCGGCGACGGTTTGATCTTCGAGCGAAACTGTCAGTGTGTAGTTCGGAATAGTCTTGGCATTGGAGAGTAATTGCGCTACATGCTCTTCGCTGAGGCGCACGAGCACGATTCCGTTCTTGCCGGCGTTGGAGAAAAAAATGTCAGCGAAGGTCGGCGCGATGACTACACGGAAGCCGAAATCGCCAAGCGCCCATGCTGCATGTTCGCGGCTCGATCCGCAAGCAAAATTCTTGCCGGCGATCAGTATTTGTGCGCCCTTGTAGCGGGGGTCGTTGAGTGCAAACGACGGGTCTGGATCGCCCGATGCGGTGCGACGCCAATCGAAGAAAAGGAATTCGGCATACCCTGTGCGCTCAATGCGTTTCAAAAACTGCTTGGGGATGATCTGGTCAGTATCTACATTGGTGCGGTCGAGAGGCGCGGCCAACGACGTAATTGTGCAAAACTTTTCCATCAGGCCTTTACCTCGTCTTGTACAGATTCACGGACGGGCCAGTTGCGAATATCGACGAAGTGGCCGGCGATTGCCGCCGCCGCAGCCATTTCAGGAGAGACTAGATGGGTGCGGCCGCCGCGGCCTTGGCGTCCCTCAAAATTGCGATTGCTGGTGGAGGCACAGCGTTCGCCCGGCGAGAGAATGTCGGGGTTCATCCCGAGACACATTGAGCAGCCGGGCTCGCGCCAATCGAATCCCGCCTCGCGAAATACGCGGTCGAGGCCCTCCTCTTCAGCTTGCGCCTTGACGGTCTGCGAACCGGGAACGACCATCGCGCTCACGTGCGTTGAGACCTTGTATCCAGAAGCGATGCGGGCGGCCGCGCGCAAATCTTCAATGCGCGAGTTGGTGCAGGAGCCGATGAACACGCGGTCGATTGGCACCTCCTCAAGAGGTGTGCCGGCCTTGAGCCCCATGTATTCAAGGGCACGCTCAACCCCGTTGCGCTCCTGGGCGTTAGCGATGGCGGCGGGGTCAGGCACAGTAGCAGTGATGGGTGCCACCATGCCAGGACTGGTGCCCCAACTGACATAGGGCACGAGGGTCGTCGCATCGATAACTAATTCGCGATCAAATGTCGCGCCCGCATCGGTGGGCAGCTTGATCCATTCCAAGACCGCTTCATCCCACGCGGCGGCTTTCGGCGAAAAGCGGCGGCCCTTGAGATACGCAAATGTGGTCTGGTCGGGAGCGATCATGCCGGCGCGTGCCCCCGCCTCGATACTCATGTTGCAGATGGTCATCCGGCCTTCCATCGAAAGCGCGCGGATGGCCGAGCCTGCGTACTCAATGACGCAACCGGTTGCGCCATCGGTGCCGATCTGGCCGATGATGGCGAGGATGATGTCCTTAGCGGTCACTCCGCGCGGCAGTTCGCCCTCGACCGCGATGCGAAATGTTTTCGGCTTCGATTGCGGCAGGGTTTGCGTGGCGAGCACATGTTCCACTTCGCTGGTGCCGATGCCGAACGCCAGCGCGCCAAATGCGCCGTGCGTGGAGGTATGCGAATCACCGCAAACAATGGTCATGCCCGGTTTGGTGATACCGAGCTCAGGGCCGATGACGTGCACGATCCCTTGTTCGCGACTGTCTACGTCGTAGAGTTCCACGCCAAAGTCAGCGCAGTTTTTGCGCAGCGCGGCAATTTGGGTTGCTGCGATCTGATCGAGGATGTGGAGGCGGCCCTCAACTGTTGTGGGTACATTGTGATCCACTGTCGCAACGCATCGGTCGGGGCGCCGCACCTTGCGTCCGGCAAGGCGCAAACCCTCGAAAGCTTGCGGCGAGGTCACTTCATGGAGCAATTGCAAGTCGATGTAGACGATGGTGGGTTCGCCTTGGGGCTCGACCACGACATGCTGGTCCCAGACTTTTTCGAAAAGTGTTTTTGGTGCGCTACTCATTGAACTCCTACGAGCGGATCTTGAGGTTGTTTCCCACTAGCTGTAAAAAAAGCGCCGAGGATGGATGACCCATCGGTTAAGAAGTACCCACATTCACAAGCATGGCCTTTACGGTTTCCCGCACTTTGGCGCCCATATCGGTGGTGGAGAGAACGGAGAAGCCCTGTGCATTCGCGCGCGCGAGGTCAGGTGTGCGAAAGCCTTGTTCCAGAACCTTCCGGACGGCGGCTTCGATGGCTGCGGATTCGGTTTCAAGATTCGCAGAGTGGCGCAGGATCAATGCGGCGGTAAGGATTGCTCCGAGAGGATTGGCAAGTCCTTTCCCTGCGATGTCGGGCGCGGAGCCATGCACGGGCTCGTACAAATTGACTTTGCCGCCGATGGTTGCCGAGGGTAGCATGCCGAGTGAGCCGGTGATAACTCCCGATTCATCAGAAAGGATGTCGCCAAAGAGATTCTCTGTAAGCACGACGTCGTAGTTGCGCGGCTGATTCATCAGGTGCATCGCCATGGCGTCAACATATTGATGTTCCAGGGTGACGTCGGGGAACTCCGTCGCAACCTCGGTCACGGTGGCGCGCCAGAGTTGGGAAACTTCGAGTACGTTTGCTTTGTCTACGCTGGTAACTTTTTTGCGGCGCTTCTGAGCGAGTTGAAAGGCGATGCGGGCAACGCGGACGACTTCTTCGCGCGTATAACGCATGGTATTCCAGGCCTCTCCTTTGGCCCGATTCCATTCGCGGGGCTGGCCAAAGTAGAGACCACCAAGCAGTTCGCGGACGAAGAGGATGTCTGCGCCGTCAATGATTTCGGGGCGGAGCGGACTATTGACGGCGAGTTCTTTGAATGCAAATGCGGGACGGAGATTGGCGAATCCGCCAAGCGCTGATCGCAGTTGCAACAGGCCAGCCTCCGGACGCTTGTCGGGAGGCAGGGAATTGAATTCGTTACCGCCGACGGCCCCAAGCAGCACTGCATCGGAATCAAGCGCGGCAGAAAGTGTTTCGGCCGGAAGGGGTGAGCCGTCCAGCACAATTGCGACGCCGCCGATGCGCTTAGCGCTGATGTCGAGGGTGTGCCCTCCCAGAGCAGCAACCTCGCGCAGTACCGCCACAGCTTCATTGGTGACTTCGGGTCCGATGCCGTCGCCGGCGGTGACGAGAATCTTCAACTTCATTTGTCGATCTTCTCCACTTTTGTAGAAACCTACAGCGTCATTGGCGTCTTGCCAGATGCCGCGTTCTCATCGGTACCTGCCAGAGGGCAATGCAGCCACAGGTTTTTCGACTTTGCTTGCGCTCCGCTCAGCATGAAACTGCGCTGTGTTACAAACCAATCGAGTGCGCTGTATTAGCAGGCAACGGCTTCCGTCTCTTAACAATCAATCCAGCTCCGACACCGGCTCGTTGCGTCTTTCGCGGATCTGGTCGGGCAGAATCCCAATCAGGTCCTGGTCGTAGATGCTTTTCTTGCGGTCGGCCATGGCTACGAAACGGTAATACGTCTGCTGCAGTTCTTCCCGCGAGAGCGTGTACCCGAGTTGCTCTAGCCGATGCCGCAGCGCCGCACGACCGGAATGTTTACCGAGAACAAGATGCGTATGCGAGACGCCGACCAATGCCGGCGTCATGATTTCGTAGCACAGCGGATTGGCGAGCATGCCGTGCTGATGAATGCCGGACTCATGTGCGAAAGCGTTGGCGCCGACGATCGCCTTATTGGGAGACGGCTTGAACGTAATGATCTGACCGAGCACCTGGCTGGTGGGATAAAGCTGATCAAGCTTAATGCTGCACGTGGCCCCGCCGTAGCAGTCGGCACGCACGTAAAGTGCAGCGGCGATCTCCTCAAGCGCGGCGTTGCCCGCGCGCTCGCCGATTCCATTGATGGTGCATTCAACCTGGCGCGCACCTGCGGAGATGGCGGCCAGTGAGTTAGCCGCCGCGAGGCCCAGGTCGTCGTGGCAGTGCGACGAGAGCACGACTCCTTCGGCGTCGATGGCCGGCACGCGCTCGCGCACTTCGCGAAACATCTGACCATATTCTTCCGGAGTCATGTACCCGACGGTATCGGGCATATTGATGGTCGTCGCGCCTGCCTCAATCGCAACGCGCACCATTTCGACAAGGTAGCCGCGATCTGAGCGGGTCGCATCTTCCGGAGAGAATTCAACGTCATCGACCAGCGAACGAGCGAGCCGCACTGACTCCGCAGTGCGATCCAACGCCTCTGAGCGGCTTATCTTGAGCTTCCATTCAAGGTGCAAATCACTTGAAGCCAGAAAGACGTGGATGCGGGAGCGATCGGCAAACTGCACTGCACGAGCTGCCATCTCGATATCTTCAGTCTTGGCGCGGGCCAGCGAAGCGATGCGCGGCTTGCGTATGGCCTGCGTGATGGTTGAGATTGCGGCAAAGTCGCCCTCCGAGGCCATGGCAAATCCGGCTTCGATAATATCCACGCCCAACTCTTCAAGGGCATGGGCCATGGTGAGTTTTTCCTGCGTAGTCATACTACAGCCGGGCGACTGTTCGCCGTCGCGCAAGGTGGTGTCAAAGAACACAACGTGATTTGGGTCGACTGAACTCATTTCGCTCGCTATCCGGGAACCTTTACTCACGGTTCAGTTTCTCGCATTTGAGCCGTATAACGCAAAGTTATTCTTTTTGGGTAACCGATTACAATTGCTTATAGTGTTTGGTGAGGGACTAAGGACTATCTTCGGGAGGGGTTGCGTGGAACTCAGTCAACTTGAAACCTTTCTGGCTGTGGCTGAAGAGCGCAGCTTTTCGCGTGCTGCTGTGAGGATGCACAGAACCCAGCCCGCAATCAGCCAGGTTATCCGAAAATTGGAAGCATCGGTAGGCGAGACGCTCTTTGATCGCGCGGCCAGAGATGGTTCCCTGACTGCGGCGGGCGAGCTCTTGCTGGACTACGCGCAGCGTCTACTGGCCCTGCGACGTGAGGCTTCGAGCGCGCTCGACGAGTTGAAGAATCTTGAACGAGGCCGATTACAACTTGCAGCTAACGAATATACCTGTATGTACCTGCTGGCCGCGATCGACCAGTTTCGGCGCGACTATCCAAATGTGGGGGTTACGGTTCATCGCATGTTGGCCAGCCGCATCTCTGAGGAACTGAATCTGCGCACCTTTGAGATCGGCGTGGTTTCGTTTCGGCCCGATCCGGCCCAGTTTCGAACCATTGCGGTGTACAACGACAGCCTGGCATTTGTGGTCAGTCCCACCCATCGGCTTGCCGCGCGGGATCATGTCTCGATTAACGACCTCGGAACAGAGAATTTCATAGCCCACAATGTCACGTCGCCGCTGCGCAGAAAGGTTATAGAGGCCTTCCAGCGCTATCGGACGCCACTGAATATGCCCATCGACCTACCCACCATCGAAGCCATCAAGCGATTCGTCGCCATGGGTAACGGCGTGGCTCTCGTTCCGCACTTGACTGTGGCGCGGGAACTTGAATCGGGCGACCTGGTTCGAGTTACGGTGGATGAACTCGAGATGAAGCGGGTGCTACGGCTGGTCCATCGTCGCCAGGCCACGCTGTCCTATGCTGGGCGTGCGTTTTTGCGTACCGTGCGGTCCCTGGCCAATCAGAATGGACCGCCGTTTTTCTATCACGTTGAGAGAGCCTAAGGTGCATCGAATGCGTGCAAGCCACACAAAAACGACCATTCAGAGCCTGTTGCGTCTATTGCCTTAGATCATTCCGCTCAGCCCTTTCCGCTTTGGACCGCTCTGGCCATTTACAATTCATAGAGCGGGGCCCGGCATGAAACCGGCGCACCGGAATCGACAACCTGGTTGCCAGCCGGACGGTTGCGCAGTCCTAGAGGTTCATGACCGAATGAAGAAGATCGCCCTCATTGTATTCATGCTGGCCGTAGGCGTGGCATCGGGCCGCGCCCAAGAGAGCCGGCAGGACATTAGCCTCAGCGGAACGGGTATCGTCGAGCCGTTTATCGCCTCATCCACCGACGTGCAAGTTCACTCGACACCCGCGTATGGTGCGTTGATCAGCTACCGCTTTATGCTGACACCCTCGAGCGCTTTAGAGGCTAACTACGGCATCACCTATCAGAATTCCATCACTTACTACGCCAATCCTAATCACTATCCGATTTTGACCCGCAACGAAGAGATCTCCGCCGCTTATGTGCGCAGCTTCACGTTTCATAAATTCAACCCTTTTGTTGAGGCGGGGCCGGGAGTCTTCATCTTTTTGCCCATTCGCAACTCCGGCACCAAGACGCTGGATGCGAAGCAGCAAGTAGATATCGGCGGGTTGTACGGGGCCGGCGTTGCGTATGAAATCAGCCCAAGCTTTGATATCCGAGCGGAGTACCGCGGATTTGTAACGAAGGTGCCAACCTTTGGCAACGCTCAATTCACCACCAACAAGTGGTACAACATCTACATGCCGACGATTGGCGTGGCTTACCACTTTTAGAACTCCGACAGACGACAGAATCTAAAAGAGGGATGGCTTCGCTGCCATCCCTCTTTTGCTGCTCAAGACGTCCCCTCGTAGGAATGTGAAGGCACGTTCAAAGCGCGGCTTCCTGATAGCGGCCTAGCTCCTTGAGCATGGCGCAATGAGGCTTGAGTGCCTCAAGTGCGAGACCGCCTTCGTTGGCGGAGTGCAGTTGGCAGTCAACGTAGAAGACGTATTCCCAGGGCTTACCGTGCACCGGTCTTGACTCGATCTTGGTTAAATTGGTTCCTATCCCGGATAGTTCGTTGAGGGCTGCAACCAGAGAGCCGGGTCGGTTCTCAACGGAAAATGCCAGGCTGATCTTGTTTGCAGCTGGATTTGGGACAGCATCTTGGCTGCGCTGTACGAGAAAGAAACGCGTAAAGTTTTCTGCGTCGTCCTCAATGTTTGCCTGCAGGATTTCAGCGCCATAGTAGCGAGCTGCCGCCTCGCTGGCGATGGCCGCGGCATGGTGGTCGCGCAGTTCGACTAATTGCTTCACGCTTCCGGCTGTGTCGTAAAAGGCAAAAGACTCCATGCGCGGGTGGTCGGCCAGGAATTTTCTGCATTGCGCCAATGCGACGGGGTGCGAGAACACCCGGTCGATATCGGCAATTGTGGTGCCGGAAATAGCGATGAGGTTGTGGCGGATGCGTAGCAGTGTCTCTTGTACGACCGTCACATCGTGCTTCAACAGCAGGTCAAAGTGCTCCAGCACTGACCCGGCGAGGCTGTTTTCAATCGGAATGACGGCCGCATCGACGAATTTGTCTGCCAGCGCTCCGAAGGCATCGGCGGAGAGGGCGCATGGCACAATCGTGGCATCGGGGATCAACTGGATGGTCGCTTCGTAACTGAATGAGCCGGGCTCTCCCTGGATAGCGATCTTTATTCCGGATGCAATTCCTGAGGCCGATGTTTCGGCGAAACCCGTTGCGACCGGTGATTGCGAAAAGCGCTTTCTCGCGCCATACCACCGTTCAATCGCTGATTTTTCAGGTGTTGTATCAGGCGCCATATGACATTATCTCCGCAGCCAAACGTCGGTAGCGACGAATGCGAGAAAGACCGTGGCGATCACCCCATTCATGGTAAAAAAAGCTGCATTAAGGCGGCGCAGATCGCTCGGTGAAACCAGGGAATGTTCGTAAGCCAGCAGCAATGCGGCTGCTGCGATGCCAAGCCAACCGGCGAAACCAAATCCGAAGAGATGCCCAAACCACGCGAGCAGGCAAAGCATGGTCAGGTGCATACCGCGCGCAGCCCAAAAAGCTGTGGGGATACCCATGGCCTGCGGCAAACTGTAAAGACCAGCGGCGCAATCGTGGTCAAAATCCTGGCACGCATAAAGCACGTCGAAGCCGGCGACCCAAAGAGTGACCGCAGCAGTGAGTACGAGGATTCGCGGATCAAGCTCGCCACGCACCGCGATCCATGCAGCTGAGGGCGCAAGTCCTAGCGCCAAGCCCAAAATCAGATGGGACCAGCGCGTGAAGCGCTTCATATAGCTGTAGCTCAGCAGCACGATCAGTACCATGGGCGACAAGTACAAGGTAAGTCGATTCAATTGTGCCGAAGCCAGAATGAACACCAGGCCCATAACCACGGTGAATCCCAAGACAAACCGGCGCGACAGCAAACCGGCGGGGATGGCCCGAATCTTAGTGCGTGGATTGGCTGCGTCCAATTCCGCATCAGCCCAGCGGTTAAACGCCATGGCGCATGAGCGAGCCGAAACCATGGCCACCAGGATCCAGAACAAAGTTCGCCAGGCGGGCAAGCCGCCGGCCGCTAAAACCACCGCTGTCAACGCAAAGGGGAGTGCGAAGATGGAGTGCTCCCATTTGATCATTTCCAGCGTGATGCGAGTTTTTTTAAGCCAGCCCATAGCGTGCACGTCTCTTTGGTCAGTGTATCGCTAGCGTGTAATTCATTTTTGAGCCCTGGCATGCGCCTGGTTGTTTCCGGGTTAAAGTGTTGGAGGCTGGCAGTGAGCGGAAGTACGGAGCCGACTCTGATGTTCAAACTCTTTCTGCATAAAGACGAAAGGCGCAGCTTGCGCCGCGCCTTTTGAGTCACGAGTTTGAAGGCACTGGTTACTTTTGCGCCTGGCCGCTCGGCTTCTGCATTTCGCTTGGCTGGTTGGCCACCTGCAGATAGTTTTTTACGCTAAAGATTCCCGGGACGCCGTTCGCACGGATGTATGCCGTGTCTTTGTCGGCCTGCGTATCCACCACGCCATAAAGCTCCACGTGGCCGTTCTGCACCGAGATGCGAATAGGCTTGGCGGGGTCGATGGCGTATTTGTTGAGTGAAGGATAGCCGTAGATTGCACGCGCGACCTGCAGGCGTGACTGGTCGTCCATGATCGACACGGGATCGACCTCGATGTCATCGATGGCTTCTTTCACACCGGGGTAGGTTGAGACCACGGTCATCGCTGAATCCTTGTCGACATCGGTGCGAGCATGGCCGCCCAGCGTCACTACGCCGTTCTCAACGCTCATGGTGATTGAATTAAAAGCGTTGCCGTAACCGACGCGGTCATAGGCGAGTTTTTCAGCTAACTTGGTCTTCAAGTCGTTGTCAGAGACTGAAGGGCCGCCGACCTCGATCTGATTCCTCACTGCGGTGACGCCTTTCGCCTTTCGTACGCGCTTCTCAGCGTCAACTTTGTATTCGTAAATGTTGACGGTCCCTGTAAGAGTGGCGATACCATTCTCTACACTTACCTTCACGTCCTTGAACTGCGACTTACTGAGTTTGCCCGCAACCTCATTGGAGTTTGAGCCATCCTGCTGCGCAAGGGTCGGCGCCAAGCGCGGAGCGGCGGCCAAAGATGCTGCTGGAAGACTCATGAGGGCCCCAGCAACAGCCATAACTAGTGCCGCATGGGTATGTAGATTCGCTTTGCTTGTCATGTCATGCTCCTTATAAACTTCGATGTTGCTTTCTGCTGCATGTCTAGAGACCGAGCAGATTTGTTATCCGCCAGTTATAGACACAGATTCGTGCTAAAGGTTACGGGGTTGTTTGGCTACAAGTTCTTTCTCTCTGAGAGGGGCAGTAGGGTGGCCGTATCTGCCGGGTAGAATCTAACTCTTTTGCTGGCTGGCAACTATCTATAAAGGTAGGGCATCCGACATAGTGGCTGGGTGTGAGATTTGACCCTGAAAGATGCCCAATTGAACCTTGTTCGGAGGCATCATCCTGTCTTTATCGAATCAAATTTATGAGATTGAAAGCTCTTTCATACCATTCGCCGGCGACGCTTCAGCACCGTGCGCCCACGCGGTGCACTTCTATGAGACCGACGCAGTCTTTTGTGACAGCCTGAGTGCATTTGTCGGCGCAGCGCTCGGGGCTGGCGGCGCCTGTATCGTCGTGGCCACGCCGATTCACCAAAAAGAGTTGCTGCATCGCCTCGAATCCTATGGAATCGACGTGCAGAAATGCGCCGCCGAGCATCGTTATACCGCCTTGGACGCAGAGGATACTCTCTCGCGGATATTGATAAATGGGGAGGCGGATCCCTCTCTATTCGCGTCAATGATCGAGCCTTTCCTGACTAGGGCGAAGGCAAGCGTTGGTCGCAGGTCCTGTCCGATAGTAGTGTTTGGGGAGATGGTCGCCCTTCTCTGGACGCAGGGCATGCGCGATGCGGCGATCAAGTTAGAGCATCTCTGGAATGGTCTGGTGCGCAAGCACAACTTCGCATTGCGGTGTGCTTATCCCGTCGGCAATTTGAGGCATGAGCCGCAGGCCGATCTGCTGCACCGGATAACCGCGGTCCACAGTGAAGTGATTACGACGGGGGACGAGTCGTCGGCTGAGCAGATTGCAGAACGCTTGAGGATCACCTCTTCGCTGCGAAACCAGGCATCAATCACAGAGACGGTTCCTGAAGAGCGCGTGCGTGTGATCTTGCAACGAAAGAAGATGGAAGAAAGGTTGCAACGCAGCGAAGAGTTCGCAAAGAATATTGTTGAAAGCACCGTCGATTGCGTCAAAGTGCTTGATTGCGATGGGAAGATTGAATATATAAGTCCGCCAGGATTGCGGACACTTGAAATCACCGACGAGCGTGAGTATCTTGGGCGTCCTTGGGTTACATTCTGGCTAAAGGAAGATCGAAAGCGAGCAGAAGACGCAATCTCATCGGCGCGCTCAGGCGGAGTGGGCAGCTTTCAGGGAGAGACTATTGGGCCAAGCGGAGTTAAGAAATGCTGGGACGTGAAGATAACTCCCGCGCTCGATACCAGGGGTGCGATCGAAAGTCTGGTCGTGGTTTCCCGGGACATCACCGAGTTACGCGCCGCTCAAGAGATCGCCATTCAAGCAGAAAAATTGGCTGCGGCTGGCCGACTCGCAGCGACGATTGCCCATGAAATTAATAATCCACTCGAAGCGGTAACGAATTTTATTTACTTAGCGATGACGGCCGAGGGCTTGCCGGAACAAGTTTTCCGGCATTTACAAATAGCCGATAGGGAATTAGCGCGCGTGGCGCAGATCGCACAACAGACGTTAGGGTTCTATAGGGACAACGCGAAAGGTAGATGGATTGACGTCAATGAATTGATGCAAGGCGTGACTGTTCTCTACGAACGCAAGCTCGCGCGCAAACATCTGCGCATTGAGATCGCCTCGACAAAGGAATTGAAAGTTTACGGCAAGCAGGGTGAACTGCGGCAAGCGCTCTCTAACTTGATCGCCAATGCAATCGACGCTTCTAACGATGGCGGGAATATCTGGCTGCGCGCACATGCGACGCGGAACTGGACCAATGGGATGAAGCCCGGAGTCCGCATCACTCTCGCTGACAACGGAAGCGGCATGACGCCCGAGGTTCAGCGACGCATATTCGTCCCATTCTTCACCACCAAGGCAGACATAGGGACCGGAATCGGCCTTTGGACGACGAAGAATTTGATTGAGAAACAAGGCGGTCACATGCGGTTTCGCAGCAAGCAGGGTGAAAAAGCGGGAACGGTGATGAGTTTTTTCCTTCCTAGTGACCAGAGCGGGCCTGAAGAAATGTCAAAGGCGGTAGCCTAATATCTAGCGGAACCGCCGCGTCGCTTTGACTACCATCGAGAAGACGCCAGATTCATCGCGCGCCACGAGCAGCGAGACGTGCCGATTGATGGCGATTTCAGCTTGCAGCAACTGCTGAGCGGTGGTGTCGACGTCTGTCGCATAAGTGAGGGTAAGATTTTTTCCTAACTGCTCCTCAACCGTGATGCGCGTCGTTGAGTTGCCAAGAACGCCAAGATAACTAGGATCGACTTTGACTGAACCAGCGCCAAAGAGCCTCGCCACGCGACTGCTCACCGTGGCGTTGAGCGCGCCGCCTAGCAGTGCATCGGTGGTGGGATTCGACGCAACCTGTTCCTGCTGCTGGGTGTAAAGACGTTGCTGATCTTGAGTGCGTCCAAGCGCCAGCAGGGCAACGACATCGGCCTCAGGGAGCGGGGGATCGCTACGATAGTTAACTGCCATTTGATTCGGTGAGCCGTGCAAGCCAAGTGTGATGTCGTAGTCTTCCACGCGCGCCGTCGCGTTAAGGTCAATCATCGGCTGAATTCGAACCGGATTGTTGAACGTGATTTCTCCGCGCTGCAATTCGTAACGCGTGCCGGCGATGGTTGCGCTGCCTTCGGTAATTGCCACCTGACCCAACAGGGAAGGGGATGCGAGCGTGCCCCGCACATGAAGGTCTACATCTCCGGCAAGTTTTGCATAGGCATTTTGAAAATTGAGTTGCGGAGAAGATTGAACGTGCACGTCGAGACGGACGTGATTGGATGGCGCGTCCTGAGATGTGATCGGCTGTGCCTTTGTCGCATGCGCTGCCAGCGCGACGAAATCCAGATCAGGGCTGACTGTAAAGCGCGTGATGAGTACACCACCGCTCAACAGCAAATTATTTTGCGGACCTTGCAATTGAACGTTAATATCCGCCGCCGAACTGACGCCCTGCGGATAACGTATTCGGATGCCCTTGCCTTTTAGCGACAGATCCGCAAAGATGCCGTGCCGATAAGCGAGATATCCTGAAACGCTAAGCAAGCCGCCGCCGCTCATCGCCGTCAGCGACTTTACTTCGAGACGATCCTGATTAAACTCGAGCGTGCCATGCAATTGGCTGAGGCTGTTAGGCAGGTCTTCAAGCGCTAACGAAGCATTTTTAAAATCGATGCGCCCGGTCAACCCCGGATCCTTCAGCGTGCCATGGGCTTCGACTTGAAAGGTGGTATCGCCGCTGGCCGTTAGATCGGGATCGATGCTCTCCGCCAACTTGAGGTTGATAGTGCCGCGAGCAGCCATGTCGAGGGGATGTTTGTCTTTGAAGCCAATGCTTCCGCGTATATTGAGGTCGGTACCTTCACCGGTGACATGGAGAGGATCAAGACTGATACGCGAATTCAGCAGAGTGGCGTGGACGGCTCCTTCACTACGCAAATGCACGCCGGCAATTGTGGCTGCCATTTGCTGCAGACTTGCTTCACCGCGCAATGCTTCGGGGTGAGCCAAGGAGCCTGCAATAGTGATGGTACCTTGCAACGATGATTCGCCCTTCAGGGCTTGAACGTGTGCCAGCTTCAACAGCATTCCGATATTAAAGCGCGCGAATTTCAACGTAGCTTGCGTTGCGTAATCATCGTGGAGCTCGGTCTGGCCGTGGGCAACCAGTTCGGTGGATTCGAACTTGGTGCTTGCGTCGTAGATAAGATTGCGTGCGGCCGTGTGAGCCACAACCTCGACGCCGCCGACGGGATCTCCACCGACCGTAAGGCCCGCCAGGCTGGCATGTCCCTCGAGCCGCGGATCATCTAATGTGCCAGAGCCCGTGATGTTGAATCCAAGAGTGCCAGTGAGCTGCGAACCCATATCGCGGACGCGTTGAATTTTGGCGATGTCGAGGCCTGCGGCTCGTGCGTCCAATTGAAACCCGCGCAAATTGAAATCGTAGCTGCCTGCGACTGCGACCTTGCCGGCCGCTCCATTGATGGTGACCGAGGCGAGATGCATCAACTGCCCGGAGATCTCGCCTTGTGCGTGGACGCGCGATACTGGCTCGCCATAGACTGCACCGCCGTCAAGCTGCACCCAGCCTGCTCCATTGATGGTGTGAATGGGGCCATCGGTATCGACTTGCGCACTGAGGATACCGGCGACCGGCAAATCTTGGCTCATGAACGGCCGAAGCTCATCCACGTTAACATTGTCGGCGCGCAAGTGGGCGTTAAGAACTGAGTTGGAATCGAAAGCTGGAATACCCGCAGCTGCAGCTGAACGCACAGCGGTCAACGAGCCGTTGACATTGATCGATGATTGGCCACGGCGCAATTGCCCGTGATCGATGCTGATTCGCGCCGCCGAATAACTGCCTGAGGCGGAAACAGAGTCCCAGCGCACCGTTTGCGGGGTTGTAGCCTTGCCCGCAGCAGTCTGCGCAACCAACAGATCGACATTCGATGCCTGCAGCTTTCCTGCGAGATGAGGATCGACGAGGGAGCCGGTCCAGGTCCCCTGAAATTCCGCTAGGCCACCAAGCACGATTGGTAATGCAGCAGCGCCCGTCTTTCCATTGGCTTTCAAACCAAGGTCGCGCAGGAGCGTGTTGAATTCGCTGAGGTCATGAGACTGGAAATTAATGTTCATGACGGAAGCGCTGCCGAGGGGATAGGCACCGAGACGTCCCTGCGCAGTGATGTGGCTGGCCGGCAGAGCTATATCGAATTTGCGCAGGTCGACCGCGCCCTCTCGCTGAGTGTAGGTGCCTTCAATCGCCCCCGTTACCGGGACCTCGTTGTGGATGAGACCACCTGATGGATTTACAGCTAGATCGGCCGTCACAGACAGGGTCCGCACATCCCCCCTCGTCCAATTTGCAATGGTCAGACCGTTCAGATGTGCGTCCAAACCTAATCGCTGAAACGGCGGTTGGCCCACGATGTCGAGTACCGTATCCAAAGGAACATTTCTAAACTGTGCGGTCACCTTGCCATTCGTATGCAGGTCGGGCGACGTGTTGCGAGGAAGCTTTGGCGCAGCCTTTACCACGGACTGAGTTTTCGTGCCACGCCTGCCGACTGGTTCTGCTGCCACTATCTCATGTGCGCCGGGGATTGGAGGAAGCCAGTGATCAAGCAGAATTTCGCCTTCGAGTTGGCCTCCTCGAGGCAGGCGCGCGGTTACAGACGTGATGAGCAGATGCACGGGGTCGGCGTGGATGCGAGCGTCGAGTGATACACCGCGCGCACTCACCCCGGGCTGAATGTAGTCTGTTCCATTCGCATGCACGGTGCCGTCGATGCGAAATTGTCCTTCACTTCCTCCACCTGCGAGGTCGAGGAGGGCGATTCCTTTTGTCGCAGACGGGTAGCCCGTGGCGGGCTCTAGGGTGCGCAGGTCTAGGTCGCCGATGATCTTAGCCTGCCATGAGGGCTGTTGGAAATTATAAAGCGTTCCGGAAATTTCCAACGTATGATCGGGCGCGCTTTTTGCGTGCGTGGTGATGCGCAGAGAGCGCAGGTAGGCATCATTGCGCGTCAGGTCGAGCGTTGCCTGCATATAGGCGTGGGTACCCGGCGCGGCTGCGCGCAGAGTGGCGCCGCGCACCAAGCTCAGATCGCGGGCGGCAGCGTCGATTCTATAGCTCTCGGGATTTTTCCCCGCAGCCGCGACGTACCCAAGGCTCAGCGAAACATCATTGGCGGTGAGATCGAGCGGTGCGAAACGATTTTGAAAATCGAAGGATGCTGCGCGATTGTCGTAATCAAGAACGCCTTGCTGTATTCCAATATGTCCGGCTTGGAGATCGAAAAACTTGCTGAAGCCCTGTCCAGTTTCGGAATGAGTATGCGCGTGTGGCTGGTTAGTCGAGCCATCCGCATAAACAATGAGATGGAGCGAGGGGTGGATAATTTCCAGATCGCGTAGCAGAACGTGGGGACTCCACAGGCCGAATATGCTGATACGTGCATGCAGGTTGTCGACACGCGCGAATGGCGCTTCTCCAGCCGCTTCGAGGCCGTGAATCACCACGCCGCTGGCCTCGGCGTCGAGGTCAAATAGATGCCAATGAAAGGATGCGATCTCGACACGTCCGCCGGTAGCGGTTTCGAGCGCGGCGACTATGCGGCCGCGGACTATGTTTTCAAGAGCTCCGGAGCTCGCCCAGAAAAGAAAACCGATGATTGCAACAACGGCAAGGATTGTCAGGCCGCCGCTGGTCCAGAAGACGTGACGCATGTACCGCCGCCGCGGACTCACCGCTTTTGGCGGGATGGGCGTCTCTGGCTCGCGCTCACTCATGCGCCACCCGCCCTTGCATTGGGGGAAAGGCATTGCCGTGCGGCGGCACATTAGTCTTCGGTGCGTCTGTGCTCTCAAGTGCGGGGTCGAGCACTTCGACTTCGCCTTGCTTGCGAAGGTTCTCAAGCCAGACACCGAAGAGGGCCGTCACTTGCTGCTGCAGCAATATCTCCTGGATGCGTGGCGAAACCTGTTCGAGAAGAGGTGGCGTTTCGGTGATCGGATACTGTGGCAGCAGGGTTTCGCGATAGTACTTCTCTATATCTTCCGGTGAAATACGGATGCCTTGACGAAATCTCAATTCTATAAAGCTGAGGATTTGGAGACGATACCTAAGATACGTTTCAACGTGTTCCGGCGTCAGATCATGACTGTCGAGGAATGCCTTCCACCCGGCGTCGGAGCGGCAGTTCTGGCGAACGCAAGCCGGGAGTTCAGTACGCAACTCATTCAAGCGAGCCGCAACTTCCTGCTGGCTCGGATCGGCTGACCGCGCATCTTCCTGGCGAATTTCCTGCTCGATGAGGGCCCGGCTGATCAACTGTTCCAAGGCTCGAGCGGGGGACAGTTCGCTTTTACCAGCCCTCCCCGGATCGAGCACCGCGAGATGCATCTCCTCTTCAAGATCGCTTGAGAGGATTGCCTGATCGTTCACGACTGCTATAACTTTATCGAGCGTTTCGACGCCAGCATTTTGCGAACTATTCTGCGGTCCCGTTTGACCGAATATACTCGCCAGCGCAGCAGCTAAAAAGCAAAGCAAACCTATCCGCTTGCTTGCAGTCTTACTCGCGAGGGTCGACATATGATTTATCAGAACGTTTGCCCCAGGCTAAAGAAGAAGTTGAAGTGCGCGGCCTCCCCAACGTGGGGATGCGAATCCGGAATGGAGAGCGAATAGTTGATGTTCACAGGGTAGATGGGCGGGTTGAGGTTGTAACTGAAATCCAGCCGGATGGGGCCAACGGGCGTATGGTAGCGCAAGCCTAGCCCCGCCGCGTGTGAGAAATAATTAAAACTGCATAGACCCTGTTTGCCGGTCGAAGTTGTGGGTCCGGCTGGAGTGGGATTGGGGTCATTGGACGAGAGTATTTTGCACGTATCGCGGTCAGGCTGTTTTACCCTGAGGGCGCTGGCCCATGCATCTCCAGCATTGGTAAAGACGTTGCCCATATCGTGAAAAAGCACAAAGCTCAAGCTGTCTCCGAAGAAGGGAAGCAACGGCGGTGGTAGCCGCATCTCGGTGCTGTTGACCAGGGCGCCTGCGCCGCCGATGGGGAAGCCGGTTTCAGGATCTCGTGGTCCAGCGGCATTGATGGGAAAGCCGCGCAGCGACGTAGGCCCGCCACCATATAGCCGCTCTGGCAGTGGAACGAGCTCACCTTCAGCCGGACCATATGCGCGTTCCTGACCGTAGCGCGTATTGCGTGCGAGCACAAAGCGGCCTTTATCGAATCCATAAAAACTGGAATTGGTGGCGTCGAGGCGATTGAACTGCGCTTGCGCGCCGAATGATTCCTTAGACAGAAATTCCTGAAAGCTGGAGTATGTTCCGCGGCGCGCATCGAGCGGGGAATCACGCGTGTCGCGGATCCAGGTAATGCCGGGGCCAGCGACGCGGACCGCGGTGGCGAGTGCCTGAATTTCACGGGGACCAACCTGGAGACTATCCTCCGAGACCTTGACACGGCGAAAATTGAATTCGTAAACGAACGTGTTGGCCTTCGAGAGGCGAGATCCGGGGCTGTTGAAGTGTTCTGTCCATCGAATCCCGGTCTCGAGCTTCGATGCCACGTATGTAGTCACGTCCTGGCTGTTTGCGTAGCCTGCCGAAAAGGTCAGGCCAAAATTGCGGTTGCCATAAAAATGTGGATTTTGAAATAGAAGATTCACATTTTGCTCAAGCAGGCCATAGGTTGCGCGGAGCGAGGCGGATTGCTCGCGGCCGAACAGATTGTTCCGCGTGATGTCAATGAGCACGCGCGGGCTGATGCCGGTTTTTCCGGCGGGATTGCATACGGTTCCACTGCTGGCGGCGATGCCTCTACAGTTGTTCTGCGGCGTGCCGGTCTGCGACTCGAACCCAAGGCCATAGGTCAGGGCCCATCGGCGGGCTTCGGTCACCTGTAGCAGCACCGTCTTGTCCGTCTCTTCGCCGCCGGGATTTTGTACAGCAACGTTGACTTCGTTGAACAGTGCAAATTCATAAAGGTTGCGTTGCGTCTGAGCGAGCGCTGATTGATTGAGCGGCTCGCCGGCGTGCAGCATGATGGCGTTGGCTACCGTGTCGGGTCGGGTGTAATGCAGGCCAGTCAGCAACACCTTGCGTACAAAAATCTGTTGCCCTTCTACAATTCGGAAGACAACATCGACCTTGCTGGGGTCCGCCGCCTCAGTCTGCTGCTCTACATCTACGCGCACCTGGTCAAAGCCGCGGCTCAAATAATCTGTGATCAAAGCATCGCGATCGCCTGCCAGACTTAGCGGCGAAAGCAATTGTCCCGGAGCGGTATTCAGCAACCCCTGTAACTTTTCGATGTTCGACTTGACCGCACCGTCGAGGCGAAGGACGCCGACTCGTTGCTGATCGCCCTCGACAACGTGGTACACAACTGAGAGCGGCTCCGAAGTGCGGAGCGCCTGTGATTGTCCAGGCGCGGTCTGGTTGGGAATATCCCGCGTAAGCGTCTCGGCTGTGATTTTAGCTTTTGAAAATCCGTTGTTTTGATACACAGCTACGAGAGTGTTGATGTCGGCAGCGACCAGTGCCTGGCTGTAGGAGCCGTGCCGGTCGAGAGAACTGGCAGGGAGCACTGATAGCAGTTGTTCAAGCGTCTTGGAATCGAAATACTTATTGCCGGTAACCGAAACTTTTTGTACGCGCCTCCGCTGACCGAGGACCACGGTGTAGACGATCATCACCTGTTCAGCTTGAGAACTAGCCTGCTGGTGATCTACCTTGACATCGAAGTAGCCGAGTCGCTGGTAGTAGTCTCTCAGTCTACGATTGCCTTCGCTGAGCAAATCTTCGTCGACAGTACCTTCCTCAAAGATAGGAATGATGTCCTTGAGGCGCTCAGCGCCAATCTTTGCGCCCTGCAATGCGACTTTGACCACGGGCCCGGCGGTGGCAGAGAAACGGAAACTGCTCTTTTTGGTTGCCGGCGCATAGACCTGCGATTCAATCTTGATTTCAGCTTCGAGGCGATCCTGCTTTTGATAGTGCTTGAGAATGCCGTTCAAAGCCCGATTGCCAGTGTCATGGTCGATGCGCATCCCGGATCGTAAATGTGCGTAATGACGAAATGTTTCAAGGGTCATGCCTGGCTCGCCGGCCACTGCCAAGGCTCCGACCCTTGCCTGGGGTCCAGAAACGACCTTGAACGCAATATCGATGAGTTGATCTTCAGGGTGGCGTTTGAGGGTGTAGGTAATCACTGGGTCGTGAAATCCATTATCAGCCAACGCTTGACGCATTCGTTCGAGGCTCTGCGTCAGTTGGTTAGAGGTGAAACGGGTTCCCGCCGAAAGCCGGCTGGCCCGTTCAAGTTGCGTATTGATGGTCGCCCCTTTGGCACCGTCAACCTTTACAACTCCAATAAACGTGCGCGGGACAGCTTTGAAGGTGAGCGAAATTCCGTCGCCTTCGAGCGCGCCAGTCGCCTCGATAGTTTCGAAGAGTCCTGTAGCGAATAACTTGTGCAAGCTGCGAGCAACACTCTCACGGGTAAGGCCTGCGCCTACAATCTGGGCAAGATGGTCGGAAAGCGGAGCGAGTCGGTCTGCACGCACTCCTTCAAAAGATATGCGGCGGACCGGAAGGCCATACCAGCGGGCAAGCGAATCTTTGCGCAACTCATGTCGCTGCTCTATCGATTTCGCGTCGAATTCGCTGGCAGACCGGGCCGGGTCAGAAGCGGGCGCCGTGGCACCATTGTTCTCATTTTGTTCGCAAGACGCCGGTCGGCAGGCCATCAGAATGCAAAGAAAAACGAACGTCGACGCCCATCTGCATATCCACTCCTTCTCGAGCTGGATCGCCAGATGTTCTTTTGCCACTCTCTCTCCCAAACGCATCGGCGTATCCAGGATGTCCTTTTGTGCATCTAAGTGACTAACTTTAGAGGCGCCATTCTCGGTTCTTCTTGACGGCAGCCGCCATTTGCACCGCTGCACCTTATACTAACGAGGGAAGTGACTTGACGCAGCATTCCTACTTGATAAGCACCCTGATAGACACCGTTGACAAAAGGAAGCGCATGCCCCGCCCCAAATCTCAAAAGCAGACGCCCGAAGCACTATCAACAGCACCCGTCCCTGAAGTAGAGAGCGCGGTTCAGCTTAGCGAACCAGCGGTGGCACTTGCTCCCCCTCCCCTCTCCCCGGAAGCAGAAATCCTGGCAAGGGCGCAGGCCGGGGATCATAACGCGTTTTCCCATCTTTACTCCCTACATAAGCGGCGAATTTATTCGCTCTGCCTTCGGATGGTGAGTAACGTAGCTGAAGCGGAGGACCTTACTCAGGAAGCGTTTTTGCAACTTCATCGCAAGATAGCTACGTTTCGTGGAGATTCCGCTTTTTCAACGTGGTTGCATCGACTGTCGATTAACGTTGTCTTGATGCATCTGCGGAAGAAGGGTTTACCGCTGATGTCTCTCGATGAGGCAATGGAGCCGTCGTATGACGACGGTCCTGGACGCAGCTTCGGGGCTCCCGATCTATCTTTGACCGGGTCAATTGACCGTCTGGCCTTGGAGCGGGCGGTCGCCGCGCTACCAGCTGGGTACCGGTTAATTTTTGTTCTTCACGATGTTGAAGGCTTTGAGCATAATGAGATTGCCGCCATGCTAGATTGCTCCGTTGGAAACAGTAAATCGCAGCTTCACAAAGCCCGGCTAAAGCTTCGCGATGCATTGCGAATCTCTCTCCGCAAAGGAGGGAAACGATGACTGCGGACACTAAATCTATGAGTTGCGAAGAATTTCAGAGCCAATTGGCGGAATTGATCGGCTCCGGCGTAGACGTGAGCAACGACCCTCACCTTAAGAGCTGCCCACTCTGTCGCGAATTACTGAACGATCTTCAAACTATTGCCGATGCCGCGCACGAATTCTTCGCGAACCAACAACCTGCGAACGAATTATGGAAGAAAATCGAGCTTGCGATCAAGGATGAAGAGAGCATCGCGAAGCCAAAATAACCGGATTCAGTTATCTGGCTAGCGTCAACAGGCTGATCACGACACTCTCCATTCGATCAATATAGCCGATACATGTGTTGAGTATTCCGCGATGCGCGAATGCTCAATAAGAAGGATCGTGCCTTCGTCGGATTGCCACCACGGTTATGCGGAACGACGGATTGCGGTGCCACGTATCCGTTATCTACAGGATGTCAGGAGCTAGGTCGGGTATACGGTGTCAACGCACTCCGAATTTCTGTAACGGGACTTTCTGAAACTTTTCAGCCTGTGCGCTGTCTAATCAAGGAAAGTTGATAAGAGGACACTCAATGCCGAACCAGCCTTCGATTTTGCCGCCAGCAAATCCACAGAAAGATACTACCGGAGTTCGCCACATACCGGTGCTACCTGTCCGCGACACGGTTTTATTCCCGCATGCTGTTCTACCGCTTACAGTTGGCCGCGAAAGTTCAATTCAGTTGATCGAATCGTTGGGTGAAGAGCGCTCCATTATCGTGACGGCGCAGCTTGATCCTCGTCTGGATGCGCCCAAGCCTGCGGATTTGCACGAAGTGGGTACCCTAGCCACCGTGCATAAAGTCGTTCGCATGCCGAATCAGAGCCGATTCGTGTTCACGGAAGGTGTTGAGCGCGTTCGACTTGTCCGCTACGTGCAGACCGAGCCGTTCATGATCGCGGAGATCGAGACTCTGCAGGATGCAGAGCCGGAAAGCACCGCAAGCGTCGAAGCGCTAGTGCGCAATGTAATTGGACAATTTCAGCAGATTGTGGCCGAGTCGGCGACGTTATCCGACGAATTACGGACTATTTCAGCGAATATCGAAGATCCTAGCCGGTTGGTTGATTTTGTCGCCTCATCGCTGCCATTTCTCACTACCGACGACAAGCAACTGCTGCTCGCGACGGAAAGCATTCCTGCACGTTTGGAGCAGTTGACCAAGCACCTCGCCAAAGAGCTTGAAGTGCAGCAGTTACGCACCAAGATCCAGAGCGAGGTACAGGACCAGGTTCAGCAGTCGCAGCGCGATTACTACCTGCGTGAGCAGATGAAGGCTATCCAAAAGGAATTGGGCGAACAAGACGAGGGGCAACGTGAAGTCGATGAATTGCGCAAGAAAATCGATGACGCCGGTATGCCCGAAGACGTTAAAAAAGAGGCATTGAAAGAACTGTCGCGTCTCGGACGCATGTCCCCGATGGCCGCCGATTACTCGCTAACCCGTAACTACATTGAATGGCTCGCGGTGCTGCCGTGGGACAAGAGCTCCGCTTCAAAGATCGACATCAATAAGGCTCGCGAGATCCTCGATGAGGATCACTACGAGCTGACCAAGGTCAAGGATCGCATTCTCGACTATCTCAGCGTGCTCGAACTCAAGCCCGATATGAAGGGGCCGATCCTGTGCTTTGTAGGGCCTCCCGGAGTGGGTAAAACCAGCCTCGGCCGGTCAATCGCCCGGGCTTTAGGGCGCAAATTCCAGCGGATTTCTCTTGGCGGCATGCACGATGAAGCCGAGATTCGCGGGCATCGGCGCACCTACATCGGAGCACTCCCAGGGCAGATCATTCAGAGCATTCGCAGGGCGGAAACCAACGACCCCGTGATCATGCTCGACGAAGTTGACAAGCTGGGACGCGATTTCAGAGGGGACCCTGCATCAGCTCTTCTCGAGACGTTGGATCCCGAACAGAACTTCTCGTTTCGCGATAACTATCTGGACGTGCCATTCGACTTGTCAAAGGTGCTGTTTATCTGCACCGCGAACATGCTCGACCCGGTGCCGCCGCCCCTGCTCGACCGTATGGAACTGATCCCTCTACAGGGTTACAGTGAGGAAGAAAAGCTGCACATCGCAATGCGGTTCCTCATTCCGCGGCAGATCAAGGCCAACGGAATCACCGAGGAGCAGATCGAGTTTCCGGAGCCGGCCATCAGGCACATCGTGCGCCACTACACGCGCGAAGCAGGCGTACGCAAACTGGAGCAAGTGATCGGCACGGTCTGCAGAAAAGAAGCGCGCCGCGTAGTTGAGGGTAAGGCGGAGAAACTGGTTGTCAACCGGGAAATTCTCAAGGACTTCCTGGGCGGGATTCAGGTTCGCGTCGAAACGGAAGTGGCTGAGCGCGTCAAGCGGCCCGGCGTTGCCGTGGGTCTGGCATGGACGCCGGCAGGCGGTGACATCCTGTTTATCGAGGCGAACAAGATGAAGGGCAAGGGTGGCTTCACCATGACCGGTCAGATTGGTGAGGTCATGCAGGAATCGATGCAGGCCGCCTTAACCTGGGTCCGCTCAAACGCCGGCAGTCTTGGTCTGGATGAGGACTTCACCAAGGAAATCGACTTGCACATTCACGTGCCCGCGGGGGCGATTCCTAAGGACGGCCCATCCGCCGGCGTGACCATGGCCACGGTGCTTGCTTCGCTGCTCACCAACACGCCGGTTCGTCCGTTGACGGCGATGACTGGTGAAATCACGCTGAGCGGAAATGTGCTGCCTGTCGGCGGCATCAAGGAGAAGTTTCTTGCTGCACGTCGTGCGGGCGTGGAAACCATCATCCTTCCTGCCGAAAATCGCCAGGACGTTGAACAGGATTTAACCCCTGAGATGATTGCCAACGTGTCGATTCACTACGCCAGCCGCATCGAAGACGTATTGGCAGTGGCACTGCCTCTGTTGAAGGCGCGGGCGGATGTCACGCCGATCGCACCGCAACGCAGCACTGAGGCAGCCGCATAGACGATAGGAAGCGAGCACCTGGAGAGGCCGGCGAATCTGCCGGCCCTTTCTATTTTGGCCAATAAATCTCGAGTTTCCAATGAGCTTTTTTTTCATAGCTCTGAGCGCGCACGGACTAGAGGAACGAGCGTTCTTGCCGATAAAAACGCTGAAGCCGAAGTGCGCGAGGATGACCATGGACGCTTTACAGATGCCTGTTCCTTTACACCTCGTTGGTAATACAACGGAGCAGCAGAGCCTGATGCTGCAGGAATTTTTAAGTGAAGCAGCAAAGCATGCCTCCCGGACTGCGATCAAACAGTTAGACCGGCAAAGCGCACAGGTCGTGCTCGATATGAACCGGGACCTCAGCACTGAAGTCGCGAATCTGATTGTCGAGACCATTCACCGCTATACGGTGAGCGACAAGTACAAGAGTGAAGAAGTGGCGTCGGATCGCGTCTATCCACCCGCGTTCAAGGTACGGTCAATCGAGTTTCAAGTTACGGAATTGAGAAAAGCATTTCCGAGCCTCGGAGCCTGTATGGAAAAGATAGCGCGCAAGCCGTTGCCAGAGGGTGCCGAAAACTGGTTTGCGATTCCGCGTTGGCAGGCGCTGGCGCCGACCTACAGCGAAGCGGTAGAGATGATCATCGGCGCCCTTGGCAAGAAGCGGAAATTCCAAAATCGCATTGGCGGACGGATGGATGGAAGTCATTTACGTCAGACCGCTCGATCGAAGCTGGCTGACAAACTGGTCACCGATCAGCAGCAGGGATGCGACATTCTAGTTGTCGGTTTGCAAATAGGCATGCTTCATCGCGGCGTCTCGGCGCGCCGTGTGCGGGTGTCGCTGGCGGGCAATGAATTTGCCTTGGGTGCGTTCGCGTGTGGGTGCATTCTACTGACCCACCCCGAACGGCTGTCCTGCGAAGACACTTTGATGATCGATTGCGGTGGCGACGAGTATTCGTTGCAGGGCACCGTCAACTTTGATCGAACGCCGCTGTTTGACTACGATATTTCCGGTGTCGAGTTCAGCGTCTTTTATGACGACCGGGCCAGCAATCTTTGGGGTACGCCGACGGGTTTCCTGGTAAAGCGGTCTGATCCCGGCACAAGCAGATTTTGAATACATATAGACTTCCAAGATGCGTGAACGATGGCTTTCGCGAATAACAGCGGCTTGAGTGCGTGCTTCGGTCTACACCAGTCCGAGAGTGCATTAGCCCCGACCGATTTGCTGTCTGCCGCGTCTAACTGGCAGGCGGTATCCTTCTCTAGATGCAGGTGCGAGTTCTCCCCTTTGGCGTTTTGAAAGAGACGCTTGGCCCGAATGGCCTAACGGTCGAGTTAGCCGGCGAGGCGACGGTCGCCAGTCTTCTTGCGCGGCTTGGCGCGCGCTTTCCGATGATTGAATTGCGCGGCATCGCGGTAAGTGTGAACGCCGAATATGCTCAACCGGCATATGAACTCAAAGACAACGATGAGGTGGGGCTGCTGCCGCCGGTATCCGGTGGAACCGAATCTGTGCACGATGCGGAAGCTTCCATCGTCATTGCTCTGACGAGCGACGCCATCGATGCAGAAAAACTTGTTGCAGCCGCAAAGACCGGCGAAGATGGCGCAGTCGTCGTATTTGATGGCATAGTTCGCAACAACACGCGAGGCAGGAAGACGTTATACCTCGATTACGAGGCTTACGAAGAAATGGCCTTGAAACAGATGGATGGGCTGGCGCGCGACGCTCACGTTCGATTCAATGTGCGTCATGTGACCTTGGTCCATCGCCTGGGCCGCCTCAGAATCGGCGAAACCAGTGTGCTGATTGTTGTGGCCGCAGCCCATCGTGGGCAGGCGTTCGACGCTTGCCGGTGGTTGATCGACGCACTCAAAAAGACGGTTCCAATCTGGAAGAAGGAAACCTTCGTCGACGGCGCGGTTTGGGCCGATGGCGAACCATTTCCGGACGGCCTGGCAGTGGAGGGGACAGATGCGCCCTCAGCGTAGGCTCGCGCGACACATCGGCCAATTGTGTTTCGGCGGGTTGCTGGCAGTCGTAATAGCTTGCCTTGCATTGAGAGCTCAGGATGTTCCGCTGCGCATCGATGTGCGGTTGGTCAGTGTATTCGTGAGCGTGACCGACGCAGGCGGCGCGATGGTTGGAGGGTTGAAGAGCGAGGATTTCGCAATCAGTGAAGACGGGAGGCCGCAAAAGATTTCAGTATTCGAGCGCCAATCGGAACTGCCTCTCAACCTGACCCTCGCCATCGATACCAGCGGAAGCGTGAAGAAGGACCGCGCCCTGGAAACGCAGGCGGCGAGGCGCTTTGTGCATGTGTTGATGCGTCCGCAAGACCAGATGAGCTTGCTTGAGTTTGCAACCGAGGTGCGCGAACTGACTCCATTCACAAATAAGGTCGGGCGCATCGATCATGGCCTCGACAATCTGCGGGGCGACTATGCAACGGCCCTTTACGATGCGGTTTACCTGGGCGCGGATCGCCTGGGTAAGAAGGACGGGCGCAAAGTTCTGGTGCTGGTTTCAGATGGCGGAGACACAGCAAAAAACACCACCTACGCCCAAGCGCTTGAAGAAGCACTGCGCAACGAGGTGATGATCTACAGCATCATCGATGTGCCCATCGAAGCCAGCGCAGGGCGCGACCTGGGGGGCGAGCACGCGCTGATCACCCTTGCCGAGCAGACCGGCGGGAAAAGCTTTTACGTGTCGGATGGCGGACTGGCAAAGGCATTCGAACGCGTCAGTGAGGACCTGCGAACGCAATACCTGCTAGGTTTTTACCCCCATCACGAAGAGCCGGGCAGGACGTTTCATCGCTTGCAGGTTACAGTTCCACGCGCCTCTGCCGGGTCATTCAACATTCGCCATCGGACCGGCTATTATGGCGATTCGCCTTCGAAATCCGAATGATCTTTCAAGAATAGCGAGCAACGTTGTGATAGCGATACTCTCTGGCGTGTATCCTGCATCTAAGCTTGCATCATGACTCCCCCATTGACTTCTCGCCGTCATTCCAAGACACCTCCGCCCGGTGAAACAGGGCAGGAGGCGCTGTATCTGCGTTCTCTTAGCGATCGTCAGGTGCAGATTTCTGTGAAGCTGCGCGGCGGCGAAGTGGTTAAAGGCTGGATTGAGTACTTCGACGACGGGATGCTGCGCCTGACCCGCGAGGGCAAGCCGAATCTGTTTATCTACAAGCAACAGATCGAGACCATTACCGAGGCGAGCCGTCGTCGAGCGCCCAAGATTGCTGTTAACGGATCTCTGGTCAATAAGGCGGGTTCGTGACGCCAGCGCCCCCCACATCAACGGCAAATGAGTGGGTATTGCGCGCCGTGCCGATTGCACGAGAAGCAGGTGCGCACCTGCGTGAATTTTTTGCCCAGGGCGTTACGACTGAATACAAAGGCGACGTCGATCTGGTTACAATAGCCGACCGCACTGTTGAAAAGCTGATCCGCACGCGGCTGGGGGAAGTTTTTCCCGAGCATGGCATTTACGGCGAAGAGGGAACTCGGGAACGGCTTGAAAGCGGTCTGCGCTGGTACATCGATCCACTCGACGGCACCACCAATTTTGCCCACGGACTTCCGCAATTCTGCGTATCGATGGGCCTCGAACAGCGACCGGATGGATTGAATGCCGGAGAGGACGGAAC
Organism: Acidobacteriaceae bacterium; assembly: GCA_025350325.1. Classification (GTDB taxonomy): domain Bacteria; phylum Acidobacteriota; class Terriglobia; order Terriglobales; family Acidobacteriaceae; genus Telmatobacter. The sequence continues at coordinate 90,670 of JANXYB010000138.1, forward strand.
GTTAGTAGCCGGGGTGATTTACGACCCGATGCGTGACGAGCTTTTTACCGCCGAGCCAGGTCACGGAGCGCAACTGAACGAGAAAAAGCCTCTGCATGTTTCACGCATCTCAAAGTTGGGCGAGGCTCTGATTGCCACCGGATTTCCCAGTCGAAAACGTCACCTCAGTCCAAACATTCACTTCTACCACGAGTTCACACTGCGGTCCCACGGTGTGCGTCGCGCGGGATCGGCTGCTCTCGACCTGGCCTATGTAGCCGCCGGGCGTCTCGAAGCGTTCTGGGAATTCAACCTGAATCCTTGGGATACAGCCGCAGGAATTCTGCTGGTTGAGGAAGCAGGTGGCCGGGTAACAGATTTTGCCGGAAATCAGGTGCGGCTTGATAGCCATGAAGTGCTGGCATCGAATGGGTTGATTCACGATGAACTGGTGGGCCTTTTCAGAGACATGTTCGCCGGACGAGAATTGTCGCCAATCCCCACGGCGCGGGAATATGCGGCGCACAGGGCGGAGAGGGACGCCAGCTAGTCTGGGCGAACCCCTTTTGAAACAAGCGCACAGGGTTAATTCCCGCATCGCAAAACCTCAGGTGTGCCGAGAGGGCAGGCTTTAGGTCTGTGTGCTACTATCAGCGTCAAGACCTTACTCTTCGGAGATCAAGATGGCATACATCATTGCAGAACCTTGTATCGGCACCAAAGACAGCGCTTGTGTAGACGCCTGCCCTGTCGATTGCATTCACCCTAAAAAAGACGAAGCTGGCTTTACTGAGACAGACCAGCTATTCATCGATCCGGTCGAGTGCATCGACTGCGGTGCGTGTGTACCGGCCTGCCCGGTTTCCGCGATTTTTGCGCAGGACGACCTGCCCGAAAAGTGGGCTCACTTTACCGAGAAGAACGCCACGCATTTCGGCCGCTAAACCGGTCGGCACTGACCTGCAACTTCGGTTTGCTCCCTGCGCGCATTCTGCCTTGCGGAATGCGCGTTTGTGCGAGCGCTCGCGCCTTTGCGCATTTGACGATGGAAGCGCATGAACCTGCTTACCTCAGAAGCCATCGTGTTGCGCACGTGGCCGGTGCATGAAGCTGACCTGGTGGTCAGCTTTTTTACGCGCGACTACGGCAAGATGAAGGGCGTGGCCAAGTCCGCACTGCGCAGCCGCAGGCGCTTTGGGGGCGCCCTCGAGCCGATGACGGTGGCACGCGCGTGGTTTGTCGAGCGGCCCAAACAAGAACTGGTGCGGCTCGATCAATTAGAGATTGTGCGGTCGCCGCTTTCGAGTCCTATCGACGTGGCGCGCATGACGGTACTCAGTTTCTTTGCCGAGTTGCTCGACGAAGCACTGCCCGACCACGATCCCCAGGAAACCATCTTTCGCCTGGTGCTCTCGGTGCTTGAGCAGACCTTGGTCGAACAACCGTGGATGCCACTGACCTATTTTTTACTTTGGATGACTCGGCTGATGGGCCTGCTGCCCGACATCGTGCATTGTACGGCGTGCGGTGAGGCCCTGGTTGCAGGCGAAACAAACTTCAACAGCTTTGGCGACGGCCTGTTTTGTCGAGTACATCGCAACGGGAACGCCAGTGATCTGTCGGCTGATTCTTGGCAGATGGCGCAGCGCATGTTGCGTGCGCCTGTGGGTGCTTTTGCTGGGGAAGCGTGGGCGCGACGCCGTGCACAGGATCTGCGGCGATTTACGCTGCAATCGCTGGAGCGGCACTTGGAGCGAAAGCTCAAGTCGGCAGAGGCGCTTGGTCGGTTGCCGGGGTGAGGATGTCTTTCGGTCCACGCACACCTCCCGCACCTTTCGACCCTGCCGCGAAGAGATTCACTTTTCATTCCGTATCAGGCGGGAACGACTAAAACGTAACCGACGGCAGCCATGCGCCGGCGGGCTCATTGTAAAGGCCCGTCGACATGAGGGTCATTGGCTCGACAACGCGAAGACCATTCTCCAGGCACCAGCGGAAAAGTACCGCGTTGCGCGAAGGCACCAGAATGCCCGGGCCCGCGAACGAGTCGACCGAGGCGATCAGGGCTTGCAGATCGGTGTTGGTGGCGGCAGTAGCGTGGCCAAAAAAGGCTAGATGCGAGGCGTATCCAGTGACCCGGTTATCGCGCTCGACGACAAGTGCGGTGCCCTGCTGAATGGCTTGAGCAAATTCGAGGGAGCGCTCGAAGCCGTGGACGCGTAGAGCAAGAGCATTGCAGGCAAATTCATCGGCTGGCGTGGCAGGGCGGACTGTACATCCGGCAACCGTGCACTCACGAGTGCGGCCCTGCATGACCGAGAGGGGTTCTCGGATGTCGAAACCGAGCGAGGTGTAGAGGGAGAGCGAGCGATTGTGGAAGGCTGCCTGTACCAAGCGAACCCCAGCGGCGCCGTCTTGGTGTGCGCGGTCCATGACGGCCTGCATGAGTTTGCGGCCAACACCTCGGTTCTGAGCGGCGGTGTCAATGGTGATGGGGCCGACGCCGCGAATAATAGACCGTGCGTCGAGACAGTTACTTCCGAGGATGCGGCCGTCGCTCTCAGCCACGATGGATGCCAGGTGCCGAGAAGAGCCACGTCATGAGGCCGATGGCCACTTCGGGCGTGGGAAAATCCGCAGGGAAGTTGTGGGCGGCGTTGAGGGTAGAGAAGGCGTCGTAGCAAATCTGTCCGCACACGGCTGCGTCATTGGGTGTGGCGGGGCGGATGACTATGTTGGGCTGTGTGTTCGCTGACATTTTATTGAATCACCTTGGACCGGGGTGGGCGAAGTATAGCAGCGACGCACTGTGGATTGTTGCAAATTATGCAGGGATTTAGTGGGTTTGTGCATTGCGTCATCTGCGTTGAAAATTTGTTATGGATAGGCACGACACGTCCGTATTGCGTAAAAAAAACGAAGATAAGTGTTGGTTTGGGCGCTGAGGCTGTGTGTGTTCGACTGATAAAATCAGGTCAGTCCCTGTGAAAGAGATAACTGTGACTTCGAACCTTGCAGAAGCTTCTGAGAAACCTGCTGCCCTTACGTTTCAGGAATTGTTATTCCGCCTGCAAAGCTTCTGGGCGGAGCGTGGGTGTGTTTTGCAACAGCCGTATGATGTAGAGGTTGGCGCCGGAACAATGGCGCCGGAAACGTTTTTGCGCGTGCTCGGTCCCAAGCCCTATCGAGTTGGCTATGCGCAGCCTTCGCGACGGCCGGCGGATGGCCGCTACGGCGAAAATCCCAATCGACTTTTCAAGCACACGCAATTCCAGCTCATTCTCAAGCCGCCCCCGGTCAATGTGCAGGAGCTCTATCTCAAATCGCTCGAGGCCATCGGCATTGACCTTAAGAAGCATGACCTGAAATTTGAAGAGGACAATTGGGAGTGGCCGGCGGGGGGCGCGTGGGGAGTGGGCTGGCAGGTCATGCTCGATGGTTTGGAGATTACGCAGTTTACCTATTTTCAGCAGTGCGGCGGAATGGACCTCGATCCGATATCCGCAGAGCTGACGTATGGCCTTGAACGCATCGCGGCGTTTTTGCAGGATGTTGAATCGATCTACGACATCGTGTGGGCTCGCGATCCAGAGACGGGAAAGCCAGTAACCTATGGTGATGTGAGGTTACCGGAGGAGTTGCAGTTCTCCGTTTATAACTTTGAAATGGCCGAGACAGAAAAGCTTTGGGAGCACTTCGGGCTTTATGAGGCCGAGGCGCAGGCACTGATTGCAGGCGCACATGATTTGTTTGCTAGCGAATCGGCGAGTAGTACTGACAAGAAGCGTTTTCCGTTGTTGCCTACCTATGAGCTGGCGCTGAAGTGCTCGAATCTATTTAATGTGCTCGATGCGCGCGGAGCCATCAGCGTGACGGAACGTGTCGGCGTGATTGGCCGCATTCGCGCACTGGCCGTGGGCGTGGCCAAGGCTTATGCGGTGCAGCAGGCGGCCTAGCAAATCAGTGAGTCAGCGGAAAGAACTCTAAAATTATGGCGGATTTTTTGTTGGAAATCGGGTTGGAAGAAATTCCCGCCCGTATGATTGCCGGGGGCGAGGCTGAACTGGGCCGCCGCGTCAATGAATTGCTCACCCGCGAGCGCCTGCTTGGCGAAGGAGCCGCGGTTGAGACTTACTCGACGCCGCGTCGACTCGCTGTGTTTGTCACGGGCGTGCTGGCTGCGCAGGCTGATATTTCAGAGCAGTTGACGGGGCCGTCGTGGAAAATTGCGTTCAAAGATGGCGCGCCGACGGGCGCGGCTGAGGCGTTTGCAAAGAAAGCTGGCGTGACTGTTTCAGCGCTTGAGAGAGTCGCGACCCCCAAGGGCGAGTATGCAGGCGTAAAGGTGACACGCGCCGGAAAAACAACGGCGCAGATTTTTGCGTCGGAGCTGCCGAAGGAAGTGTTAGGGCTTTACTGGGCCAAGAACATGTACTGGCGCGCGGGCAAGCCTGAGCGGGTTGTGAGGCCGGTGCGCTGGGTCGTGGCGATGCTTGATACCGAGGTTGTGCCGCTTGAGATTGCGGGCATCAGCGCGGCCAATGTGAGTCGAGGTCATCGCGTGCTGCATGGAGATGCTCCCGTAGTGCTGAGCGCGGCGAAGAACTACAAGGCAGAATTGCGGGCCGCCAGCGTCGTTGTCGATGTGGCCGAGCGGCGACATTTCATCCGAAAAGCATTGGACGCGGAAACTCGTACGGTGCCGGGCGCGCGCTGGCGTGAAGACGAACCGCTGGTTGAAACGGTTGTGCATCTCACCGAGTGGCCGTCCGTGATCTTAGGCAATTTTGAAGCGGAGTATCTCACGCTGCCTGAAGAAGTGCTGGTCACCGTGATGCGCGATCATCAGAAATATTTCGCGGTTGAAGATGTGAACGGAAAACTTGCTCCGCACTTTTTGGCGGTCCTAAATACGCGGGCCGATGAGGATGGGCGGAAGATCATTCGTCATCGCAATGCGCGCGTGCTGCGAGCGCGATTTAAGGATGCGCGATTCTTTTGGGATTTCGATCAGAAGACGCCACTGACTGGGCGGGTTGAGAGCCTCAAGGCGGTCACGTTCCAAAAGGAGTTGGGAAGTTATCATTGGAAGACAGAGCAGAACTTGAGCGTTGCTCGCGCTCTCGCCGCGACGGTAAAGGCGGGCGGGGTTGCATTCGATGAGGTTGCGCTCCTCAGGGCCGTCGAACTGGCGAAGACCGATCTAACTGCCGAACTGGTTAAGGAATTCACCGAGCTGCAAGGCGTGATCGGGGGACTGTATGCGCGGGCACAGGGGCTTGGCGAGCGGGTCGCGCTGGCGATCTACGAACAATACACACCGGCTTCGACAGATGATGACATTCCGGTTTCGGTTGAAGGTCAACTGCTTGGGTTAGCGGATCGCATGCAAGCCATTACCGCGATGTTTGGTATCGGACTTGAACCGACGGGATCGAAGGATCCGTTTGCTCTGCGGCGAGCGGCCAACGCTATTGTGAAGATACTCGCGGAGTCGGGTTTGCCATTGACCCTTGAAGCGGTGTTGAAGGCGGCACGTCCCGACGCAGCCAACGAAATCAAAATTGCGAGCTTTTTGCGCGAACGGCTCCACTTCTATTTGAAGGACGTGCGCGGTTTTGCGTACGACGTTGTGAACGCCGTGCTGGCGGCTGGCGCAGATGATGTGCGCGATGCGATGGCGCGCGCGGATGCTCTCAAGGCGGCTCGACAGTCAGAAGATTTTGCAGCGATTTCTGCGTCGTTCAAACGCATTAAAAACATTCTGCGTCAGGCGGAAGAGAAGCATTTTGAAATTGGCAAGGCCTCGAGCGCCAAGCTGGTGCCTGAAGCGCAGCAATTGTCGGATCGTTCGGCTGCGTTGGAGCCGGAAGTAGCCAGGCTGCGGGGCCAGAGGCATTACAGTGAAGCGCTCGCAGCGATCGCTACGCTGCGTCCAGCGGTCGATGCGTTCTTCGACAAAGTCATGGTGCTCGATCCCGATGCTGCGGTTCGCGGAGCGCATCTAGGGCTGATTGACGGCGTGCTGCGCGGATTCTCAGGGATTGCGGATTTCAGCGAGATTGTGACTGGTTGAAGTTTGGGTCGCAGCTATTAGAGTCGAAACCTAAGACATTTAGCAATTAGAGTTGCCACGTGTCTTGTCACGCCACGTATCGACCGCTGTCAGGATGTCTTGTTGCATCGGACAACGCGGTTGCGCGTCTACAATCAAAGAGATGTCTGACACACTTTATTTGAGCCTGTGGTATCCCAATCTGCGTCTGGCTACGCTGCCTGACAAACTGGCGGCCGTGCTCAGTGCGTTTGCGACGCACGGCGGCGATGAGAGGGTATATTCAGCGACGGTTTGGCCGGTAAGCTGGAGCGAGTCGCCTGTCTTTCAACAGGTTTACGGTCGCGGAAAGCGCGGCGCCGAGCCGGCATTTGCCGTTGAACAGGCGCTGGACTTATTGCATGAAGACTACGCATACGAGTTTCAAATCGGTTGGACTTTATGGGAAGTCGAAGCCGCTGCCAATATGGATTCGCGGTGGTCTCGCGAGCCGCGCCTGGTCAAGGTAACCGGATTTGGGCCGCTTTTTGACGAAGGATCGTACGAAGCAGATGGGCACATTCGTCTGGATTTTGGCAGCGATGCGGCATTTGTAAACGAGGAGATCGAACTCGATTCCGTTGCCGCACGCCATGTCGAAGAGAATGTGAGCCAACTCGTGGAGCTTGCGACTGCGGTCGAAAAGACGTCCGGTGCAACGGCGCGACTATTGTGGAGCGAACTCGGCGAAAGTCTGGCGCAGCGCCTCGCGGCTCGTCTCGGCATGGGAAACTGAGGGTGCGATTAACCATCGAGCGCATGCGAACGCTGGTGCTGCTGACCGGCGTATTGCTAATCGGGGTGCTTGGTGTGTTTTTGGCAGTTTCAAAGTGGCGCAATCCTTTTAGTCGCCGCGATTTACCGCAGCGCCTCGGGCTCAATATCCAGGAAGAGGCGAACGGTTGGACCTACAGTCATGAGTTTCGCGGCCACACGCTCTATAAAATTCATGCTTCGAAACAAGTTCAACTCAAGCGTGGCAACCAGGTCCTGCTGCAATTGCACGAGGTGAAGATCGAGTTTTACGGCGAAGACGGCAGCCGAGTTGATCGCATCGAGGGCGGCGAGTTCGAATACGATCCGGCGTTAGGCGTGGCCAAGGCGACCGGACCTGTAGAGATCAGCCTGATGCGGCCAGATGTGGCGCCAGCGGTGGCGCCGAAAACGGTTCCCAGCAACATCTTGGGCGAAAATGGCAAAAAGCCACTGTTGGCGGCAGCGGCCGCGACCGCTTCTCGGCAGGAAATCCATGTAAAGACCAGCGGGCTGACCTTTAATCGGAATACCGGCGAAGCATCGACCAGCAACCAGGTCAAATTTGAAGTAGCGCAGGGAACAGGGAGTGCGATCGGCGCTTTCTATGATGCGAACGAGGGCCGGCTGGTGCTTGATCATGCGGTCGAATTGGTGACCCGCAAAGGCCTGCAGACGGTTTCGTTACATGCGCAGCACGCGGAATTTGAACGTGGAGAGCAGGTCTGTCATTTAGTTGCTGCGACGCTGAATTATCGCGAGGGCGAAGCCAGGGCGCAACTGGCGCAGGCTTTCTTTCGCGATGATGGAACGGCGGTGCGGGTGAACGCCGAGAAAGGGTTTTCTCTGAGCACCGTGGCAGGCGGTCGTCTCGCGGCCCCGACCGGATCAATTGAGTTCGATGAGCACAACGAGCCTCGCCGCGGTCACCTGCAAGACGGCGTGACCATCGACTCTGACAGCAACGGTCGACGTATTCATGGCTCCGCGCCCACGATGGATTTGCAGTTTGCCGGGTCGGGGCAATTGCGGAGCGCACATTTAGAGCGCGCGGTGTCAATCACGAGCGATGAGCAGTCTGGCACGGGCGATGATCTGCTGCGGACGCATCGCGACTGGGAATCGCCGGTAGCGGATATGACGTTTCGCAACACCGGCCATGGAAAGTTGGAACCCTCATCTCTTCATGGCGAGGGGGGTGTGGTCATGACGGCCACGAGCCAGCGCGGTAACGCTACAGCTGTTCCCAGCCGGATGAGCGCCGAAGACGTGACCGGGCTTTTTGGCGTAGATGCTGGGCTGACCGAGATGACCGGAACGGGTCATGCCAGTCTGGCGCAGACCACTCAGGCGGGGACGCGGCAAACAACCAGCGGTAACAAGCTTGTAGTTCACTTTGCCGCATTAAAGACGCCGGAAAGAAAGATCAAGAGTGCAACTGCCGGCGCGACCGGTGCCTCCATGCAGATCGAGTCGGCCACGGTCGATGGCAACGTGGTATTGCTGCAGCAGCCCGCATCAAAAGCCGGCGCCCCCGCGCAACCTGGTCTAAAAGCAAATGCCGGACGAGCGGTGTACGAGGGTGCCAGCGAATGGCTGCATCTCACGCAGAGCCCGCGCATCGCCGACGGCGGATTGGAACTGGCAGCGGACAAGATTGACGTTTCGCAAGCGTCGGGGGATGCGTTCGCTCATGGCGGCGTAAAGGCGACATGGCTTGGAAACGCTGCGGGCAACGCGCTGCGACAAGGCAAGCTTGGCGGCGATCAGACCATGGGAATGCTCGGTGGGCAAGGTCCCGCGCACGTCATCGCCACCGAGGCGCGGATGCATCAGGCCAGTGGAGAGGCGACCTTTGAAGGTCAGGCGCGGCTGTGGCAACAGGCCAATTCAATTAGTGCCCCGGTCATTGTGCTTGATCGCAATCGGCAGACGCTAGTGGCACGAAGCGTGAATCCGGCGGAGCCTGTGCAAGTGGTCATGCTGAGCGCGGCGGTGGTGTCGGGCAAGCAGACAGCCGCAACGCCGTCGGTAATTCGTCTGCGCGGCGGCGATTTGAAATACTCAAATGCCGAACGTAAGGCGACGATGCATAGCGGTTCGGCAGGAAGCGTGGTTGCTTCTACGCCTGACGCGACTACGATCGCACATGAAGTGGAACTCACATTGCTGCCACCGGGGAATCATGCCGGTAAGGACGGCGCGGCAGCGCAGATAGATCGAATGATTGCCAACGGGCACGTGTCCGTCTCTTCACAAGGACGCAAGGGGACTGGGGAGCAACTCGTCTATTCGAGTGAGACCGGGAACTATGTTTTGACGGGAACATCCGTTGCGCCTCCAAAATTGACAGACGCTTCGCGCGGAACCGTGACCGGCGAGGCTTTGATTTTCAACAGTCGCGATGATAGCGTCAATATCGATGGCGGCGGACGCAAAACCGTTACCGAGACGACGGCGCCAAAGTGACGCCAAGAGCTGCGGAAAGCGCCTGAGAGCTAGATGGAAAAACTGATCGCCGAAGGAATTGGCAAGTCGTACAAGGGCCGACAGGTCGTCCGCGGGGTAAACCTGAGTATCTCCCGCGGAGAAGTGGTGGGTTTGTTAGGGCCCAACGGGGCAGGCAAGACCACCAGCTTCTACATTATCGTGGGGCTGGTTGCTCCGGAGACGGGCCGCGTGATGGTGGACGACGTCGATATCACGCGTATGCCGATGTATTTGCGGGCGCGCAATTACGGCATCAGTTATCTACCGCAAGAGCCCTCGGTGTTTCGTAAGCTCACTGTCGAAGAAAACATCCTGGCGGTGCTTGAGGCCCAGCCGTTAGATACGCGGGCACGCCGTTCGCGGGCTGAGCGGCTTATCAGCCAGTTAAGTTTAGGCCACATCCGCACCACGCGGGGCTACGCCCTGTCGGGTGGAGAGCGCCGCAGAGTCGAGATCGCCCGCTCTCTATGCATCCAGCCAAATTTTATTCTGCTCGACGAACCTTTCAGTGGAATCGATCCAATCGCGGTGTTGGAACTGCAGAAAATCATCTTCGAACTGAAGGCCAGTGGCATCGGTATTTTAATCACAGATCACAACGTACGCGAGACGCTAAGCGTGACGGACCGCGCCTATATTATTGCGGAGGGACGGATATTTCGTGCCGGCACTCCCCATGAATTGGGGAATGATGTTGAAGTGCGGCGCGTCTATCTTGGAGAGGGTTTTTCGTTGGGTTAGTCGCACAATGCCTTGTGCAGCCGCCTGATGGCGCTAGTCAAGCCGCGCCCGTGACTCGATCTTCAAACGGTGGTAGGAAAAAAAGTCCAATCTGGGACTTATCCAGCTTGGAACAGCCCTTTTAGCCGGTAGCACTCAGCGCGATTACACTTAGTGTGAGTCCAACTGGAATTGAGCCTCATTATGGCGCTTCTGCAACCGAGACTAAATTTGAGAGTGGCCCAACGCCAGGTGCTCACACCGGGCCTGATGCAGATGGTGAGCGTTCTTGCGCTCAATAAGCTCGAACTGAAGGAGATGATCGATGCCGAGATGGTGGAAAACCCCGTCCTGGAAGAGATTGACGAGTCGGTTCCGATGTTGGACGAAGTGGCAAGTCAGCAAGACCAGGACGTGCGCGCGGAACGGTCGGAGCCCGGATCAACAGAGTCACCTTCTGAACCGAAAGACTCGTTCAATGAGATTGATTTTGGCTCATACTTTCGGGACTATCTCGATCCCGGGTATCGTACTCAACCGGAGTATGAAGACAGCGAGAAGCCCTCGTTTGAAAATTTTCTCTCCCAACCTACGACCCTCTCTGATCACTTGGCGTGGCAGCTGGGAGCTCTGAGCCTTGAGCCTGGCCTTTGTCGTGCGGCAGATTACATTGTCGGCAATCTGGATGAAGACGGTTATCTGACCGCCAGCGACGATGAATTAATAGATGCTTTCAGCCAGTTCCCCGAGAATCAAGGGCGGACCAGGGAGGAGTTGTGCGGCTTGATGCGGCGAGGCACTGACCTCGTGCAGCATCTCGATCCTGCGGGCATTGCGGCGAGGGATTTGCGAGAATGCCTGCTGATTCAAATCGCGGCTCAACAGGCTGAACTCTCTCAGCTGTATGCGCGACGAGAAGACGAACCAGACGCCAATCTTCATGGAAACCATCGCGCTGAAGCAGAGGCGCGGCTCGACGAGCGCCGGCGCAGCATGGAAGTTGCCGCCATGATCGTCGAGAACCACCTGCAGCAGTTGCAAAAAAGAGATGTCAAAGACCTGGCCCATTCGTTGCATGCCACGGTCGAGGAGGCTCACTCTGGCATCGAGTTCATCCGCACGCTCGATCCGCGGCCAGGCCGCATCTATAACCGCGAACAGACGCGTCTGATTGAGCCCGATGTGGTCTTCATCAAGCGGGGCGGTGAATGGGTTGTTTCGATGAATGAGGAGGACATGCCCAGCCTGCGGCTAAGCATGCGCTATCGCCGGATGCTGGTCGCTGAAGGCACAGAAAAGGAAGTCAAGGAATACGTCAAAGAGCGGTTCCGTTCAGCGATGCAATTGATGCGCAACATTGCGCAGCGTAAGAGCACAATCTTGCGCACATGCGAAGTGATTGTGCGACGCCAGCAAGAATTTCTCGATGTGGGCATTGAAGCGCTGCGGCCCATGATGATCAAGGAAGTCGCGGAGGAAATCGGCGTTCATCCCTCGACGGTCAGCCGGGCGGTCGCCAACAAATATGCACACACGCCCCAGGGAGTGATCGAACTGCGCTTCTTTTTCTCGGAGGGATCGAATGGACCAGAAGGCGCCGATACCCCGTTGTTACTACTCAAGCGCAAGGTCCGTAAGATCATCGATGAGGAGGATGCCCGTCACCCCTTGACGGACGATCAGCTAGCCGCCATGCTGCAATCTCAGGGAATCCAGTTGACGCGTCGCACCGTTGCCAAATACCGCGAAGACATGAGCATTCCTTCGACTCATCAACGCCGCCGTCGTGACGCCTAGATTCAACCGAGTTCCATTCCGCCTACCAGCTTTTCTTGATAATCGTATCCACCGCGAAGCCACCATTTGGGTCGCGCGTTGCACTGACTGCTACGCGCGGCGAGACCTGGTACTGGCCCTGAACGGTCTGTCCCTGAGTTGACGCTACGTTAGTAGAGAATGTGACAAACAGATTTCCGGTAACTCGCTGCTGGATCGTGATGTTAGCTCCGGGAGGTCCTTGCGTACTGCTATTTGCCAGCACGGGGTTGATCGAGAGCTGTGAAATGCCTGCGATCTTTGAGACGCGGCTGCTAACTTGGCTCGACACCTGTGAAGCGACTAGCGATTCAGCTCCCTGACTTGAAAACACCGATGGGTTGTCGGCGCTCTGCTGTTTTGTCTTGCCGAATGCAAGTAGATAGATGATGTCCGCCGACGGGAGCGACGGGTCAGAACTGTATTGAGTGCGCAATTGTTCGACGGGCCCGTTGAATCGCATATTGATGTTGTATTGCTGAATCGTGGTGCTCAAATTGAGATTCACTACGGGCCGCGTCTCTGAAGCATTAACAAATTGCACCGTGCCATCGGTGAGAACAAAACGGTTCCCATTCAAAATAATATCGCCGCCGGTAAGATTGACGCGGCCTAAGATAACCGGGTTCGCCGCAGTGCCTTTAACTTGAAGGTTTGCAGAGCCACCTACGCTTAATGTCCGGCTTACCAGGTTCACGTTACTCGCAGAATGCAGCGCAATATTGAGCGCTACGTTTTGGCTGAAACCTTGCGTAGGTGGGGCTTCAGCACCGCCGGAAAGTGTGCCGATGAAATTAGCTAGGTCGAATGCGCGCGTAAACGATAAGTCAGTGAGATTCACCGAGCCGCCAAGCACGGCCGTGTCCGTCGAACCAGTCAGTCTCAGATTCGCGTCCATGCTCTCGCGCATGCCCTCGGGATAGAGCAATCGAACACCTTTGGCCGCCAGGCCCATATCGAATTGGATTGCAGGCTTGAGCGCGACTCCACCTTGGGCAATTACTGTCCCGCCTCCCACGGTTCCTTGGAACTTGCTGATGTTAATGCGGTCAGAAGTTAAGGTCAGCACACCGTTGCCATGTTGCAAACCGATGGGGGCGTCGGTAGTGGCCACGTTAGCGTCAACTATCTCAATCTGGCCGCTGATATTCGATCCATCAGCAGCACCGTGCGAATTGATATTCAGCTTTATCTCGCCGGAAGTTTTAAGGTCAGGATTGAATAGCTGCGCAAGTTGGAGATTTACCGTGCCGATGAGCATCAGGGACATAGGAGCCTTGGTCGTAGGAATAGATCCCTGAAACTGCAAGTCAGTATCGGTGCCGCGAATGGCAGATTTTTGCACATCGATGATTCCGTTCTTATAGTCGATGTCAATTGGCGAGACTGCTGCAAGTTGAATATTGCTACCGTAGGCCACGTTTAGCACAGGAAGTGTTACGTGAGCTTCGAGCAGTTCTTTCTTCTTGAGCGGCCCACGAAGAGTAGCGTGGATCTCGGTTTGCCCGGACACGTTCGCAGCCTGTGCTGGAGCATAAGCAAGCAGTAGCGGACCGAGCGGAATTCCCTGCGTATCGAGTGATGCTTCTGCTTGGTAGTCACCTGTCAGGTTTACTTTTGCATTGCCTTTGATTGAAGTATTGACGGCCGAAGAAGTCAATGCGACGGTCGCATTGTGATTCACCAAATTCATCTGAACCTGAAGGCCGGTGACGGTTTGCTTTTGTATGAGGAGCTCTGGAATTTTTACGCTTGCATCAAGTTGCGGATTGTCGAAGGCGCCTGCACCATGGGCGTTGATGGCAACTACGCCAGCTGCGTCCAGGTTTTTCGCCTTGACCGTTTGTAGCTTATCCAAATGGATGCCACTCGATGTCAGCTCTGCCACATAAGTTTTCTCCTGGGGGTGGACACTTACTTTGCCCTGCAAGCTGCCTGCGGTCGCATCGACGGCGACATCTGCATGAGCTTCATTATTGCTTCCGGAAAAGATAACCTTTGCTGAATTGATTGGCTCTCCGTATGCGGTAAGCCCTGTCAGAGACACATCCCCGTTGCCGGTAGGGTTAGACGCGCTACCGCGAAGATTCACACTCGCGTTGAGTGTGCCAGTTACAGGTATTTGCTGCGAGGCGAGCTTGAGCAGATCAGAAATATCTAACTGAGATGCCTTGAGATCGAGTTCGAGCGGGCTGGTCTTAGTGACAGACCACTTAGACAGTCCTGCACTGGCGTTAAAGGTAAGTCGACCTCGGGAGCCAGGATCAAGCTCGGCATGTTTCAAGCTGGCGTGCGAACTGTCCAGCTCTATGTCGGTTCGAAGAGACTTCCACACCGTGCCATTCAAATGGAAATCGGCTGCTGAAAACTGGCCGCTCAGATGCGGTGCAGTGGTTGAACCTTGGACCACTCCGCGAAACGATGCGATGCCCGCAAGGCCCAACCCTTGCAGGGGCTGACCGGGCGTTGGCGTTCTAAATATATCCGCAATTGCCTCAACTTCGCGCAAGTCATTTGCTTGAATCTGAAAGGCGAGACTCGATCGGTCACTTACCGTACCGTTCATCGAAACATTAGTGTGAGGAGTCCGGATGTAACTCTTTTTGAGCGCGAGTTGCTGATTTTTTCCGAGATATGTAGCGTGAATCGCGCCAGAAATGGGAACAGTGTTCGCTGTGGAATGAGTGCTGGCAGAGATTGCGTGCCCATTGGTAAGCGCTGCATTGGGCGAACCGGTAACTCGTCCGTTGATGGTTGCGTCTGCGTGTGCGACCAGGTCCTTCATGGTCTTTCCCCAGTTTGCAGTAGCCTCCGCATTCACCGCACCTGCGACGGCAACGCCTCGCGCCGCGCCCGCTGGAGCGAATGTGCGGCGTAGTTCCGCAAGCGACACGCTGTGTAAAGCGGCATCCACTTTAGAATGGGAGTCGCCACTCAGATTGGTCATGGTGCCGTGTGCGGTCAATTTGCCACCGAGGATATCAGCAGCGAAATCGTGAAGCGTAGCATCCCCGTTAGTAAGCGAGTAATGCGCAACTATTTCTCTTACGTCGGTCTGGGCAGCAGAGGTCTTAACGCTCAGGCGAGGGCTCGTCAGATCTCCATTGAGTGAGAGGGCCTGAATGGCACTTCGATTTGAAGCACTTTGATATTGCAGCGTGCCGGAAGCGGAGATCATTCCTGCAGGTACAGAGGGGTTGTGAATCAGCGTTGCAACCTCGGCTCCGTCAACAGTCATTTGATACTGCGCCTCTACGTTGGGGGCGCTGTAGTTATTGATGGTGGCGTTTATGACGAGCTTCGTGTTGCCGGCGCTTACCGCAGCCTGCGAGATATGCAACGTTGTCGGAGTGGCGTCAAACTGAACGATTAAGTTATGGGGAAGAGGTTCGAAATTGCTGTACGTGACGTGACCATCGGCATAGGCTAATTTGCCTGAATACTGTTTCAAGGACTGATTGAAGGATGCATCGAATTCTACGTTGTGGAGATCGGCAGCCAGCGCAGCTGGTCGATTGTTATAGAAGATTTGCCCATCCGTGATTACAGCGTGGCGTATGCCGAAATCGAACACGCTCGAGTTGTCACTGCTGTTGCCGCTGCTTTTGAAGCTCGGAATATTGGAAACACCGTGCTTGTCAACGAATACTTGAACCACTGGCCGATCTATGCGGAAGCTATCGAAGTACCACTCGCTGCGCAACACAGACACGATGCGAACGCCCGCTGCGGCATGTTGAACCTGCAGTAATGGCGGATTGGTATAGGGGCTCGCTCCGTCGACGATAAGGCCATAAACGTCAGCGCTGAGCGTCGCGACATGGAGGGTGTAATTCTGTAGATGCACTTGCACGCCCAGAGTCTTGGTCGCTTCGGCTTGCAATCTATTTAGAACGTAACTATGAAAGCGTTGACTGTTCAGAAGTATTGATGCGACGATGGCACCGATGATGATCGGAAACACGAAGACTACGCCAATGACTCTAACGGCAGTTAATAGTCGTCGATTTAGCCGCTGCCGGTTAGCGCGGGGATTGTCAGGCGACTCTGGTTCCATTTCGGTATGCTTCATTACAAATCTCTCCTAAAATGCCTGGCCAACACTTATAAAGTATTGGGTCGCTTGCACACCCTTTATTGGATTGAGATTGCGACCGAGATCAATGCGGACGGGACCGACCGGAGTAGCGTATCTCAGGCCTACACCTACGTTATTTGAGTAGAGAGTTGAGAAGCCGTGAAAGCCTACGCGGGGGAAGACGTTGCCCCCATCATAGAAAGCGACAATGCCCAATCCTTTTTTGATTGGCAAGGGGATGCGCGCTTCAGAATTGATGAGCAGTAATTGATTGCCGCCGCTGGGCACTTGAATTGAAGTTGCACAATTGGTGCCCGCTGGACAGGAGCAAGTCGTGGATGTTCCGGCTCCGCAAACTTCAACTTGGCGTTGCGGACCTGCCCCATCGAGCGGAAATCCTCGCAGAGAGTCCCCGCCGCCCGTGAAGTATTTCTCGCTCAGTGGCACCCGGCTGCTGGCAAATGGTTGCGCAAGTCCGATGCGGAGGCTGTTAGCCCATACGATGTTACGAAATGTTTGCTTGTAGTAAGCGGCCTGTCCGGTAAGTTTTGCGAAGTTGACACTTGACCCAAGCTTGGTCGTACTCATGTCGAGTTCAACGGATTGCAAGACCCCACTGTGCTCGTCGAGAACGTTGTCGCGTGTATCTCTCGTGACGTTAGCGCCTAATGTTGATAGCCGAACGTGCTGGTCTTCTTTAGGGACAAGTGCGGGAATCTCGATCCGCGTAAGGTCGGTTTTGCTAAAACTGTACCGCAAGAAAAGTAGATTCTTTTGCGCTCTATCGATGGCGCGCTGAAGCTGAAAGCTCCCAAGTTCTTGTTGCGAAGAGAATATGGGGTTCTGTTCGTTGCGATCAGTAGAAAACGACGTAGTGGCCCTCCAATGGGACCACCGAAAATACGGGTCAATGTAATAGGCGGCGAAGCGTTGATCAAGTCTGCCGGCGAATCCAGTCAGAGATAGGGACTCACCTTTACCGCGAAGATTATTGCGCGTGTACTGCACAGTGCCTCGCGGCCCGTAGAATGTCACCTGGCTGGTAGAGAAGTTAGTGGGCAAGTTGACTGGCGGCAAGTTAGGTAGCGCAACCGTACCGCTCGGGATGCTGCCGCCGCGGTTGATAACTTCAAATCCAAAGCCATAGGAGAAATCGTTTTTCTTGGCCTCGTGCACTTTGACCAAAACATCTTCTTTGGTCTGCTCGAGAATCTCTCGCTTCGGATCAACCTCTGCCCAATCGAACACTCCGGTGTGATCGTAAAGCCTGGTCCCGGCTGTCAATAGATTGGTCTCGGTCAAGGGTTGAGCGGGTTTGATCGACGATACATCCTGATCGATCAGGCGCTGCTGGGTATGATTTCGACCCAGGGTCACGATATCGCCGGTGAAAACTTTGGGGCCCTCGTGTATGTGGTAGACCACATTGATATGGTGAGGATCGCTCTTTGATACTTGCGTCGCAGTCTCGCGGAAGTTCGAAGTTAAGTACCCAGCTTGTAAGTAATGCGAAACGATATTGGCGCGGTCCGCCTGCACATTTTCTTGTGAATAAGGCTGACCCGCAGCTACCTTGAGACCACTCGGAGCAAATTGAGATTGCGGGAAAGTGTCATTGCCGTCGATGATGAGCGAGCTTACGACGTCACGCGGCCCCTCTGTTACCGCAAAGGAAACCTCGATGTCTTCGCCATGATTACTGACCGTGGGGGTAATTTGGACACTACTGAAGCCCTGCGAATGATACACGGCCCTGAGGTTATTAACACTCGACCGAACGAGTTGATCGCTGAATTTTCCAGGAGAAAACAGATGCTTCTTTTCTACGGTGAGGTGAGGAGCTAATCCAGAGGACTTCACGCCGTTATTTCCCGAGAGCTTGACTGAAGTGACCTTGTGCTTCTTCTCTTTGGTTATTTTGTACTCGACGGTATTTCCCTTCGGTGCCGGCGTCAAATGCGATTCCACTTTGACGTCGAAATATCCTTTGGCTTGGAAATAGGAGGATATGGCCTGCTGACCTTCCTGGACTGTTTCTTCATCGACGCCGATGCCCTGATATTCGGGCAGTAATGCCTTCTTGTTCCAGCTCCAAAGGTGCGCGCCCTCAATCTTGACATTCGTCACAGGCCCCGGTTTGATGGAAAAGTGAATATCGGCGCGGTTGCTATCGCCATGATATTCTGCCCCCGCTAATGTGACCTGCGCTCCGAGCATTCCCTGTTTTTGCAAGCCGGTTTGAAGATATTGTGTAGCCTTGGTGAGTGTTGAGCGGTTGTAACTCTTGCCGGTTCGAATCGCGGCGCCCCGACCCCGCGCAAGCAGGCTTGTCAGGCGATGATTAAGACGGGCGACGTCAGTCGCGGGCATACCGACAATGTCGACGACGCCAAACTTTGCTCGACGACCCATCGTCGAATGGAACAGCACATTGGCTATTCCATGCTGCGCGTCCACCTTGACTTCAGGGTCGACCTGCGCTTGAAAATACCCCACCTGCCGGAAGAATGTGATTAAGTGCTGGCGATCCTCCTCGACTTCGGAGGCGTTGAACGGCGCTTCATTCGGGAAATTTGCAATCTGCACCAGGCGCGAATACGTAAATCGCTCCGCACCAGGAAACTCGAAGATCCCAAAGTAGACAGCAGGCTCGAGAATAAACAAGACACGCACGCCGTCGGCTTCAGGGGCAACCTGAATGCGCACTTCAGGGAGTTTGGTCGCGTCTCTAAGATGCGCTGCGGTCTCGTTCACCTTGGCTTGGGAAAATGGCTGGCCTGGGTGAAGCGTGAAATTGGAAGCTAACTGTGCGTAGGTCAGATCAGGCCGGCCCGCCACATCAATCGATGAGACGTTTTGTCCTTCGTAAGACGTCAGATTTTGGCTTGCTACAAGCTTGAATTTTTGATCCAAGTTCTGACTAAACGATACGAGGCTGAAAAAGAACACGACTAGACTAGCAAGCGCGCAGGGCTTGGACACACGTCGCGGAAGGTGATTGGCGCTTGAAATCAAAATCTTTGAATGTTGCACTACTTATTTCGATGCGATCACGGGGAAGCCGGTTAGCCACGAATCCCGGATTGTGCCGAGCGCGGGGAAGACACAAGCGCCGTCGGTGCAAGCTATCGAAGGATTGACAACACGCATCCAAATTGACACGAGCATTACACGAGGCCTCTATTATTCACTCGAATCCCAGCGCGGATCAGCAGTTAGACGGACACCAGCGCCGAGTCTGGGAAATTGTGGCGCATTCACCGCTTCATTCGCTTTGGGACTTGCAGGGAGTTCCGCTGCGCATCGTGATTGTTCGCACCTGGAAGTCGATAATGGCCGACCGCCTCTTTGGTCATGCGGCCGAGTTAGGCTTTTATTTCCTGTTTGCGCTTTTTCCAACGTTGCTCTGTGCCGGCTCAATACTGGGTCTTGCCGCTAGATCTGCTTACCGAATTTATGACCGGTTGCTCGACTACTTGGCCTTGGTGATCCCGACCGCAGCGCTTGGCACTGTGCTCAGCACATTTAATGAGACGACAGCAGCAGCCACTACAGGTAAAGTGACCTTCGGATTGATAGCTGCAATATGGTCCGCTTCGGTTGGCATATCGGCCATTCAAGACACGCTCAACGTTGTTTACAAACTTGAAGACAGGCGCTCTTATTTCGTGGCGAGACTCTACGCTATCGGTCTAACTATTCTTTTAACGGTCATCCTTAGTTTAGGTCTAGCTTCTCTTTTGGGCGGAGATTTCATGGCCAAGATGGCTTACGGCAGGGTCCATGAACGATTCATGGCGATGGCTGCTGCCACATCGCTGCGAGTCATCAGTTGGATCGTGGCGACCATCCTCTTAGCGCTTTCTTTTGCCGTCATCTATTACTGGGCGCCTGATTGCAGGAAGCGTCGCTGGCACTGGCTGACTCCCGGGGGCGCAACAGGCATTGTGGGGTGGTTGATTGCCTCGTTAGGTTTACGCGTGTATCTTCACTTCTCAAACAATTTCACCGCTACCTATGGTTCATTGGGAGCCGTAATTACGCTCCTGACATGGTTTTATCTAACGGGGCTAATGATTCTGTTGGGCGCGGAAATCAATGGACAGATCGAGGCAGCGGCTGCTGAGGCGCTGCTGGCAACTCACGACGAGATCAAGCCAGTGTAACTGAGTCAGCCTTGCCTGATTTTCAATCTCGTATTTTTCACAAGAGCGTTCGCCGTGACTATAATCTGCGACATGTTGTCCCATACTTCCTGTTTGTCCGAGCGCGAATCCCTATCAAGTCGTAGCAAGCGCCGCCTGTGTCGTTTCGTACAGACAAGAGAAGAAGGGACTCACGAGTCATCAGGCCGCGGCTAGTGCTTTGAGTCCGCTTACGATTCGCCGAAGCACTCGGGCTTAGAATGTATTTGTTTGAGCTGTTTCAAATTTTTAGTGAAATATTTATGAAAGATGAAAGCGGAGGGTGACATGGAAGTGGAATTCACCGCAAGACAGGTCAGAATTCCCAAATCGCTGCGTATGCAGGCCGAGGAGGGATTGGAACGTATAGGCCGCATTTTGGGAAAAACCGCGCGCGCCAGCATCACTTTCCGCGCGCAAAGACATCTGCAGATTGCGGAACTGACGGTCAAAGCTCGAGTACAGACCATCGAAGCGGCAGGTGAAGCAGACACTCTTGAGTCAGCGCTGCGCATCGCGATTCAGCACGCGGAGAATCAGGCACTTCGCTATCGCGACCGGCAGTTCGAACGCAAGCGGTTGCCAAAAGAAGAAAAAGTGCTGACCGCGCCTCCGATATCGCGGCCCAAAACGAGGCCGGCCGAGGTCGACCCTACCTCGGCAAACGGCAAACTTACCCGCGCGAAAGCCAGCGCATCGATCGCCATTCATTCATTTCCGACGCGCACTGCGGTAGTCGAGCCCCACATTCTATCCAGCGCAGAAGCAATTGCCCTC
Source organism: Acidobacteriaceae bacterium (assembly GCA_025350325.1). Taxonomy (GTDB): domain Bacteria; phylum Acidobacteriota; class Terriglobia; order Terriglobales; family Acidobacteriaceae; genus Telmatobacter. Next base: position 111,560 of record JANXYB010000138.1, read on the forward strand.
AAGCCGATGACTATTGAGGAAGCCGTGAAAGATACAGAATTTCGTGACCGCGATCTGCTCATTTTCCGCAATCGGGCGGGAGACCTTTTCGTACTGCATCGTCGCCGCGACGGGTTGATGGAGTTGGTGGAGGTCCCTTGAGGAATGCCGCTTACTATCACGTGGGCAAGCGATGAATGACGATGACCCGCACAGCATCAGGTGTAGGATGAGGCCATGACGCCTGCAAAGCCGACGCGAAAAAAATCAGCGCGGCAAATAGCCGCCATACCGGCCAAAACGATCACCAAGCCTGCTAAAGAATTGGTTATTGTGACGGGAATTTCCGGCGCTGGCAAGGCATCGGCATTGAAGACTTTTGAAGATCTCGGCTATCAGGCGGTGGACAATCTACCGCTTGAGCTATTGCCGGAATTCGCAGATCTGGTACGAAAATCCGACGAGATCGAGCGCGCCGCCATCGTTGTGGACGTGCGCGAAGGTCAGACGCTCGATCGCTTGCCTGACATTATCAAACATGTGAAACAGCTTTTGCCGACCCGCGTTGTTTTTCTTGATTCGCAAGACGCGGTGCTGGTGCGGCGCTATTCCGAGACCCGGCGGCCACACCCGCTGCGGCGCTCGGAGACGGTCTCGCGATCCATTGTTGAAGAGCGGCAATTGCTCGACCCGATCCGCAACTTGGCCGACACGCTTATCGACACATCCAATTTCAACGTGCACGAGTTGCGCGCTCATATTCAAAATCGATTTGGGCACGAAGACGAGAACAAACGCCTATTGATTTCATGCCTGAGTTTCGGGTTTAAAAATGGTGTTCCCCTGGATGCGGACATGGTTTTCGATGTGCGCTTCCTACCCAATCCTCACTTCGTCCCGGAGTTTCGCAAAAAGACAGGCCAGGATCCGAAGGTAGCAGCCTATGTGCGAGGCTTTCCGCAGACTGAAGAGTTTCTCGGCAAGGTGACGGACCTGATGCTGTACCTCGTGCCGCACTATATCGAGGAAGGGAAGAGCTACCTTACCGTTGCGTTCGGATGCACCGGTGGACAGCATCGCAGCGTGATGATGGCAGAGGAGATGGCGAAGCGGCTAGGGCAGGCCGGCTACGAGGTAAAAGCGTTACATCGCGACATGCCGCGATAGGCTTGGGGATGTTTGAACCGAGTGCCCCTTCGGTCGCGATTATGGCTTGGGCTTGACCGGCAATTCGTCGACCCAACGCGCCAAGGCAAGAAGGTAATTCTTCTCCGCATCTGGAGAGTGGCCAAGCCAGACCAGAGATTTGCGCGCCCTGACATTTTGATAAGCAAGCGGCTCGTCTTCGTTGACAGCGGTCTTCGCAGCGGTGAAATAAACCCAGAGCGACGGGATTCGCAGAGCGGTCGAGGGTGCGTTCAATTCATAGCGATCTTTTACTAACATGGGGGCGGGCACCAGGCGCGCGCGCGGATCGTTGAACACTGCGTTGACCGGAGAGTCGATCGGCGCGTTGAGTAAAACGCCACCAAGCTCAGGGTGGGATGCAGCCAATTCGAGCGCGAGGTTTGCACCGAGGTCTTTTCCAACCAGCAGAATGGATTGCGACGAAACGTGACGCGTGCCCGTAAGATATGTTATGGCCGATTCAGCATCTTCGCGCCAGGTCGCTTCACTGGGATGTTTGAAGCGGCTCTGCCCGTAGCCTCGATAGTCGATTGCGAAAACGTTGAGACCAACTGTGTGCAGTAGATCAAGGGAGTCAACCGTATCGCCGAGGCTGCCCTCCGCTCCGTGCAGGTAGATCGCCGTGTAACGACCGTCGCTCTCTTTTGGGATCCACCAGCCGTGCAACTGTGGCCGGCCTGCGGGGTCGGTGGCGAATCCAATTGACTCAAATGCCAGACCGGCACTTGCGGGCGTGCGCACCACTGCCGCTGACGGATGGTATAGCAACTGCCAACTACCTTGCCAGAAGAGAAAACATAGCGTGCACCACGCGCAGACAGAGGCAGAGAGTATGACGATGACCAGCGCGGCTGCCAGCCAGCGAATGGAGATCGTCGGGGGTGCTGTGGACGCGTTCGCTGCGGCTTTTGAACTGCTAGCTTTCTGTCGAATGTTCTTGCTTGCCATGCTCGCCTGACGCGACTCGCGATACGCGCCTCTGTTTTTATGCTAATTGCACGGTCCAGGCATGGGCGAGAAATTCGACTTCATAGGCAAAGGACAGAGCAATGGTTAAGCCAGCGGACATCTAAGATTTCTTTGCAGGAACTTTCTTGCCGGCTTTTCTCGCCTCAGAGAGCCCAATCGCGATGGCCTGTTTGGGATTGGTAACCTTTTTGCCGCTCCGTCCGGACTTGAGAGTGCCCTTCTTCATCGCTTTCATTTCGGTCTCGACGTTTTTGCTGGCCGAGAGTGAGTACTTGCGAGTGGACGGCTTTTTCGATGCCGTCTTCTTTTTCGCACTGCTCTCATTAACGCTGTTTGCCTTTGCTGCGGACTTTTTGGTTGCCATGGAATCCTCCCTCGGCAATGGGATGGCTCGCGTTTCAGGCAGGTTGTCTGTTTTGCTCACGACAGCGTATGCGCGCATTTCCGCAATTGAGTTGACGCGCATCACCGACATGCGGCGAAAAGAAGATCTAAGGAGTGAAATACGGATCCCAGGTCTTAGCGGCGAGACCTGAGATCCGAGCATAGTTAATACTTCGCGATCGCGGCGAAGGATTCGGGTTTAAGGCTGGCGCCGCCGACGAGTGCGCCGTCGATTTCTTCCTCACCTAAAAGGGACGTGGCATTATCGGGCTTGACGCTGCCGCCATAAAGGATGCGGATGTTTGCAGCGACTGCGGCGCCGAGCAGCCTGGCCACTTCGGCACGAATGATCTTGTGCGCATCGACGGCAATTTGGGGTGTAGCGGTTTTGCCGGTGCCGATCGCCCAGACCGGTTCGTATGCGATCACGATGGGCGCCGCGGCTTCTGCGGTGATGCCCGCGAGTGCGCCAGTGATCTGCGTCTTGATGACAGATTCTGTCTTGCCCGATTCGCGCTCCGCGAGCACTTCGCCCACGCAGACGATGGGGATGATGTTGTGCTTGAGCGCAGTGTGCAGCTTCTTATTGACGATTTCGTCAGTCTCAGCGAAATACTGCCGGCGTTCCGAGTGGCCGATCAAAGTGTGGGTTCCGCCGATGGCGATGAGCTGTCCGACGGAGGTTTCGCCGGTGTAGGCACCCTCTTCGGCAAAGTGAATATTCTGCGCGCCAACGGCGACGATTGAGCCCTTGGCGGCTGCAATCACCGTAGGCAGCAACACGGGCGAGGGAAACAGAGCAACCTCATCGCGCGTGTGCCCGGCAACAAGGGGCAAAAAAGCATCGACAAACGCCTTGGCTTCAGCGGGCGTCTTAAACATCTTCCAATTAGCGGCAATCAGTTTCTTGCGTGGCATTTTGTAGATTTTCCTCATCGCAATTTTAGCGGATCGAGGTGCCGGATCCGGGTGACGGTGGGCACAGTGCGAACATCCGCCGTGAAAGAAGCATTCGTCAGCGGTTCCGGAGAGCAGTTTTCGGCGCACCAATTTTTCAACGACCGTAGCAAGCCATCCCAGGGATGATTCGCGTCGCCAACCAGGAAGTCTACTGCTCATTGCCGATGAACGTCGCTTCAACCCCGTGTGTTGTGGGCGGATAGACCACGGTATAAGCGCCCTAATATAACCAACGTTGGATATCGCAAGGTCAAATTTGCCGATCCTTAGAACGACATAGGTGCGCCCGTGTTACGATGACCGCACGGATGCCCATCCGGTCATTCCTCGGAGGTGACAATGAGTCAGTTTACGCGTCGGGAATTTTTGAAAACTTCGCTGGTTGCGGGCACGCTCGCGAGCGTGGCGACGGCCCCCCTGCACGCAGCTCGGCGAACCGCTACGGATGTTGTGACACTAGGCAAATCAGGCTTGCAGGTCACGCGTCTTGCCTTTGGCACCGGCAGCAACAATGGCCATATACAGGCTGCTCTCGGGCAACAGGAGTTCACGCGTCTGATTCACTATGCGTACGACCGCGGCATCCGCTTCTTTGAAACTGCCGAGGCCTACGCGACGCCGGCGATGCTCGGCGAGGCACTCAAAAGCAAGCCGCGTGATAGCTATAAGCTTATGAACAAGGTGACGACTGACCCTGGAGTTAATCCGCATACGCGCTTTGACGAAATGCGTCGAGTCTCGCAAACAGACTACTTCGATATCATGCTGCTGCATTGGCAACACACGCCCAATTGGGTCGCAGAAACAACGCGCTGGCAGGACGGCATTCTCGAGGCGCAGCAAAAGAAGACGATTCGCACCCGCGGCGCTTCGGTACACGGTCTACCTGCCCTGCGCCAGGTTCCAGGGAACAAGTGGCTAGAGATTGCCATGATTCGCATGAATCACAACGGCACAGTCATGGACGGCCCCATCCCTGACGACAACAACCTTGGTATCGTGCCTGAGGTTGTTGCCCACGTGAAGCAGGTAAAGCAAGAGGGCATGGGCGTAGTCAGCATGAAACTTGTCGGGGATGGCCGCTTCACACGCCACGAAGATCGCCAGGCTGCCATGCGCTTCGCATTTCAAAACGCCGGGGTCGATTGCGTCACCGTGGGATTTAAAAACACGCAGGAAATCGACGAAGCGATCGACAATCTGAACTTGGCTTTGGCGTAGACGGCTGTTTGGTTTTCAGAGACTTTGAGGCGCATTCTAAGAATCCAGCGCCTGTAGCCACGGCATCGCCGCGCGTCCTAAGTTCCGTTTAGACCGGGTGAATCCGTTTCGCGAGACGTGTTCTCGTTGCACGAATTGACGGCGGTCATTCTGGGCGAGTAGTTTCCTTCGAGGAGCAGATACTCGTTTCCGGAGGACCCAAAACATGAAAGCTCTTTCGCGTAGAAAATTCTTTTCCTTCTCGCTCGGCGCAGCCGCCGTTGCCCCCTTCTGCATGAAACAAGTTGCGTTCGCGGCCCCTGCCGTCGTCGCTCCTGAATCGCTCAACGCCCATACGTACATAGAGTCCATCCATGATGCTATTCAATTCCAAAACAAGATGATGGACGCCTATGCGACTGGAAATACGGTGCGCCTAGTTCAGAGCTATGCCGATCAGGCGGGGCTTGAGTCGACTGCGTTCACTTACGACAATGCGGTTGCGATTGACGCATATCTACTGCATGCAACTAAGGAATCGCTGGCCCGCGCCGAAGTACTGGGGCAGGGACTGATGTACGCACAAAACAACAATTTTCCCTTCAACGATGGCCGGTTTGCGCAGGCTTACTTCGTGAATCAACCGTCGAGCGACGGCGCCTATATCGCGCCCGCAGCATATCCGTTTTATTTCTATACAAGCGCAGTCGGCGATCAGGCCTGGGCCGGGATGGCTTTGTCACAACTTTATCGCCGAACCCGCAATGCAGCCTATCTCACCGCAGCTCTCAAAGTCGCCAATTGGATTGTCAACAACACCTACAACACACTCGGACCTGGCGGATATTCTTTCGGCACAAACATCAACCAATTCAACCAATCTGTTCCCTCGGGGAATGGTAAGTCAACTGAACATAACATCGACACCTACGCGTTCTTCACCATGCTGGACGAACTCACTCATCACGGCTCGGCTAGCAACGGTATGACTTGGACTGCTCTTGCCGGGCATGCCCTGAGCTTTGTGCTGGCGATGTATAACGCGATCGACGGCTATTTCTTCACGGGAACTAACGCGGATCAGGTGTCGATAAACTACTACCCGGTTCCCGAGGATTGCCAGACTTGGTCTTATCTCGCCATGCTCAACAACCAGTACAAGCAGACCATTGATTGGGCGCTCGCTCACTTACAGACGACTGACACAGCGACCGCTCCGCATAGCAGTCTGACCGGCAGTCAATCCTTTACCGGAATGGTTTTCGATTCGGCCAGCCTGAATACGACCGTGTTCGATCCGAATGCAGTTTGGCTCGAGGGAACAGCGCATATGATCGCAGCACTTCTTGCGCGCACTGTTGCCGGGGCAGACAACCTGCACGGCCGCAAGCGGGATTTTGATCAAGCTCTAAAGTTAGTGAACACGTGCGAGAAGGCGCAGGAAGAGCTTGGAGCGGGCCAGACCGTCAATGGCAGTGCAATTCCATTGGGTGTGGGCCTCGTCGCTGCAACCAGCGTGATGGACACGGGATTTGGCTACACCTATGGCCCAACTAAACACATTGGCGCCACGGGCTGGTACATCATTGCCGCACAGGCGGGTAATCCATTTCAACTCGGCGATCACATTTGAGGATGCCCAGGGATCGTCAATACCCCGGCGCCGAAAGCTACCGTTAGTTACTGAAGCACTGCCGCCTAGGCAAACAAAAGGCGAACCAGTTAGAATCTGTCATGGACTTCCCCCCTGAGCTCTCGTGGGCTCACGCTGTCACAGCGGAATGGTTCGTCACAAAATTTGGAACTCCGACTGAGCCACAGATTGCCGGGTGGCCCAGCATTCTTGCAGGCGATTGGACGCTGATCTCCGCTCCAACTGGGTCGGGGAAAACGCTTGCGGCTTTCCTTGTCTGCATAGACACGCTGCTTCGCAAGTCGATCGCAGGCCACCTGCCTGCAACGACGCAGGTCATTTACGTTTCCCCGCTCAAGGCGTTATCAAATGACATTCAAAAAAATCTCGATGGCCCGTTAGCCGAAATCCAGCAACTGGCACTTGAGCGCGGACATCTATCGATGGGAATTCGTACCGGGGTTAGAACCGGCGACACCCTTCCGCGCGAGCGTGCGGCGATGCTTCGCCATCCGCCGCACATTCTGGTCACCACGCCCGAATCGCTTTACATTTTGCTTACCGCTGCGAAGAGCCGGGAACAATTGCGCAATGTGCACACTGTCATTGTCGATGAGATCCACGCAATCGCTGACGATAAGCGCGGCGCACACCTGGCGCTTTCTCTAGAGCGCCTGGAAGCCTTGGTCTGCGGCGAGAACGCGCTTTCTTCTGACGCATTCATCAACGGGCTTATGCCCCCGCCTCAGCGTATAGGTTTGTCTGCAACGCAAAATCCGATAGAGCTAGTTGCGAATTACCTGACGGGTGTTCATGCGAATCGCAGACCGGCGACCATCATTCAGATCGGCCGGTTGCGCACCATGGATGTCGCGATTGAGGTGCCGAGTGCAGAGTTGAACTCGGTCACCTCAAACGCCATGTGGGAAGAAATTTTCGACAAGCTCGCTGCATACACTCACCAGCATCGATCCACATTGGTATTCGTCAATACGCGGCGTTTGGTCGAGAGGATCGCGTTTGCACTTGGCGAACGGCTCGGTACAGAAAATGTCGCGGCTCATCATGGATCGTTGTCGCGCAGTCTGCGTCTTGATGCGGAGCAGCGTCTCAAACGCGGCGACATAAAAATTCTCATCGCCACTGCATCGCTCGAACTTGGCATCGATATCGGCGACATTGACCTTGTATGTCAGATCGCCAGCACCCGCGCAGTTGCGGTTGCAGTGCAGCGTATCGGCAGGGCAGGGCATTGGCGCGGCGCCATTCCAAAAGGCCGGCTCTTTGCTACAACCCGCGATGACCTGCTTGAGCAAGCCGCGTTGATTATTAAGGTGAGGGCGGGCGAACTTGACTTGCTCGAGATTCCGCCGCAACCCATCGATGTGCTCATGCAACAGATGGTTGCGGCATGCGGCGCGGAGTCATGGGATAAGAATTCGCTCTTCAACGTGTTTCGCCGCGCCTACTCCTATAGGGATCTCAGTGGCGAGCTCTTCGATGAACTTATATCGATCCTGTGTAACGGCATCGAATCGAGTCGCGGTCGTTATGGAGCGTACCTGATGCATGACAGCATTCACGGTCGTCTTCACCCTCGGCGCGGAGCACGCATGATTGCCATTTCAAATGGAGGCACGATCCCAGACACGGCGCTGTTCAACGTAATCCTACAGCCGGACGAAATACAGATTGCGACCCTCGATGAGCATTTCGCGGTTGACTCTTCACCGGGCGATGTCATTCTACTGGGCAACACGAGTTGGCGAATTCAGAGGATTGAAGCGGGTGGTCGGGTGCTGGTTGAAGATGCACATGGCGCTCCGCCTAATGTCCCTTTTTGGACAGGTGAAGCACCTCAGCGAACTGGCGTCTTATGTGATGGCGTTGGCGAGCTTCGCGAAGAAATTGCAACGCGCACAAAAAGTGTTTCTCCGGTCTACGTCTCGCCACTGCATCCTGAAGTAGCCGCGACCACTGCGTGGTTGATGGAGGGATGCGGCGTTTGTTCTTACGGTGCGCAACAATTGATTGCGTACATAGTGGCAGGCCGTGCAGTGCTTGGGGCTGTTCCATCTAAGACGACTATTATTGCGGAAAGATTCTTTGATAATGGTGGCGGCATGCAGCTCATTTTGCATGCACCGTTTGGTGGACGCATCAACAAGGCCTGGGGTCTCGCACTTCGCAAACGCTTTTGCCGGGGATTTAACTTTGAGTTGCAGGCTGCCGCGACAGATAACGGCATCAACATCTCTCTAGCTGAACAGCATAGCTTCCCATTGTCTGACGTGTTTCAATTTCTTACGGAGACCACGGCTAAGTCGCTTCTCGAACAGGCTTCGATCGCTTCACCAATTTTCAAGGCGCGATGGCGTTGGGCTGCGGGACGAAGTCTGCAGTTACTGCGCTGTTCAAATGGGAAGCGCATTGCGCCTCAAGTACAGCGCACCCGATCCGATGACCTGATGGCCAGCGTGTTTCCGCAGGCCGCGGCATGCTTTGAAACCATTGTCGGCGACATTCAAATCCCCGATCATCCGCTGGTGCGCGAGGTCATGCAGGATGTGCTGCAGGAAGCTATGGACCTTGAAGGCTTGCTGTCAGTGCTGCGCCAAATCAAAGATGGAACCATCCGTTGCGTGGCTGTCGATACGCCGGTACCGTCTCAATTCGCACATGAACTGCTCAACGCCAATCCATACGCATTTCTAGATGATGCGGGCCTAGAAGAGCGGCGCACACGCGCGGTGTCACTGGGGAAGGGTATTCCCGCGAGCGTTCTTGAAACTGCGGGCAAGCTTGACCGCCGAGCGATTGAAACAGTGAGAGACGAATGCTGGCCCGACATTCGCGACGAAAATGAATTGCATGATCTATTGATGGGTCTTGTAGTCCTGCCATTGCAGATGCTCAATGCAAGTCGAAGCCGGCACTGGCCGGAATTGTTCGCGCAGTTGGCGCTCTCGGGTCGTGCACTGGAAGTAGATCATGGAGCGGCCCGCTGCTGGGTTGCGACTGAGAGATGCTCATCCTTTAAATCTCTTTATGACGAAAAGCAGCAGGGCGAAGCACAGGCGAATGCGTTGAAGCTTTGCGTACAAGGATGGTTGCAGATTTGCGGCCCTGTCACGGCAAATCATTTAGCACGCAGTTTGTTTGTTGATCCAGATGCTGCGTTCCATGCATTCGTTGTTATGGAGATGCAAGGGTTGCTGATGCGCGGCACTTTTGAGAATCCTACGGCTTCAACCGATCATGAGATCGAGTGGTGTGAACGCCGTATTCTGCAGAGGATTCATCGACTCACTCTGGGTGCCCTGCGTAAGAAGGTCGAGCCCGTATCGCCGGCAGCGTATATGCATTGGGTTTTGGGATGGCAGCACCTGTCGCCACAGACTCAATTGTCCGGCGAAGATGGTTTGCTTGAAGTGCTTTCACAACTGGCTGGATTTGAAGCGCCGGCGATCGAGTGGGAGCGATCATTGCTTCCCTCCCGTGTAGCGGACTACGATCCGCGCTGGCTCGACCAACTTTGTCTTTCTGGCTCTGTGGGATGGGGGCGCGTGTCTCCTCATCCTGCGTGGAGCGCTGGAGAGGGCGCGGCACCCCGGCGCGTCATACCCACGAATGCTGCGCCAATCACTTTTTATCTTCGCGGCTCAGCGGATTGGCTGACCCATGCGCTCGCTCAAAAATCAGTTGAGGAATCGACGCTACGAGAGGCCCTCACCTCAGAGGCCTTGATGGTCAGAGACTTGCTTAAGCAGCGAGGAGCTTGCTTCGTCGAAGACGTACAGCGCCTGCTTAGCCTGACTAAGGAAAAGGCTCAGCATGCTCTGTGGGAACTTGCTATTGCAGGACTAGCATCGGCAGATGGATTTGATCAGTTACGCGCAATGATGGATGGCCGAAAAATCGCAGCGTCGACATCCAAGCGAAATATTCGCAGTGCGGCTGGGCGATGGTGTCTGTTTAGTGGGGCAAATGACGGAGCGAAGGATGAATTAGAAGCGGCGCGGAGAGATGATGCAGCCATCGAATCAGCGGCTCGGATGCTGCTTATGAGATATGGCATAGTGTTCAGAGATCTCGTGGCTCGCGAATCGAATATACCCAAGTGGGGCGTCTTGTTGCGCATGTTCCGCCGGCTTGAAGATCGTGGCGAAATTCGCGGTGGGCGATTCGTGAGCGGATTCGGCGGCGAGCAATTCTCTCTTCCTGAAGTTGTCGACAGCCTCAGAGCGTCTCGGCACTCTGAACCCCCCAATGGCGTAACCATCGCCGGTGCAGATCCCATGAATTTGATAGGGATCGTAATCCCTGGTGAGCGCATCGCGGCGATTGCAGGGCGTCAATTCTCGTTTTCAACTAAGCCTGTCGAAACGAGCAGTTCCACAATTGACGCGTTGCAGCGGAGGATGCCGAGAAAGCGGTCACCAGTTGCGACGCAGGATATCCCATCGCGTGCGCCTGATTGGGGTGAATCTCTTCGATTATTTTGATGATCGGACAGAAAAACAGGGCACGGCCTAAGCAGCAAGGCAGATCGTGCTACGCGCGTATAGGGATGCTATGACGCTTCGAATTTTTGTCGTCAGACATCTCAGCACTTTCATTGCTCGATTGGGGGATGACAGCCGATGCGCCGCTGGTCGGGAAAAATACGCGGAAGCATGTAACGCATCCGTTTTCATTTCGGAGGCTGCGGAAAGAAATGCGGCCTTCATATTTCTGGGCGATCCCTTTGCTGATCCAGAGTCCAAGTCCGGTGCCCTTAGTTGATTTGGTGCTGAAAAATGGTTCAAAGAGGCGCTTGGCGTCTTGTGATTGAATGCCATCGCCCGTATCAATGATTGATATTGCGACCCCACGTCTTTGTAGTACTGGATCCGTTCCTTCTCGTACTGTTAATCGTAGAATCCCGCCGGTGGGCATGGCCTGAATTGCATTGCCAATCAAATTCAGGAAAATCTGGCGTAGTTCAACCGGGAACCCATGCACTATCGAAGCGGAGATATATCTTTTCCGCAAGTCAATGTGGCTCGTCTGAAGACTACGTTCCTGAAGTCCAATCACATCATCCAATAACTCAGTTACCGTAACAGCAATAGGTGTCTTCGACTCTCTATAGAAGCTGAGTGTTTGTTTGGTGATATGCGATACGCGTTCCAACTCTTGCTCGGCCAGGATGGCGCACTGGCGCGCATCATCATCGAGCGAAGGATGATTGCGCAGCAGGAAAAACAAGTTAGTGATAGCCGCCAGCGGATTGTTTATTTCATGCGCGATGATGCCGGCCACCCGGCCCATTGCTGCAAGTTTCTCGGTCTCACGCAAAACCTCTTCAGCCTTTGATTGGGCCGTGATGTCCCGGTTGACCTCCAATACCGCGTCGCCTTCGTGATTCATCGTTTTACGGCATGCAACGATGATTTCAGAACCATCTTTTGTCCTTTGAAGCAGGTTCCCTTGCCACGATTTTCGTTCGCGGAGAACTGCTTTTATCGTGTCTCTAGAAACTGGAAAAACGGTTCGAAGCAAAGTGTGAATGTCCTTCCCCAAGACCTCTTCGCGATTCCATCCATAAACGCTTTCTGCCCCCGCATTCCAGAATAGAATCGCGCCGGTCAAGTCGCGCACGACAATCGCCTCTGAAGCTAATTCAAGCAAGTCCGCTCGCATGCGAAACAGTTCTTCGCTTCGCATCAACTCATTGGTACGTTCCGTCACGCGCCGTTCAAGTTCATCGTTCAGGGTCTCGAGCATGCGCGTTTTTCTATGCAGTTCTACGAAGACTCTAATCTTTGCACGCAACACTTCGGGAACGACGGGCACAGAGATATAATCCGCTGCGCCGCTGCGATATCCGTGTATCTTGTCTGAATCTGTAACGTGCACCCCGGAAATGAAAATGATAGGAGTCTTTTGAAATCGTGGATGCTGGCGGATCAAGCCTGCTAGTTCGAATCCATCTAATTCCGGCATGCTGACATCCATCAAGACGACTGCAATATCGGTCTTGAGCAGGATGTTAAGGGCCTCACTTGGTGAGGACGCCCTGATGAGATTTTCGCCTAACTCCGCGAGAATAACCTCATAACTCAGCAGCTTAGCCGGCTGATCATCGACCATCAAAATGTTTACTTTTGTATCTGCCATCTATATCTCTCTTCTGGAATCCTTAGGCACTGCCTCTATCGGTGAAGCCACATGCGCAACGCTGAAAGCAACTGTTCGGTGTTCACTGGCTTAGCCAGGTATTCCGATGCTCCCGCTTCAAGGCAACGTTCGCGATCGCCTTTCATCGCTTTGGCTGTCAGTGCGATGATCGGCAATCTACGAAGCGCAGGATTCTGACGAATTACTTGCATTGTCTCGTATCCATCCATCTCCGGCATCATGATGTCCATCAGCACGATGGAGAGGTCTTTTGTCGACTCGATGATATTGATTGCTTCGCGACCTGTGCCTGCCGACAAGACTGTCATGCCGCGACGCTCCAAAACACTGCTTAGTGCAAAAATGTTGCGCACGTCGTCATCTACAACGAGCACTTTGCGTCCGGTCAAGGCCTCATCGGATCGATGCAACTGGTTTAGCATCTCCTGTTTTTCTTTTGGTAGCTCCGCGACGACGCGGTGTAAGAAGAGTGCAGTCTCATCCAACAGGCGCTCTGGAGACTCCACGTCCTTGACCACGACGCTACGAGCCAGGGTATGCAGTTGAGCATCTTCTTCCGGGGATAAATCTCTGCCGGTAAACACGACTACCGGCATGTCCTTCAATTTCGGGTTGTCGCGAATCTGCGCTAGTACTTCGAAGCCTGTCATGTCGGGCAAGCGGAGGTCGAGCACTGTGCAGTCAAATCCTCCACGACCGAGCGTATTCAAAGCCTCAGCACCCGTGGCCGCTATCTCGATGTCAATATCGTCGCCCGCCAGCAGTTCGCGCGTACTCATTTGCGCGGCGGGACTGTCCTCGACAAGGAGCAACCGCTTGCGACGACGTCGGGAGTAATCGCGAATGCGTGTGAGTGTGGCATTCAGTTCTTCAGTCGACGTTGGTTTCGTCACAAACGCGAAAGCACCGCGTGCGAGTCCATGATGCCGATCTTCGTCCATCGTAAGCATCTGGACAGGGATGTGACGCGTTCCCGCATCTTGTTTCAAGTGATTCAAAACCGACCATCCAAGCATGTCGGGCAAGAATACGTCGAGTGAAATCGCAGTGGGATTGAATGCTCGCGCCAACGATAAAGCCTCGGTCCCAGTCATCGCAACAAGGACTTTAAACCCCTTGTCACGCGATAGGTCGCACAGCACACGCGCATAATGGGGGTCGTCTTCAACTATAAGCAAGACCGGGTCGCCCTCTTCGAGACTGTTGCGGTCATCCTCGATCCGCGCTTCCTGCTCTGCCGTTGCGACTTTTGCAAAAAGCATCGGCATGGGGGCTGCTCCCGCACTTTTGTTGTTCTCAACGCTCAGTGCTGCTGGGCCGACGTAGGTTTGAGGCAAGTACAGGGTGAAGGTGCTGCCCTCGCCGGGCACGCTCTTGAGCTGGATCTCGCCGCCGAGCAGGTTGGCAAGTTCGCGGCTGATGGCTAGACCAAGGCCTGTGCCGCCGTATTTGCGACTGGTGCCAGCGTCGGCCTGTTGAAAAGCTTCGAAGATGATACGCTGTTTTTCCGGCGGAATGCCAATGCCCGTGTCACTCACTTGGAATGCGATGACCGATCGCGCTCCGCTGAGAATCGGATGATCGGAGGTCCATCCACTAGAAGCAGACGAGACGGTTAGTCTAACGCTCCCTTGCTCAGTGAACTTGAAAGCGTTAGAGAGCAGGTTTTTGAGAACCTGCTGAACCCGCTTAGAGTCGGTAACGAGGCTGCGTCCCATGCGCGGATCGTTGGTCGCTTCGAAGGTGAGCTTGCGATTCTCCGCTTCGTGGCGGAACGGCCGAGCAACAGTTTCGAGTAGCGTTCCAAAAAAAGTCTCTTCAGCTTCGACAGAGACGGTGCCCGACTCTATTTTCGAGAGATCGAGTATGTCGCTGATGAGGTTGAGCAGGTCAGTACCTGCGCCGTGAATCGTACGCGCGAATTCAACCTGTTTTGCATTGAGGCTTCCGTCGGGATTTTCGGCGAGATGCTGCCCCAGCACAAGGATGCTGTTGAGAGGCGTGCGCAACTCGTGCGACATGTTGGCGAGAAACTCCGATTTGTATTTGGACGTAAGTGCCAGTTCGCGTGCCTTTTCTTCTAGCGCGCGGCGTGCCTGTTCAATCTCCTGGTTCTTGCGTTCCACTTCGTAGTTTTGCTCGGCCAGTTCCTGAGCTTTCTGTGCCAACTGCTCATTGGTCTGTTGCAACTCTTTCTGTTGAGTCTGCAACTCGGTGGCCAGTTGCTGCGATTGTTTCAGCAACCCCTCGGTCTGCATCGTCGCTTCAATGGAATTGAGCACGATGCCGATGCCGGAAGTCAGTTGCTCAAGGAATGCGAGGTGCGACGCGGTAAAGGTATGCAAGCTTGCCAGTTCGATTACTGCTTTGACTCGACCCTCGAAAAGGACCGGCAATACGATCACGCTTTGCGGCACCGCTTCGAATAGTCCCGAACGTATCGGCGCAGTCTTCTCAGGCAGTTCTGTGATGAGCATCCGCCTCTTTTCCGCAGCGCATTGGCCGATAAGACCCTCGCCAACTCTGACTTCGCGAGAGTAGCCCTCAGGCGTGTCGGCAAAGGTGGAAAGCAGAACAAGGCTTCCGTCTGTGGTCGCGGTGTCGCTCCCCATCTGGTAGATGACGCCTTGGTGCGCGTGGATGAGGGGGGCGAGTTCCGACAACAACATTCTGCCAACCGTGCCGAGATCGCGCTGCCCCTGCAACATTCCGGTAAAGCGAGCAAGATTTGTTTTGAGCCAATCCTGTTCGGTGTTCCGGTCCGTAGTCAGTCGAAGGTTGTCAATCATCGTGTTGATGTTGTCCTTCAGTTCTGACACTTCGCCGCGCGCCTCAACTTGAATTGAACGTGTGAGGTCACCCTTGGTCACAGCGGTCGCCACTTCTGCGATAGCTCGCACCTGGTTCGTGAGATTGTCGGCGAGCAGGTTGACGTTACCGGTGAGATCTTTCCATGTACCGGCCGCGCCCGGCACGTTGGCCTGACCGCCGAGGCGCCCTTCGACGCCTACCTCGCGCGCGACCGTCGTGACCTGGTCAGCAAAGGTGGCAAGGGTGTCGGTCATGTTATTGATGGTTTCAGCGAGAGCCGCAACTTCGCCCTTCGCGTTGACGGTGAGCTTCTGAGTGAGGGCACCGTTGGCAACCGCTGTGACTACCTTGACAATGCCGCGTACCTGCTCCGTGAGATTCGAGGCCATGACGTTCACATTGTCCGTCAAGTCTTTCCACGTTCCCGCGACACCGGGAACCTGCGCCTGTCCGCCAAGCTTGCCTTCGGTGCCTACTTCGCGCGCGACGCGTGTGACTTCGGCTGCGAATGCATTAAGCTGATCGACCATCGTGTTGATGGTGTCTTTCAACTCTAGAATTTCACCCTTCACGTCGACGGTGATTTTGCGCGACAAGTCACCGCGCGCAACGGCGGTGGTGACTTCCGCGATATTCCTGACTTGCCCGGTAAGATTGCCCGCCATCGAGTTCACAGAGTCGGTCAGATCTTTCCATGTGCCGGCTACGCCCTGTACGTTTGCCTGCCCGCCGAGACGGCCTTCTGATCCAACTTCGCGCGCGACACGAGTCACTTCTGCGGCGAATGATCGGAGCTGCTCGACCATGGTGTTGAGTGTCTCTTTGAGCTGCAGAATCTCACCACGTACATCGACCGTAATTTTCCGCGAGAGATCGCCGTTGGCAATGGCAGTTGCAACTTCAGCGATATTTCTAACCTGGGCCGTGAGGTTGCCGGCCATGAAATTTACCGAATCGGTCAAGTCCTTCCAGGTTCCTGCGACTCCCGGCACTTGCGCCTGACCACCCAGCTTTCCGTCGGTGCCTACTTCGCGAGCTACGCGGGTTACCTCACCGGCGAATGCGTTCAACTGATCGACCATCGTGTTGATGGTGTTCCGAAGCTCGAGAATTTCGCCTTTAACATCGACGGTAATTTTGCGTGACAAGTCGCCGCGCGCCACCGCCGTTGTAACTTCAGCGATGTTTCTCACCTGGCCGGTAAGGTTGGAAGCCATAAAGTTGACGTTGTCGGTGAGATCTTTCCACGTACCGGCCATGCCGGAAACCTGCGCCTGGCCGCCGAGTTTTCCATCGGTGCCGACTTCACGCGCGACGCGTGTGACTTCTACAGCGAACCGGTTGAGCTGGTCGACCATCGTGTTGATGGTGTTTTTAAGCTCGAGTATTTCTCCCTTAACGTCGACGGTAATTTTGCGCGACAGATCGCCGCGCGCAACGGCGGTTGTAACTTCAGCGATGTTGCGAACCTGAGCAGTAAGGTTGCCGGCCATCGAATTGACAGAGTCCGTGAGATCTTTCCACGTTCCGGCGCCTCCGGGCACGTTGGCCTGTCCACCGAGGCGACCTTCTGTGCCAACTTCGCGAGCGACGCGCGTTACTTCACCGGCAAAACGGTTGAGCTGATCAACCATGGTGTTGAGCGTCTCTTTGAGTTGAAGGATTTCGCCGCGCACGTCCACGGTAATCTTGCGCGAAAGGTCGCCATTCGCGATGGCGGTTGCAACCTCAGCAATGTTTCTCACCTGGCCCGTCAGGTTCCCGGCCATGAAATTGACTTTGTCTGTCAGATCTTTCCAGGTTCCCGCAACTCCAGGCACGTTGGCCTGACCACCAAGTTTTCCTTCTGTGCCAACTTCACGCGCGACACGCGTTACTTCGCCGGCGAATGCATTGAGCTGATCGACCATCGTGTTGATGGTGTCTTTGAGTTCAAGGATCTCTCCCTTGACATCCACGGTGATCTTGCGCGAAAGATCGCCACGCGCAACGGCCGTAGTGACCTCGGCAATGTTTCTCACTTGTGCGGTGAGGTTGCCGGCCATGGCGTTGACTGAGTCCGTCAGATCCTTCCATGTTCCTGCGACGCCGGGGACGACCGCTTGCCCTCCCAGCTTTCCATCTGTTCCAACTTCGCGAGCGACACGGGTGACCTCGGATGCGAACGATCGCAACTGATCGACCATCGTGTTCATGGCTTCCTTCAACTGAAGAATTTCGCCGCGCACATCGACAGTGATTTTGCGGGATAGATCGCCGCTTGCGACCGCCGTCGCGACCTCAGCGATATTTCTCACCTGACCGGTAAGGTTGCTGGCCATGGAGTTTACTGAGTCTGTGAGATCCTTCCACGTTCCGGCGACGCCAGGCACCTGCGCCTGACCGCCGAGCTTGCCGTCTGTGCCCACCTCGCGAGCTACGCGCGTTACCTCAGCGGTAAATACGCCGAGTTGTTGAATCATGGTGTTTACGATGTTTGCCGAGCGCAGGAATTCGCCCTCTAAAGGACGGCCGTCCACGTCGAGTCTGACAGTTTGTGTCAAGTTGCCTTGAGCAACGGCAGCGATTGCGCGGGTTACTTCGGTGGTCGGTCGCAGCAGGTCTTCGACTAGAGTATTGACCGACACATCCATATCGTCCCAGGCGCCACGACGATGTTCGACTCGGATGCGCTCCCGAGTCTTCCCCTCTTTACCGACTGCCCGGCCGACTCGCTTTAGTTCGGAGGCGATCTGTTCGTTGGCCGACACGATATCGTTGAAATTGTCCGCGATCTTTCCGGGTAGCCCCGTCCATGACACCGGCAGACGGACGCTGAAATCCCCGTCTTTCATGGTCTTCAGGGTTTGAAGAATCGTGGCCAGGCAGTCCGACAGGGCAGGCTCTGATCCGTTGGCAGTAAAGCGCGTCTGCTTATCTTGTTCGCTTTGAAGCTGTTCAACGGAAGTGTCCATGCAGTGCACCCCAAACTTAGCAATATAGAAGGCGTGTTAACCGTCTTACCCTGCTGGGGGCAGACCGGAATACGCTCAAAAATTATAATGAACCTTTAGGGTAGGATGCTGACGAGATACGCACCGTTGCACAACTCGTGAACCGATATTGAGTACTTTGTTGTTATTTGGAAACGAAGTAGGCCTTGACCCCTAACTAACGTTCCGGTTCGGTACCTATTGTGCCTTGGGGTGCCTCACCAAAGTTACGTTAGAGGTTCGGACCGCATCGAACTATTAACTCTAAGCGTTTATGGGGCTGGGTACCTCGACTTGCTTGGGCGTACAAGTTGAAAAGGATGCAATGGCAAATATTTTAGGGGTCAACTTAGCTGTAAGCAGCTATGACGAGGTCGTGGATAAGTGTGTCGCCTGGGCAGAAACAGGCGAATCGCACACTGTGATGTTCGCAAATGTTCACATGTTGATGGAAGCTCACGATATGTCGAAGTTTCGCGCGGATCTGAATACCGTCGACATGGTCAATCCCGATGGAATGCCGCTGGTCTGGGCGTTGAAGGCGATGGGCTATCGCAATGCACGTCGCGTCTATGGGCCAGATGCAACCGAAGCATTGCTCCGGGCAGCGTACGCTTCAGGCATACCGATTGGATTCTATGGGGGAAGCGAGTCCACGTTGGCACGCCTCATATTCAAGGTCGAAAATCAATATCCCGGCATCAATATCGTATTCAAAATGTCTCCCCCCTTCAGGCCTCTCACTGAGGTAGAAGACGAAAACATCGTCCAGCAAATCTCTGCATCGGGAGCGCGATGGCTGTTCGTCGGCTTAGGCTGTCCGAAGCAAGAGGCGTGGATCATCAATCATCGCAATCGCGTTCCGGTGGTGATGCTCGGCGTAGGAGCGGCCTTCGATTTTCTCGCAGGTTCGAAGCCGCAGGCACCACGCTGGATGATGAAGAATGGCCTGGAATGGGTCTTTCGCTTGGTCTCTGAACCGCGAAGACTTGTCGGCAGATATTTGAAGCATAATCCGCGCTTTGT